>CAZCMD010000174.1:0-9744 GCA_964499695.1 uncultured Desulfatiglans sp.
CCGGCCGGAACAGTGCCTCTGATCCTCGCTAATCACGGAGGCGGAGACGATCCGCGTCAGTTTATAGAGGAAATCGGTCTGCTTCCCCTGGCCGGCGCAGAACGGTTTGCCATGGTTGCTCCTGAACATCAGAGTATCGGGCAAATACTGACAGAATCACTTCCTCTTCTGGTCGAATACATGCTCAAAACCTATCCCGCACTGGATCCATCACGCGTGTATGTGACCGGCTACTCCATGGGAGGCGCCGCCACTCTGCGTGCGATTAACGGAAAACCGTCATTATTTGCCGCTGCTGTACCTATGGCAGCGGCCGGATACACCGGCACTCCTGATGAGGCCGCAAAATTACAGAAAGCACGAATGCCTATAATGTTCACCACTTCTTCTTTTGATCTGGGCGGGGCTTTCGATCAGGTCAATGAAACCATCGCGACAGGATATCAGGCGCTGCTCAACCTTTTTCTCGGTTATAACGGTATGAAAACGATTGAACCTTACGATTTTAAGACCTGGCCGATCAACGGTTTTAAAGCGGATTATATGATAAAGGTTATACTGAACGGTGAATACGACAACACTTCATGGATGCTATATGATAAAGATAATATTCCAATGGTCGCGGTCAATTACACAATGAACCTGAAGCATGCCCTTTATCCTGAATACGGTAAGATCGCCTGGGATTTCTTCAGGCATTATTCCCGTGATCAGAAGTCGGGTGATATTATATATAATCCCTATGTAAAATAAAATCGCCATACATCTGTTTTGTAACAGATGCTTTGTGCCTATGTACCTCCAGGTGCAGAGCAGGGAACCCTGATTGTACGGGCTGTAGAAAGGATTTAAAAGGAGACATGTTACTACAAGGGGACGCTGCAAGGTATTAGGTTAAATATATTTAACAAATAAACTGACAGTATCCCCTTTTCACAAGCTTGGGTTGAGGAAAAAGCCGACGGATCGCCGGCTTTTTTTATTTACAGGGTTCAGAACATGGTGTTCTGATTCATCGCATTCTTGGGATCGGGAATCTCCTGAACTACATCCCAGTGCTCGACCACCTTGCCGTTCTCAACTCTGAAGATATCCACAACGGCGTAGCCGCGCATTTCCGGGCTACGCTGGCAGTGGATGTGCAGTGCCACCAGATCACCGTCGGCCAGGACATGTTTGATCTCGCCGTGGTTCTTGGGGAAATCGCGTTTCAGGAACTCGATGTGTGCCTTCAGCCCTTCCGGCCCATCACTGGCATGAAGGTTGTGTTGAACGTAGCGGTCCCCAATGAAGCTCTTGGTCTTTTCCCAGTTTTTCTCGTTGAGAGCGGCATTGTAAAATTCGATCACAATCTGCTTGTTCTGTTCCTCAATCGCCTCCTGGCTATCGGCGGAATACGTCGGCTTTGATAACGAGATACAGGCTAATGCGAGGATTACCACGAAACTAATTCGTTTGAGCATTTTGTTTTCTCCTTGTCCCCAGCGCAGGAGGACTATTAAAGTTAATAGGTTACTTTTAAATCAGGCATTCTGTTAACGGATTGATCTTTACACATTTCTAAATTTTCTGCATTCAAAAATTTTTAAGAATCCCTTTATTGATGAACAAAACATATGGAACTCCGTGTTGTATGTCAATCTGAAATCTCCACCATGATACAACTTTGTTACCCTTGACAGGAGATTATAGGATTGCCCCCCATTCCACTATCCCGGAGTCTTGTGAGGGCGACCTGTCCCGCCATAGGTATATGACGATACGGGAAATCTTTCCTGCCCGTCGAAGCCTTGGCGAAGATGGAAATCATGAATCTTGAATCTTGAATCACCCCCCCTATAGCCTGTCTTTTTAACTGATTTCTGATAATTGATTACTGATTATTGATCATTGTTTATTGATAACTGATAATTGTTCATTGATAATTGATTCCTTTTCTGCTAATAAAAATCAGTCAAAATAAGCAATCCCAATTAGTTAAATATTTAACAGGGTAAAACCCGGCTACAAAAAGACCGGTTATCGGCTGTAACTGAATTCAATAAGATGATCAACAATATTTTCGGTTAATATTTTATATCAGGTTTCTCATGTGCTTTAAAATATTCGCATCAAGTTACTTATCATTAATAAGATAAGGGGTCCTCGATGGATAGCGCATATAATGTGTATTGTGATGAATCTTGTCACCTGGAACATGATCATAAAAACGTAATGGTTCTGGGTGCGGTTTGGTGTATTTCGGAAAAAGTCCGTGAAATATCAAACAGACTGCGGGAAATAAAAAACAAACACGGAAGAAAACCAACCTTTGAAACAAAATGGACAAAGGTATCCCCTGGCGGTAAAGCCCTTTATCTTGACCTATTGGATTACTTTTTTGATGATGATGACCTTCATTTCAGGGCATTAATCGTCCCTGATAAGTCACTTTTAAGGCACAACGATTTTAACCAGGATCATGATACTTGGTATTACAAGATGTATTTTGACATGATAAAAATAATCCTTAATCCTGATTCAAAATATCGTATATATATTGATATAAAAGATACCAGAAGTTCAGACAAAATTGCCAAACTGCATAATGTCCTCTGTAACAATATGATGGATTTCTCAAGAAGTATAATTGAACGTGTACAGGTCATTCGTTCTGAAGAGGCTGAAATATTACAGCTTGCTGATTTGTTAATTGGCGCTATCTCCTACAAAAACAGAGGGCTTTTAACGAACTCCGGTAAACTGGCTCTGGTTGAAAGGATGCAGAAGAGATCAGGTTTATCTTTAACTCAAACAACCCTTCCTCTTGCCGCTAAAGTTAATCTATTTAAATGGCATGCATCCGGGAGGATGGAATGATTACAAAACCTGAATGGTTGCCCGATTTGATATCTGTCGATGGTGAATGGCAGGAGGTTTGTTCAAAGCTTTATGGCGTTTTCCAGAATGATTTTCATAAAATTGAAAGACGTTATCAAAACAGGCTTTTGTGGTGGGATAGAAGGATTATTGATGGCGAATATGAAGAAGGTTTCTGGCACCTTATCACAAAAGACAATAAAGATAGCAACGAGAGACTATTTGATCCAAGGCGCGCTGAAAGGCTCCCCTGGTGTGGTCCGACTATTTCAAACCATGATAATTGCGCAGTCAAGGCATGGGATCATATGGAGCATTCAAAAAGAATAAGAACTTATGTGTGGCTTGAAGCCCATGATTATGTGATCATCCTGGAAAAAAGGAGCGTTGGTAAAAGGGATATTGTGTTTTTAATTACTGCTTATTATGTAGAGGGTGACTCAACTAGAAGAAGTTTAAATAGAAAATATCAGGAAAGGCTGTCCTAAAATGCATGAACCGCCCATTAAGAGCGGTTCAAGATCTCCTTCTACACAATGGCAGATGAGGCTGAAACAAAAATAAGCTTTTTTGATAAAAATGTCAATTGATTTTAAGGCTAACCTGGCTCCTATGGTCCCCGTGGGAGCCAGCACTTAAACGCTCTGCGTTGTATATTAAATAGAGTATAAAATTAAACAGGCCATAAACTGGACAAACAGGACATTGAAGGTTTTTTCTAACCCGTTGAACCCATCATAAAGTGTGTTTGCAGAAAGACATTATGGGGCTATAAAGGGGCCAATTGGGCCACGGTATTGTGCGGGTATATCCTATGGGAGAAGAGAAATTGCTTCCCCGCCCTTCTTACTTTGTTCTTTGATCTTTCTTTGAATTTTGAATTTTGAATCTTGAATCAACCAGCCTATAGCCTATCTTTTTAATTGATAACTGTTTATTGATCATTGTAAATTTTTCTGTTAAAAGCATACCAGTCAAAAAAATAAGCAATCCTAATTAGTTAAACATTTTAATAAACCCTTTTAAAAATCGGTCACAAAAAGGCTGAATTTATTCTTGACTAATTCATCAGGTTGAAACAAAAACAAAATATTCAGATAGCATATGATGAACAACAAACAAAAACTAGAACTTACCTGGATAGGAAAAGAGAACCGGCCCAAACTTGAGCCGCGTATCCTTCTGGAAGACCCGGAATTGTCCTATCATGCAAAACACAGGGTTTCCAATAAGGACATCTTCGATAATCGGCTTATTTTTGGTGATAATCTGCTTGCTTTGAAGGCTTTAGAACAGGAATTTGCAGGGCAAGTAAAATGTATATATATTGACCCACCCTTTAATACTGGACAAGCATTTAATCATTATGATGATGGAATAGAGCATTCTTTATGGCTTTCACTGATGAGAGACAGAATTCAACTGCTTTTCCATTTGTTGGATCCTAATGGGACACTTTGGGTACATCTCGATGATAATGAAGTTCATTATCTAAAAGTTATGATGGATGAAATTATTGGTCGTCAAAACTATATTGCATCCCTTGTGTGGCGAGCAGCAGATTCCTCAAACAACGATGCAAAACAGTTCTCAATTGATCATAACACAATACTTGTTTACGCAAAGAATCCGAATTGGTTATCCAATCCCCTTCTTCGAAAAGAATCGGATAATAAACATTATAAGAATCCAGATAATGATCCTCGTGGCCCTTGGTTTCAAGGTAACCTTTCTTCTCCTAACCCGCGACAGAATCTACGTTACATTATAATTTCTCCGACGGGAAAGAACATTTCTCCACCAGCAAATGGCTGGCGATGGAGTAAGAAACGTATGGATGAAATGATTACTTCAGGAGAAATTGTTTTCACTAATGACGGAGAACGCATAATTAAAAAAACCTATTTAGCTGACCAAGGTGGACTTTCTCCCTCTTCCCTTTGGTCTGATATTGATCAAACTGGGCATAACAGACAAGCAAAATATGAGTTAAAGAAGCTTTTTCCAGAAATAAATACATCGGATTTGTTTAAGACACCAAAACCAGAAAAGCTTATTAAGCGTATATTAGAAATTTCTACAAATCCTTGTGATCTTGTCCTAGACTCATTCGCTGGCTCAGGCACTACCGGTGCAGTGGCGCATAAAATGGGCAGGCGATGGGTTATGGTGGAGCTTGGCGATCATTGTCATACTCACATCATTCCACGATTGAAAAAGGTGATAGATGGAGAGGATCAGGGCGGAATCAGCGAAGCGGTAAGCTGGAAGGGAGGTGGAGGATTTCGGTATTACAAGCTTGCACCTTCTCTGCTGGAAACAGATAAATGGGGAAACTGGGTAATTAACAAGACCTATAATGCGACTATGCTTACAGAAGCGCTTTGCAAGCTTGAAGGATTTACCTACGAACCCAGTGATTCTATATACTGGCAGCACGGGTTTTCAACAGAGCAGGATTTTATTTATGTGACAACGGCTCAACTTAACCATGAACAACTCCAGCAGCTTTCTGATGAGGTGGGTTCGGACAGGAGTCTACTGGTGCTTTGCACCTCTTTCAGGGCAAGGGCAGACAAATACCCTAACCTCACAATAAAGAAAATCCCAAAGGCTGTTCTTGCACGATGCGAATGGGGCCATGATGATTACAGCCTTCAAGTGGAAAACCTGCCAAAGGCACCCCTTCCAAAGGGGCAGATGAGTCTCTTTGATTCAGATGAGGAGAATGGTAAATGAGCGGGCGATCATCACTTTACAGCCGGATTAAAATAATCCTTGAATCTGCACGTTCCAGTATCGCCCGGACTGTCGATACAACGCAGGTAATTGCCAACTGGCTTGTGGGTCGGGAGATCGTAGAGGAAGAACAGCAGGGGAAAAAACGCGCCTCCTATGGCAAAAAAGAAATTGAAACTCTTTCAAGAAAATTGCAGGCGGAATTTGGTGGCGGTTACTCAATACAGAATCTTTCCTATATGCGGCAATTTTATCTTACATATCCCGATTTTCTTACGACATTGCCAATTCTCCACGCACCGCGTGGAAAATCTGTAATGACAATAGCGCAATATAAAAAAGAGATTTTCCACGCAATGAGTGGAATATCTTCGGAAATAACAAAGGAAAGGATCAGCCCCGGAAGATATAATCCCGGCCTGTCATGGACCCATTACCGGACACTTTTACGAGTAGAAAAAATAGAGGCACGGGCATTTTACGAGATTGAGGCTGCCGCCAACAACTGGACAGCCCGTGAACTGGAACGGCAGATCAACAGCCTGCTATATGAGAGGCTTGGTCTCAGCAAGGATAAAAAAGGGCTTATAGAACTAGCAACAAGAGGGCAGGAAGTTAGAAAACCGGCTGATGCCATCAAAGATCCGCTGGTTATTGAGTTTTTAGGTATACCTTTCTCTCATAGGCTGGTTGAAACACAGCTTGAACAGGCACTTATAAATAACCTGCAATATTTTCTGCTTGAATTGGGAAAAGGGTTTGCCTTTGTCTCAAGGCAGGAGCGCATCACACTTGATGGTGACCATTTCTATATTGATCTTGTATTTTATCATACAGTGCTGAAATGTTATGTGCTAATTGATCTAAAGGTGGGCAAACTTACTCATCAGGACCTTGGCCAGTTGCAGTTTTATGTCAATTACTTTGACCGGGAAAGATTGAGCAAGGGTGACAACCCCACTATAGGTCTCATACTTTGCACCGACAAAAATGATGCGGTAGTTCAATATACTCTTGGAAAGGACCAGAATGAACGACTATATGCTAGCCGTTATAAACTTCATTTGCCTACAGAAGCTGAATTACGTGCTGAGATAAAAAGGGAACTGGATTATCTTTCATCTCCTGAAGATAAGGTAATGAAAAAAGATCGCAAAACAACTGGCAGGAAGAAAAAATGAATAGACATGTTAACGCCATATCCGGCCGCCTGAGCCTGCGCCCACCCCAGCGACGATCTCTTGAGATACTGGATCGTATTACTGAAATTACACCGCCCGGAAAAGAGGTTGATACAAGCTCTGTGCTTTCGGTTATACAAAGTGAATTCCCGTCGGTCACCGATTTTGAACGCGAGTTCCCTTCTCTTTGCTTTGCACTTGCAACCGGTGTTGGTAAAACACGCTTGATGGGAGCATTTATAAGCTACCTTTATCTTGCTCATGGCATTGGTAATTTTTTTGTGATGGCCCCAAACCTTACAATATATAATAAGCTCATTACAGATTTTACCCCAAACACGTCAAAATATGTATTCAAGGGAATATCTGAGTTTGCAGTTCATCCCCCCACGGTTATTACCGGAGATACCTACGAGAGCGGTATCGGGGTGCGTGAGGAACATCGTACACAGACAATTATGTTCCCTGGATATGAAGGTGTTCATATTAATATCTTCAATATATCCAAGATTAATTCTGAAGTACGAGGTGGTAAACTGCCACGGATCAAACGATTGTCCGAATATATAGGTGAAAGTTACTTTGACTATCTGGCAGGGTTACCAGACCTTGTACTTATAATGGATGAGTCGCATCGCTACCGGGCCAGCGCAGGTGTGCGTGCAATAAACGAGCTCAAACCTGTACTGGGTCTTGAGCTGACAGCAACCCCTTTTATTGAAACTGGCAAAGGAGCTATTCCTTTTAAAAATGTTATCTATGACTATCCGCTGGGCAGGGCAATGGGCGATGGCTTTGTTAAAGAACCGGCTGTTGTTACTCGTAAAAATTTTAACCCGGCAGGAATGACATCAGAAGCAATTGAAAAGATGAAACTTGAAGATGGCATCCGGCTTCATGAAAGTGTTAAGGTTGAACTCGAAACCTATGCACGTGAGACTGGCAATTCAATTGTTAAACCATTTTTGCTGGTAATAGCTCGCGATACGACACATGCCACACAGTTGCTACAGAAGATACAATCAGACGATTTTTTTGAAGGCCGTTATAAAGAAAAGGCAATTCAGGTAGATTCCAGCCAAACAGGACAGGCAGAGGAAGAGATGATAGAACGGCTCTTAAAGGTGGAACATCCTGATGAGCCTACAGAGATCGTCATCCATGTTAATATGTTGAAGGAAGGTTGGGATGTTACCAATCTCTACACTATTGTTCCTCTCCGCGCTGCAAATGCCCGCATCCTAATAGAACAATCTATTGGCAGGGGGCTTCGTCTTCCATATGGGAAAAGAGCAGGTGTAATTGCTGTAGACCGTCTTAATATTGTTGCCCATGATAAATTTCAGGAAATCATTGATGAGGCTAACAAGTCGGATTCTGTAATAAAACTACAGGCGGTTGTACTGGATGATACAGACCTTGAAAGGAAAACTACCACACTCGTATCGCGTTCAAGGTTGGAAGAAAAGCTGGGAATAACACCATCTCAGATAACTTCAAATACGACCATTACCGGACAGGATGCAGAACCTGTATTCACAAAGCAGGAAGAACAAAAAGTCGCACAGGTCGCATGGGAAGAAATACAGAAGTTGTCGAACCAACCACAGAAATTACCTGATCTCTCTTATCTGAAAAAACCGGAGATTCAGGCTGCAATAATAAAAGCCGTAGAAGAGCGTCAGCCTTTATCCGACCAAATGGTATTTGAAGGTTTCAAAGAAAAACCGGATATTGCTGCGGTAATTGAAAAAACCACAGCTTTGGTGATGCAGGAAACTATAAGTATTCCCCGTATTTATCTTTCCCCGAAAGGAGAAATAAAAACCGGCTTCAGCTCTTTCAATCTGGACCTGAAGAATATCAATTATCAGCCTGTTCCTGATGAATTATGGATTCAGCACCTTCGAACCAGTCAATTGGAAGTTATTGACATGGGACGAGGCAATATTGATGAGTCACGGCTTGAGGATTATGTGGTCAGTGGTTTGATCGATTTTGATGATATCTCATATGATGATCATTCCGATCTTCTCTATGACCTTGCAGGGCAGACTGTGCGGCATTTACTATCCTATCTGTCGGAGGAAGATGTAAGAAAAGTTCTTAGATGTTATCAGCGCGATATTGCACGGTTTATACATTCACAGATGCAGGAACACTACTGGGAGGATACTGTAGATTACGAGGTTGTAGTAAGCAAAGGGTTTACTGAGTTAAAGAAAAGTGCTTATTCTGTTTCAGAACCATCCATTGATTACAGGATATCCCCGGAAGATAAGAGTAATATGGCTAAATACTTGTTCGGAGGATTTAACCACTGCCTTTACTCTGTGCAGAAATTTCAAGCTGAAGCAGAACGAAAACTGGCTGTAATACTGGAACAGGAAGGATTAAAATGGTTTAAACCTGCTAAGGGACAGTTTCAGATTTTTTACAGGCATGGGGCAGATTATCTTGAATACCAGCCCGATTTTGTTGTTGAGACCAGCAGAATGATGTATATGCTTGAACCTAAAGCCAATAACCAGATGGATGATCCAATAGTGTTGGCAAAAAAGGAAGCAGCAGTAAAATGGTGTGCCCATGCATCTGATCATGCCCGGAGTTGTAATGGCAAACCCTGGAAATATGTATTAATACCCCATAATGAGATCGCTACAAATATGACACTTGATTCCCTGGTATCTCGATTCGGGATATATAAACAGTAATGTGGGATAGTGGGACGGGGGGATAGTGGCACGTCCTTCAATAATTAAATAACAATTGAAACCGGGGGGCGTAACTCAAAAAATCAATTGAGTAGTGCATATTTAAAGATGACGCTGATAATTTTTTAAATATAAGATCAAGGAGCAAAGATATGTCAACAGATTCATTTAAGGAAAAGATTCTTATCATATTTTTTTCTCACAGTGGAAACACTCGTAAAATCGCAAAACAGATTTATGCGAATATCGGC
>CAZCMD010000175.1:0-9641 GCA_964499695.1 uncultured Desulfatiglans sp.
ACACAGAAAATAGAAAAAGAACTGGGGATACCTGCCCAGAATATCCTGCTCACCCCGACCCATACACACAGCAGTATATTTGGGCCGCAACCTGGTCTGGAAGATTATATTTTTAAATCGGTTAAGCTTGCAAAGGAAAGGCTTCAGCCTGCACGCATAGGGTATGGAACAGGTGTTTCCTATGTGAATGTCAACCGCAACATCGTTGATCCCAAAACAAGAAAATGGTGGGAAGGGCCTAACTATGACGGGCCATCTGACAAGACAGTGGCAGTAATCAAAATAGAATCCATAAATGGAGAGCCTATTGCTGTATACTACAATTACGCCATGCATGGTGTTACAGTAGGGCAGATTGATAAGATCAGCGGGGATGCACCGGGCGCAACTTCAAGGTATATTGAGGATTCATTTGACGATAAAATAGTAGCCGTGTGGTCAACTGGTGCATGCGGGGATCAGAACCCCATATATTTCCAGCAGACATATGATTTAAGGGAGATAAGGATCAAGGATTACGCAAAACGCGGTATCGATATCAGCAATGCCATGCCGCCGGGAGGTGAGGGTTTAAATAAACAGGACCCCACTGTAATAAGACTCATGAATCAGCAGAAACAGATGATCCTTTCAATGGGGCAGTTTATCGGTGAAGAGGTCATGCATGTGATGCGCGGCATGGAGCGCATGTCAGAAGGCGGAAAGATTATTGGCAGACAGAAAATGGTCAGTTTTCCGGGACGTGATCAGACAAACAAGGGCAGGGCAGGGTACGAAGGGACATATAAAGACGGCGAACCGGTTACACTCCGCCTGGGTCTTTTAATGATAGATGATATGGCCATAGGCACAGTAAACGCAGAGATATTCAACCTGATTGCCCAAAGGCTTAAAAAGGAATCTCCTTTAGCAAAGACCATGATGGTAACCATCACAAACGGCATGGGAAATTCAGGTTATATACCCAATGATGCGGCATTCGGCTACCAGACCTTTGAGGTCCTTTCATCCAGATGTAAACCCGGATACGCTGAAAACGCCATAGTAAACGGGATTCTGGACCTAATTTATGAAGCTAAGTAAAAGTAGGTAATGGCACCAACGGGCGAATAATTGTTCGCCCGATATTGATCATAGTTGTACTGTAGTGATTATATTGTTGACTATGATGATTATCACTAGCGAGGTACAAATATGAATAAAATAAAACGTAAACCAGTACACCCAGGGAATATAATTCAGGAAGATTATCTGAAACCAATGTCATTAACTGTGACAGAAATGGCTTCAACACTCGGAGTATCTAGAAAAACATTATCAAAAATAATAAATGAGAGGGGGACTATTACTCCGGATATGGCTCTTCGTCTTGGCAGAGCTTTTAATACATCACCAGGGTTATGGATGAATTTACAGAATAATTATGATCTATGGCTGGCTGAAAATGGATCAAAAGAATGGCAAAACGTCCAACCGCTATCCACTGATAAACTGCATGCAGATGTCCGAGACTCAGTGAACAACCCAATAAATTAGTCAGGAATGTAAAACGCCATAGTAAACGGGATTTTGGACCTTATCTATGAGGCAGAGGAAAAGTAGATGATGGCACCAACAGGTGAATAATTATTTGCCCGATTTTGATCATAATTATACTGTAGGGTCGGGATTTGCTCCCGACCAGTTTTTTCTATTAAATATTGTCGGGTATACTATATTACCTTAAGTATGGTTGAACAAATGATGCTTATACTATTTCACTGATAATCAACGTTTAGTCAAAAATTGATTGATATCTAATTTGTCTCCCTTGAGAAAATCAAAGAAATTGAAACCATTTCGTCGAAGGGTCTCGCTAATGCTTAAAAGTATCAAATATTTACTGATCCCATCTTCGGTAGAAGTTGCGGAAAAGCACCTTCGAAGATTTGCATAACGCTTTATCGCATGTTCTGCACTGTTGTTGTTCCAACTAACGTTATCATATCTGAGAAATGTAAACATCCGATCCGCATATTTTGTGATTCGACGCTGGTAATTTTGTGCAAGCTCGGAACTATATTCATTTGCTATGATGACATTACAATATTTATCTGCGGCCTTTATATGTTTTTTTAAGTTACGCTTTCTTAGTCCAAATTTATCAATTGTTTCTATAATTGGACATAGAACATCAGTTAATCCCCGAGCCAGAGATTTGAGTTCTTCATCAAAAGGATTCTTGAAAATATCGTCATTGATGTCCCTAACAAGGTGTATTAGACATTTTTGCTGTTCACATTGTACTGAGTCATATGCGGAATAAAAATCTGACACAAGAACACCTTTAAAACTTTTTAATAATTCATGAAGAAAATCCCCTTCTCTTGTATCTCTGTAAAGGTAGTACACTGTTTTGGGGGAGGTAAATACCCAAATATATCCATCATCTCTTTTCTTTTTTGCTTTTGTTTCATCTATATAAATAACATGAGACTGACGAATATTTTCTTTAATCATTTGATAGCTAGATTTGCAATGGTTCGCAACATCACGCTTGAAATTATTTAATGAACCTCTAGGAATTAAGTACCCAAAAATATCTTTTAGTTCCTCAGCAATTGAGCCATAAGATTGTGTGTGAGAAATATGTTTATAGACAACCCAGGCCATTAGAGTGCTTCCATATTTTTGACGAGTTGTAGTATAATATTTTTCAGGGGAGACAACTTTATGGCAATGCCCACAACGGTAACGCGACGCAATAGTTTCAACAATCCATCTTTTAATTCCAGCCTTAGTTATCTTGAGATCATATGTGTAATTTCGTAATTTACCATGCTTGTTCATTGTTTTGCTGCCGCAATTTGGACACTTTAGTAAACGATCTAGGACAATCATTAAATTTGCACGGTGATTTTTTATGGCTTGGCGCTCTCTTTTTATGCTCCGATTAACTTCAGGATCCATCCTAACTTCGACTCGCGTTCTTTGGTATGAATAATACGAACAATCATTTATACGTAAAAGATCGGGGAAAACAGCCTCTTTTTTGATCAAAGTTGAATATGGCCTGATTTCAGTCTCTAATGACTCCACTGATGTTACCGTTCTATTGAACAGATTTTTATTGTTAGCTTCAGCATATGGCAAGTCACGCAAAGCCTCAGTCACTAACTGGAGAGCGCTACAATCATCTTGATTATAGGTGATGAGTTTTTGTTTCAATTGTGATGAGTGATAATCTTCCCATGCGTATCTCCATGCCAAACTCTGTATTCCGGTTGCGTTGGAATCAGTCCAAGTAAATCCTAAAATTGATGCAATATCTTTCAGGTTATTTGACAATGTCGGGAAGTGAACATGACCATAAATCGCTGATAACACATTAAAGCATGCGTTTTCTATCCAGCTTTCTGATTTAGATTTTTCACCATAGCGCGTTGCAAGTGCACGGAATGCGCGAATCTCATAGGCACCATAATGAAAAATCAAGTATCCTTTTAATGCCTCCAACACCCTGACAAGTCCAGTCCACAACAATTGTTCCTCTGATTTGGAATCAGCCCAGAAATAGTGTCTTTGAATTGAGTTTTTAGTAATAACCCGAAGACCAAGCAAGTAATACAGCTTTTGGTCAGGTATCCCCTCAATGTCTACATAAATGGCTATATCAGAAGATGGTACTTCGGGTTTTTCGGCAATGTAGATGGTGTTGGTTCGTTTTGCCATTGCCTGAAGTGCCAAATTATGTTTGCACGGCTGCTTCTTCTCTGGAGATCTGCGTCGCCTCTTGGGTTTAAATGTGTATGAATATTGTGTTGTTGTAAAAATTCCCTTGGCATTAAGCTTTTTGATTTCTTTTTCTGTTATAGCTTGGATAAGACTTAGATCATCAGTTTCCTTAGCCTGCTGATGGCATTGAAACATAAACTCACAAGTTTTGCAGTTTGCTTTAAGTCGCAATAGAGGCGGTTCATTTCCACCACGCATCTTTAGAAAAGACTTGAGAATATTATTTGATATTTGCTTTCTTTTAGCTAAATCTATTATCGTTTTACGTAACATATATCCGTGAATTAAAGTCACTTTCGTAATAATGGTCTTGATGGCTTTAGCGATAAGTTGACTTATACATACAGCCCAGTCTTTGTCTTCTATTGAGAGCGTTTCTCTGTAATTAAATAATACAAGTTCTATATCAGAAGGTCTCTTCGGATTAAAAGAGAAGTGTTCGTTGAGAAACAATGCATCGATGTGCAAAGGAATATTCTCGTAAATGATAAATGAGTTGGTGATTATTTGAGCTTGTGACTGCAATGTATCAAGTAAGTTTTGTGGGGAGTCAACAATATAAGATTTATCGTATTGATCGTGAATTTTCTCAAGTACTTCTTCTCTGTGAAATTTTGCCTTTTTATTGAGTTCATATTCAATATCGGGTAAATGCCCAAGCTTACCCTGAAGTTTCAAATAGGCTTTTAGGTCACATTTGATAAAAGCATATATTAGTTCATTCCAGCTTGTTGGTAATTTTTCAGCTATCATGGCACAACTTTCCAGTAATATAATAACCTATCTTTTTTCTTCTGACAAAAAGCTTTTTCAAACTTTCATAAAAACACAGTAAGGGTAAAGGGGCATGGCCTTTAAAATTAATGCTCCACAAATTCCCGTATTCTTGCATAATGTGTGAATCCGTAATATTTAAATACTTATAACAGTATTCTTGAATATAAGTGCCAATGATTCCCATCTAAAAATATCCTATCTTTATATACACAAACATATTTTGACATAGAATATTTAATCGGTTAATATCCCAAGCATTTAAAAGACTTATCTAGCTGCATCCAAAAAATGTTGTTTATTGATGCAAGCGATCAGCTTTCAGCAAAGAACAAACAACTCATACAAGGGAAAAAAATATGACCAGTATTGGAAAAAAGATCAGAATGGAAAGAATTTTCGACAGGATCAGTAAAAATACTATTATCGTGCCTATGTTTCATGGCGTCAGCGCCGGACCAATTGGCGAGACTATCGACATGAGTAAAGCGGTCGATAAGATCGCACGAAGCGGGGCCAATGCTGTTGTGATACATAAGGGCGAGGTGTCTGCCGGACACAGGGGGAGAGGCAAGGATGTAGGTTTGATCGTGCATATGTCCTCTTCTACCAGATTTTCTGATGACGATAACGACAAGGTCATTGTCTGCTCGGTTAAAGAGGCAGTTGCCTTGGGAGCAGATGCGGTGTCGATTCAGATTCCTCTGGAAAGCGGTAAAGAAAAACAGAGCTTTGAGAAATTGGCTGCAATTGTGGATCAGTCTAATGAGTATGGCATACCCCTTCTGGCTATGGTTTATCCATGCGGATCAAAGGGTAAAAAAGGAAAAGAATATGATGCTGAATATGCCGGACATTGCGTTCGGGTGGCAGATGAACTGGGAGTGGATATCGTAAATGTAAATTATACCGGTTCTCCTGAAACATTTAAGCAAGTCGTAGCTGCCTGTAAGATCCCGGTTGTGGTTTCTGACGGACCCAAAATGAATACCGAAAAAGAGCTTCTGGAAATGGTTGAGGGGGCAATGATGGCAGGTGCAGCAGGGCTTTTAATTGGCCCCAAGGTTATTCAGCGTGATGATTTGACAACGGTAATAGGCAAGATGAGCAAGATCGTTCATAAAGGTGCGCATGTGGGGAATTTTTATCCTGAAAAAGAGGGTGGCAAAAGGTCTTTTTGGGAGGATAAATAACTTCTGGTATTTGCAACAGTATTATTATTTAATGTTTTAAACTGAGAACTGTAAGCGAGTTGCAAGGATAACCATTAACTACATAATAAATGTTATGCAAACAGGAACAGAACTAATTCTTAGTTCTTAGGAACTCGAAAAAATGAGTGAAGCTATAAGCTATAAGGTTACCGCTACCGAAAGAAACAATGAAAAATCCGCAGAATTCGAAACAAGATCCCTTTTTTACCTGTTAAACTACCATGTAGATCGTAACGAAATATGCTTTTTCGTCATAGACTTTTTCAACGATGTAAGCGGAGTAGATAATCTAGGATTCAAAATTTGGGACATTCAATCAAAAGGCATGTTTGCTTCAGAGAAGCAATTAGGAAGTTGCCTCGTAACATTATTTAAAAACTACCTTTCGGCATTTTCCGATAAGTTTGTTAACTATATTCTCTACGTGCAGTCTATAAGCAGTAAAATAATTATAGATTCAAACAAAAATAGTTTTGATATCACAAATTTCAAAACTGATAAGGTGCCATTAATTAAACAAGGCCTTATTGAAGAAGCTCTGGCGAAAACATATATTAAAGAGTTGAACTTGAGCGAGTTCGAAATAGGTCAGAAAGCGGATTCATTTCTAAACATTGTTAATTTTGTTATTGATTCAAAAACGAAAGCAGAGCTAGTTAAGGATGCGATAAATATTGATAGTTCAATTTACCCTCCAGAACCCTATCTTAACAGTATTTTCAAAGAAATCCGAGACACACAGTCATCAAAAAAGAACACTTCAACGGAAGGCGTGGTAATCAACAACGTTTCTGATTTTTCCAAGTACAATAAATTCATCAGAGCGGGGCAAATTGTTCTTCTGATCACAAGTCGACTCATCAACATGGATTTATCAAGGGACAAAATGATACCACCCTCGTTTGCCTCGCTAATTTCTCAAATGGAAGGAAAAGAGAAGTCTGATTTTATCGAGGATTGCATAAATGGAATTTATCGCATGATGTTCGACAAGAATAATGTAGCAAACTATTGGAAATTCTTTGAAAATGTCTGGAAAACAGTGAAGGAAAACCCTTCATTGGAAATTGAAAGTTTATACTCTAAACTCGATAAGGGTTTATTGAAATACATGCAGATTGATATGAATTCTATAAAATACTTCATTGCTATGGTAAAAGATGGGGGAATTAAATGAAAATTCTCAATGTTTGGTTTGGAAATGAGGAAGAAGCATTTCACGAGGGGAGATTTTCCGATGGTTTGAATATTATTTTTAGCCATGGCCTGAATAACCGGGGCAAAACAGTTGTTGTTCAATCAATATTTTACGCTTTGGGATCTGACCCCAAATTTCCATATAATTTTGATTCTGAAAAGAGAAACTATTATGTCATTGAAATTGTAGAAAATAAAAAAAAATTTATCATATGCCGGAAGAAGGATTCATTCGTTATTCGTGATAATGATGGGAACGTAAACATCTGTTCATCTGAATCCGATTTCAAGAGATACTATTCGGAGAACATTTTTCAACTTCCCTCCATCAACAAAAATGGAAGAAAAATCTTGGCTTATCTTTCTCTATTCAATCAACAATTTTTCCTAGGTCAGGACGGAAAGGACACTTCGTCTCTCTATAACTTAACATACTTTAATAAGTCGGATTTCAAAAATATGCTTTACTCGATCAAGGGCTTTACAGATAGTGATGAAAGCGGTGATGTTGAAGCATTGAAGAAAAGAATACTTAGTATCAAGGAACAAATGAAAGCATTAAGTGCTAAAAGCAAGATATTAAGAAACAAGAAAATAGCTGCATCATTGGCGTCATATACTGCTAACAAAACAGAAATTGATGATAAGGTAAAAAGACTCGAAAAAATCAAAGAAAATATATCGGCCCTAAAAAAGGAAAGAAACCGCTTATTAAGCAGAAAGACAAAAAACGAGATGTTGATTGAGGAATTGAAGGGATTGAATAGAACCATTTCAGAGGGAAAGATTTATTGTTTAGATTGTCGATCAACTAACATTGGGTTTCAATTGACAAAAGAGGGAATTTCTTTTGAAGTCTCAGACACCGATACACAAAAACAAATTCTAAGAAATATTGATAATAGAATTGAGGTTTTGATTGAAGATATTCAGAAAGTGGATGCGGAAATAATTGAAGCCCAGGGGCTACTAGGGGAACTTTTGGATGATAATGAAATCACAATGGAAAATTTAATTTTCTCCAAGAATGATATTCTTGAGGCACGCCCAATTGACGAAGAGATTATGGCCCTTGATGAGTCGTTAACTGAGTTGTCTGGGAAGCTTATTCAAACCAAAACAGCTGAAGTTAATAACAGGCAAAACAGAGATAGCTTAATACAGGATTTGACAAAGCTACTGAATATTACTTTTCACAAGCTGAATTTTGATGGTAACCCCAAGGATGTAGAACTCTTTACTACAAGGGGTGAAGTCGTATCTGGAAGCGAGTCCGCAGCTTTTTTTCTCGCAAGATTTTACGCATTGCAAATTATGTTTAACCACAACCATCCGATAATCATTGATGATTTCAGAGAAAAAGAATTAGCAACGTCTAAAGAGAAGATTGCGCTCGAACTGTATAAGGATCTTCCAAATCAAGTCATTTTCACTTGTACTTTAAAAGACGAAGAAACCTCTAAATACAGCGATTTGGATTACATTAATAAAGTTGATTACACAGGTTTTCCTGATAGTCATATAATGAACCAAGGTGACGTTTTGAAATTGAGAAAGGTCCTTAGTCCCTTAGCCATTTGTATTTAGAACAAGATATTTAAATTGAAAATGGTTTTGGCGAAATAAAACTGGGGATTTTTATTTGGTTCCCACGGTCTCCGATTAAAAGATGGTCAAATCTTCGAATAGCTTATGATAATAATCTAGAAGAGCTAAACGGAGATTTGGGTGACCCCTTTTCTGATGATTATGTTGCTGTGAGACAAAGAAATTATGATAGAAAGTGATCACCACAAACTGGCAATCAAGAGTGTCGCTTGCTGCAGCCTGATTTGTGCATTGGATTCCTGTTACAAAAACTGCGACGGTTGTCGATCTGGAAAGGGCTGTGGGGATAGTCAGTGCTTTCAAAAGGAGTGCTGCACTGTAAAAGGTTTCTATGGGTGCTGGGAGTGCCCTGACTTTCCTTGCGGGAAGGGATACTTCGCAAATAACCATCCCTCGCAGGGCCAGTTTGTGGGTTGTACGAGATATATTAAGGAACACGGGATTGAGGGCTATGTAGCCACTGTTGTCCGTAACCAGGATAAAGGTCTCGCGTATGGACTGAACGGGGTGTATGGTGGAAAATCAGAATCTGAAGTCCTGAATCTCTTAGAGAAGGCGTGAAGGGTTTTCAGTAAGATTGGCAGGATAAACAACAAAACGGGTCACTATAAACGCATGAATTGGATCGACAGGTAAATTTAAAATGACATTAGGAGGTGATTGAATGAAAAAAGTATATGAGTCATTAAATACGATGATGGTTGGTCATTTGAAAAATCTTCTTATGATTGAAGGGATACCTTCCTTTACAAAGAATGAATATGGTTCAGCAGAAAGAATCCCAGTTAATGAATGCTGGTATGAGATCTGGATTGAAAATGACGCTCAATATAATGAAGCCGAAAAAATTATTAAAGAAGCAGTGTCAGATGATTTAGTTTCAGGTCCTGATTGGGTATGCCCAAATTGCCAGGAAGTAAATGAATATCAATTTTCTTTGTGCTGGAATTGCAGTAAAGAAAATCCAAATACATAACCCGCTTATTAATATGATTTGGTGAAGAGCTTACGAAACCGGATATCAGTTGGGCCTCATCTATGAAATAAAACTCGTTGACAAAGTGTAGCCTAATG
>CAZCMD010000176.1:0-9521 GCA_964499695.1 uncultured Desulfatiglans sp.
TGAATTGATGTGAGAAATATAAGATAGGACAGCGTGATTTTTTGTCTTTGCACTTTTAAACAGGCTGGCATATGTCGTAAGAGGCGAATGCGTCTTGCGCTACGACAATGAAACCGGAAAGGGCGATCATCGGCATTACGGCGGTAAGGAAAGTGCTTATGTTTTCACCACGCCGGAGCAGTTGATAGCTGACTTCCAGAATGATATTGAGAGGTGGGATAATGAAAATATTAACCCTTGATGTACGGACGCCAGGTGATACGATGACAGACTTTGTTAATGCCTGGAAGACAGGCAAACAAGAGAAGTCAGCTCGCATCAGCTTTGCAACACCTGAAATACTTTGGCGAGAGTTAACCCCCAAACGCTGGGAATTGCTCAAAGCCCTATGCGGAACCGGCGCTGTATCAATCAGGGAGGCTGCCCGGCGTGTCGGTCGCGATGTTAAGGCGGTACATGGGGATGTAACTGCTCTTCTTAACTCCGGTGTCCTGGATCGCACTAACGATGGACGAATTGTATTTCCATTCGAAGCTGTGAAGGTTGAGTTCCTGTTGAAGGCCGCCTGATGTCGACTATTTACCGAGTATCTTCCTCACCTTGCAGGCAATATCGCTTATAACGATAGGCTTCATGATGAACTCCCTTATGCCAATTGCCTTTGCCTCCTCTTCAGATATGACATCACTGAAGCCTGTACATAAAATTATGGGAATGTCAGGTCTTATAGCCATGAATTCCCTTGCTATCTGAGCGCCTGTCATCTTCGGCATGGTCTGGTCTGTTATTACTATATCAAACCGCTTCGGGTCTGCCCTGAAGACCTCCAGCGCCCCTGTGCTGCTTGAGTGGGTCTCTACCTTGTAACCCAGCCGCTCAAATATCCTTTTCTGGGCCACCAGAAGTCCTTCTTCATCATCCACCAGGAGCATTGTTTCAGTACCGTGAGGTATGGGGCGCGGTTCATCGGTTTCGGTTTTAGCCGGCTTTTGTATCCTTGGTAAAAGTATGGTGAAGCTTGCCCCCATATTTTTTTCACTCTCCACCCTTATGGACCCTTTGAGTTCCTTGATAATACCATAAACCACTGCCAGCCCAAGCCCTGTGCCCTCGCCCCGTTCCTTTGTGGTAAAGAAAGGATCAAATATCCGGTCAATAATATTTTTATCAATCCCATATCCCGTATCGCTGACAATTAGAGAGACATATGGCCCTGGCGCAAGTTCAGGGTAAAGGCTAACAGACTCAGGTAGAATTATAACCGGTTTAAAACTGACCGTAAGTGTCCCGCCTTTTTCACGCATGGCATGGGCCGCATTGGTGCAGAGGTTCATTACTACCTGATGTATCTGGGTCGGGTCGGCGATTGCAAGGTCGTCTTCAGTGGATATGCTTGTAGTTATCTCTATTGTGGAGGGGAGCGAAGACCTGAGCATCTTGAGTGCCTCTTTTATGACAAGGCTCATTTTAAGGGGTCTTAATTCTATTTCGCTCTGCCTGCTAAAGGTCAGTATCTGCTTTACAAGTTCAGTTGCCCTTTTTGAGGCCTTTAATACCTCATCCATCCTGTGCAGCACAACGTTGTTCCCGCTGTTTTCAAACTGGGCCAGCTCAGTGTTGAGCATTATGGACTGGAGGATATTGTTAAAGTCGTGAGCTATGCCTCCTGCCAGCGTTCCGATTGCCTCCATCTTCTGTGCCTGCTGTAAAAGTACTTCAACCTGCTTCTTCTTTTCTTCAGTATTCATCCTTTCTATCTCGGCGGATGTGCGGGCAGCAAGGATCTTCATAACATCCTCAGCCCTTTTCGGGAGTATAAGCCAATCCTTTGACATGGCCGCAAGAACCCCGATGGGTTCCTCCTCCTTGTTTAGGAGCCGGATGCCCACAAACCCTGTTATATTAAGATCATGGAGTTGTGCTGCCTCAGGAAAAAGTTCCTTCAGCCCCCTTGGGTGATAGTAATAGCCATTTTTTATTACCTCCATACAGGGTGTATTTTCCAGGGGTAATGAATAATCCTTTGATACTTTCCCATCTCTTATGATGGATATGGACTCGATAGTATTACTGTTTGTGACCTTTCCAATTATGGCTGTATTGCAGTCAAGCCAGAGTGATAATTCCCTGACTATTTTATCAAAAAAATCCTGGCCTGTTACCCACGAGGTTCCTTCAAGTATTGTATTAAATGCCTTTTCTGACTGCTTTTTTTCAGTGATATCCTCTGCTATACCTACAATGCGGTACAGCTTTCCCTTTTCATTATAAACATGGTATCCCCGCGCCGATATCCAGCGTATAGACCAGTCAGAATGAATTATCCTGTATTCCGGAAAGATAATTATATCCACATCTCCTTTAGTCTTTTCTTTGAGGTATGATACTACAATATCCCTGTCTTCTTTAATGATAGAGTCTGTCCATGACATAGGGTTTTTATAAAGGCTTTCACATGAACGCCCCCAAACCTTTTCATAGGCAGGGCTTATATAGAATACCTCTTTCCAGTCAGGAGAGACTACCCAGAAGACCTCCTGGATATACTCGGCCAGTTGTCTGAACCTCTCCTCGCTTTCCATCAGGGCAACTTCAGCCACCTTGTGTTTTGTCTCATCAGTATATACTGCAACGATCTCATCTGAGGGAAGCCGGTACACATAGTTCTCACGCCACCCCACAATACGCGAATCCCTGTATAATTTAATAGGGTGCCTCTCAGGGATACCGGTTTTAAGCACCCTTCTGAATACCTCAAGCAGGCCGAACTCAATCACCCCTGGAAAGGCCTCTGTTATTCTTTTACCTAAAATATCCTCTCTTTTTACCTTTTCTATCTTTTCCGCGGCACTGTTAAATTCAACAATAATAAAATCCTTTCCTGAATTCTGGGGCCTGTATATAACAATTGCATTCATTGTGTTTTCAAAGATACCCTGGTGTCTTTCCTGGTATCTTCTAATCTCTTCTATGCTTTCGGAGCCCCTTGCCTCTTCGCGTGAGATCTTTGTCTTTAGCTCGGATTCAGCCCTGTTCAACCTGATCATCGACCTTGCAGTGGATTCCACACTGTATTTATTCAAGGGCCATGTCAAGATGCCTTCTATGTCTCTCTTGATGCATTCATCGGTTAGTGTAATAAGGTGCCTTTCATCAATAAGGAGCACAACAGGTATAAGTGTGGTCTCTTTTTCTGCCCTGCGTCTTTCCAGAAAAGAAGTCAGAATCCCGGCTTCAATTGATGACCTGACAAAGATCAGGTCTGGTCTGTCATCAGGGGCATTTATTATATCTTCCTGTACAGGAGGCTGTTTGATGGTGCATCCGGGAAACAGGTCGATGAGAAGCCCTCTGAGTTCAGATGCTTGGGTCTCTTTATCATCCACTATTAGAAATGAAATCATTTTACGCCCTTCCGGATAAAGGTTAGCATAAAACAACTCTTAAGGATTTTATACAGGGTTTCGGTAATATCTCTGATAATGATAAAACTTATTATTCATAAAAGATTTTTGGTTAATTATACCTGATATATATAATAAAGCATCCTTTTTTAATATGAAGGATAATTATTATGAGTATTCATGAAATTGAGTATATTTTAGTCACATGGATACAATTTACTCTTTTGCATGAGATATGATGTATACAAAGTATGCATAGGATGGCATAAAAATATTGCTATATTTATACTATTTATTTTAAAATGGCCTTGCGCTAATAATAGTACAATGGAACGGATGTTGCTAATATGTCTGATATGTCAAATCATTTTCAAAATACAGCAAGGGTAAAATTTAGTCCCCTTTTATGGATAATGGCAGGGTGCATTATTATACTCCTCCCCATATTTATCTTCTGGACATCCGATAGCATTAACAGGCAGAAACGCGCCATTGAGCGGCTTCTTACGGATAAAGGGTTAAGCATCATTTTTAATTTTGAAATTCTTATTACAAGAGGCAATATGATGGCCTCAATGGAAGAGCGTTTTCCTGTACCCGAGGCATCTAATCAGTTGAGGGATCAGAACCCCCTGCAGAGCCTGGTAACACTTTTTTCCCAGAATCCTGATATCTCATATATCATATTGACCGATCTGGAGGGAACTATCACAAATCACAGCGATCCTAGTAAGATCGGTGAAGTCTATGAAAAAAATATCGATTTCAAAAGACTTGTTGAGACACAGGAGCTCAATAAACGTGAGGTCACTGGCAAGGAGGGAAACAGGGTATTTGAGGTATACCGGGTGTTCATGCCTGAGATAAGGATGCAGGGCCCGTTTAACAGGCCGGGCGGCGGTCCGCAACAGAGAAACCGCAGGAATTTTTTCGGGACTAACCCTTATTATCCTGAGCCAGAGAGCAGGATCATCTATATCGGTCTTGATATGAGCAAGCTTGAGGCCCAGAGCAAGGAAGATAAAAGGGAACTCATTAAAAAGGGGTTTTATCTGCTTCTGATCGGGTTTGCGGGTATCTCCATCCTGATACTTGTGCAGGCATACAGATCAGCCCAGACATCCCTTTCAAGGATAAAGGCCCTTTCTGATAACATAGTGGAAAATATGCCTATCGGGCTTATTGTACTTGATACAGAATCAAGAATTGCATCCTTTAACTATACCGCTGAAACGATGCTCCACATGCAGGGACAGGATATGCTTGGCAAACAAATAGATGATAAACTTCCAGGGCAGTTAATCCAGTTGATAAAGGAGTTGCGGCTTAACGAGAAAAACATAGTAAAAGAGCTTGAGATAGACCTTGAAGAACACGGCAAGGTATATCTGGATCTTAACCTCTCTATACTCAAAGACAGTTCAGGCACACTCCTCGGTTATATTATTCTCTTCAGAGACCTGTCAGAGGTAAAGGAGCTTAAAAAGGAGGTTGAGCGCAGCACCAGGCTTGCATCCATAGGCAGGCTTGCTGCCGGTGTGGCCCATGAGATCAGAAACCCCTTAAGCTCCATCAAAGGTTTTGCCACATACTTTGGCGAGAGATACAAGGATGTGCCGGAGGATAAAAATACAGCCCAGATCATGGTAAGCGAGGTGGAGAGGTTGAACAGGGTAATAACTCAGCTCCTTGATTTTGCTCGACCGGTTGATATCAAAAAGGAGACACTCGATATCAGGAAGTTGATCAATCACTCTACCAAGATGATTGAAAGAAACGCGAATGAGCATAATATCAGGGTGAAGGTTGATATAGCCCCGGGCATTCCCCATATCTCCTTTGATACCGACCGCATGAACCAGGTATTCCTGAACCTCTTTTTGAACAGCATTGAGGCAATGGAAAATGGCGGGGAGTTATTGGTAAAGGCAGATTATGACCCGGATATGGAGATGGTCAGGATCACTGTAAGCGATACAGGTAAAGGGATTGCCCCCGGTGATATAGGGAGTATCTTTGACCCCTATTTTACAACAAAGCAGTCAGGTACCGGCCTGGGGCTTGCTATTGTTCACCGTATAATAGAATCACATAATGGGGAGATAAAGGTGGAGAGCAACCCGGATGTTGGGACTGAGGTGACTATTACCCTGCCACTGGGTTAACGCAGAGTAGGAGTTAGAGCAAGAGTAAAAACAAGAATATAAGAGTAAGAATTCAGTAGATGTTGAATCCTTATAAACATAAAGACCAGGGAATATTATGGGTACAGAGAAAAAGAACACAATACTGGTTGTTGATGACGACACAGCACACCGCACCATGCTTAAGACACTGCTTTCAGGCTGGGGATACCTTATCGATGAGGCGGATGACGGCTCAACTGCAATTGTCAAGGTAGAGGAGAGGGCCTATGACCTGATACTCATGGATATCCGCATGATAAAGGTGTCAGGGATTGAGGCATTAAAGGAGATAAAGATCATCAACCCGGCCATCCCCATAATCATCATGACCGCATATTCATCTGTTGAGACAGCGGTTGATGCCCTTAAAAACGGGGCATATGACTACCTGATCAAACCACTGGACTTTGACGAACTCAGGATTTCACTCATAAGGGCAATGGATCACACAGGCTTAAGGGAGGAAAACCGCCTTTTAAAGGAGAGTATTGTTAACCATTTTGACAGGAGAAACATCATCGGCAGAAGCCCTGTCATGGTAAAGCTCCTTGAAACAGTTGCCCAGGTCTCATCATCAGAGGCAACCGTGCTTATAACAGGCGATTCCGGTACAGGCAAGGAGATGATAGCAGGCGCCATACACTATAACAGCCCCAGAAAGGATGCTCCTTTTATAAAGATTAACTGCGCCGCCATTACAGAGACCCTGCTTGAATCGGAATTATTCGGACATGAAAAGGGGGCATTCACAGGGGCACAGAGACGTAAGGAGGGCAAGTTCCGCCTTGCACACGGGGGGAGCATATTCCTTGATGAGATAGGCGAGATGCCCATGTCCATGCAGGTAAAGCTCTTAAGGGTTTTACAGGAAAGGGAGATTACAAGGGTAGGCGGTGAAGAGGTGATAAAGGTGGATGTGCGTATAATAGCTGCGTCCAACAGGGACCTGTTAAAGGATATAGAAAATAACCGGTTCAGGGAAGATCTCTATTACAGGCTTAATGTGGTGGAGCTCAGGATGCCCCCATTAAGGGAGAGGAAAGAAGATATCCCACTCCTTGCCCAGCATTACCTTGAACTATTCTCTGAAAAAAACCATAAACAGGCAAAGGGGTTTACCCCAAAGGCAATGGATACTCTCCTCAAGTATGAGTGGCCCGGTAACATAAGGGAACTCATGAATGTAATAGAACGGTGCGTGGTTCTTTCCACTGCCGATTATATTGACCAGAACGACCTGCCATTTGGCGCTGAAGATGATGATGAGGATCAGCCTTTATTCTCTCCTTCAATGATCACAGGAGATGTCCCCCTTGAAGAGGTGGAAAAGGCAACTATCCTGAACACCCTTGAATCCACCAGCGGAAACAAGAGCGAGGCGGCAAGGAGGCTTGGCATTACCAGAAAGACACTTCACAAAAAGCTCAAAAAGTATGGTGTTATGGACTGAAAAAACAGCCGCATAATCTGAATTTTGCACCAGATATCCAATACGCAGAGACAAGGCCCGCCAGAAAACGAGCGGGTAAAAATGTCGTGTCTCTATAGGTATCTTGTTTTACACCAGATAAAGGTCATTCATGGTCTCAAAGAATCTTCCGCGGGTGGCCTCAAATTCCAGCATGACTTCCCTGAACCTCTTGTCATCACCTTTTTTATTGAGGTCAATAAGCTCCTCTGCAAGGCTGTGAATTTTTGCATGATGTGCGCCCAGATCTTTAAACAGTGATACATCCTTTAATTTCTGACCTTCAGGACCAAAATACCATTTCCCAAACTCACAGGCGTGTGGGTTCCTAAGCTCCTCGGCTGTTAATGTATCCTTGCCTTTAAGCAGCGCCTCAAATTTTGTTCTCCAGGTAAGGTGCGTTACCTTAACTGTCCCTATATCAAACCTCGCCGGCTGGAGGTTGAACCTGGCCATAATACCGGAAAGCCTCTTTACTACCTTCTGGAGATCCAGTGAGCTAATATTTACCTGAGAACTTGATGACTTCATCTCCTCTGCTGACTGGTTGACCCCCGTGATTTCTCCAGATATGTCATTTGCAACTATATAGCTCTGTGACACATTGTCGTTAACATTCCTGATGCCATCTGAGGCCTGGGTAATATTCTTTGCAATCTCCTGAGTGGTAACAGACTGCTCTTCAACCGCATTAGCTATGGCAGTTACTATTGCACTCACCTCGGTATTTATATCAGATATCTCTTTTATCCTGTCTATTGTCTCCTTTGTGGAGATCTGGATACTTCCAACCTTTTCCTTTATCTCCTTTGTTGCAAGGGCAGTCTGTTTTGCGAGTTCCTTGATCTCATTTGCGACAACTGCAAAACCCCTGCCTGCCTCACCTGCCCTTGCCGCCTCGATCGTGGCATTAAGGGCCAGAAGGTTGGTCTGATCCGAAATATCGTTTATAGCTTCAGTGACCTTGTTTATACTCTCTGCTGCCTCACCAAGCTTGTCCACCTTTTCTGAAGTATCCCTTGTCCGGGCAACTGCATTATCGGTTATGGTACGCGCCTTTTCTGTATTCTGTGCAATCTCATTAATAGTGGCGCTCATCTCTTCGGCAGCCGCAGCCACCATATTCACATTGTTTGCGGTCTGTTCGCTCTCGGTAGTAACCATGCTCATGTTACCGCTCATCAACTCTCCTGCTGCGGCCACTGTGCTTGCCCTTATGGATGCCTGTTCTGCTCCTGTTTTCATGAGTTCTGATATGGCACTCAGTTTTTCACATGATGCATTCAGGGTAATTGAGCCATTGTTAATCTCCCTGAACATCCTCCCGATACTGGTAACCAGGACATTAAGTGCATTGGACAAAAGCCCGATCTCATCCTTCTGTGTTATGGGAAGCATTTTTGTAAAATCGCCTTTTGCGATCTGTTCTGCAAAGTTTGTGGCCATTGAAATGGGCCTTGATATGGTAGCCGCTGTTATTACTGATAGTAAAAACCCAACTGCGATGGCAAGTATTGATATGATTGCCACGATACGGCGGGTGTTCCGCACACTATTTACAATCTCCTCACCGCTTATGGTCTGCCTTAATGAGCCCCGGATGGCTTGCAGTATCTCCTTAACTCTGGTAAATGCAGGTATTGTATTTTTAAGATAATAATCCCTGGCAGCAGAAAGCCCCTCTTCCTTTGAAAGAGATTTTGCAATTATGCTGTTTATCTCCCCAATGGAAACTGATAACTCAGAGTAGAATTTTTCCAGCCCGGTAAACCTTTCTTCAAGGGCAGGGTAAGAGGCGGCTATCCTTTTTCTTCCATCACCATTCAGCCATTTTGCAAGAGTTGAACCACCGTTATCAAGGCCACTTTCTATCTCCGTTGTGTTCGGGTCCACCCATAACAGGTCTATACTGTTGATCAGGTCAAGCAGCTCAATCTCCCCCTGTGCAAAGATGGAGTCTGTCTGATTGTGCAGGATAACATCCTGTGACTGTTGTTTGATATGGCCTATACTGTTATAAGCGAGGATGCTTACGACTAAAAGAAGGGCCAGGACTATGCTGAACCCTAGAAACAGCTTGTTACGTAACTTGATATTCTTCCAGAACAATTAATCCTCCCCCAAAATGCAAAAAAATGAGTTAACTGCATGAAATAAAAGCTATTTCATATATGGCTGTGATATCCCGAACCCGGAAAAAACAGTTAACAAAATTTGTCCATTCAATATTTATGCCAAAGCAGGATAAATGGGCTTTTCCGGTTTATAAGCAGCAATCAGACTGAAATATGGGGAGAATAATGGCATAAAAATGCTTTAGTTTAATAAATTTTTGGTAAATATGACAACATTATTAAAAGGCAAGTTATCACACAAAGCCGCAAAGAACACCAAGAAAAACAATTTAGTTTAAGTAGTTACCTTTGTGACTTTGTGCCTTTGTGTGAGATTCAGCTTTTTTAC
>CAZCMD010000177.1:0-9346 GCA_964499695.1 uncultured Desulfatiglans sp.
CCGTTCACCTTGGTTTGATAGAAATGCTGTTTGTCCTTGGGAGCAGCCTGTTTCTACTGCCTGCCGGAAGAATCGGGGACATATATGGAAGAAAAAAGATGTATATTATTGGTTTTTGTATTTTTACATTAACCACACTCATGGCAGCAGGGGCATGGTCGATCAATACCTTTATCATTATCAGATTTCTTCAGGGCGCTAGCTCCGCATTTGTTTTAAGTTCCGGTCTTGCCATTCTTACATCCATATTCCCCTCAGAGAAAAGAGGTCAGGTTTTGGGTTTATCTGTCGCAAGTGTATATTGCGGGCTTTCCTTTGGCCCCACTGTGGGGGGATTAATAATATCACATATCGGGTGGAGATGGATATTTGCCATTACGGTCCCCTTCCAACTTATGGCGATTCTCATTGCCACGAAGAGGATCAGTGGGGAATGGAGAGATGCAAAGGGAGAAAAGTTTGATTTTGCAGGGACAGCCATCTATATTTTCGCTCTCTCATTTTTAATATATGGGGCATCAAAACTTGAGACAAATCCTTTTGCCCTGTATTTCATGATAGCAGGGGGTATCGGCATAGCGATATTTCTTTTTGTGGAATACCATATCAAATCGCCTCTGCTGGATGTGGGTCTTCTTATGTCAAACAGGGTATTTACCTTCAGCAATATAGCAACATTAATCAACTATTGTGCTTCATTTGGAGTGAGCTTCTTTTTCAGCCTGTATCTGCAGGTAGTAAAAGGAATATCACCACAGCATGCAGGGTTGATATTGATATGCCAGCCTGTTGTACAGGCAATACTGTCACCCGTTGCAGGGCGTCTCGCAGATAAAAAATCTCCATCATTGATAGCAACCATCGGGATGATCATTACGGCTGCGGGTCTTTTTGTGGCTGTCCTGGTAGATAAAGATACAGGGCTACCGCTTATCATCATAATGCTTGTTCTCTTAGGAACCGGGTTTGCATTTTTTGCTTCCCCTAACACGACAACAGTGATGAGCAGCGTACAGCCACGCCATTATGGAGTAGCATCCAGCCTGGTATCCACCATGAGAACAGTGGGTATGCTTTTCTGCATGACCATCATCACCTATGTACTTTCATGGAAGATGGGTGAGAGTGCAATCTCGGTGCAGACACAGGATATGTTCCTATACTGTATGCATTTTTCATTTCTCCTGTTCAGCGGGATGAGTATTGTGGGTATTATCTTTTCAACAGCACGATGATTATTTCAGGCTGATATGAAGCATACAATCTAGAATCTTTACCCTGTTAAATACTGAAAGGTAAGATATAATTTTTTTACACTTTTTATATAACATGGTTAATCTTGAATCTTGAATTTTCAATTTTCAATCTATAATCTTGAATTTTATGCCAAAGGAAACAGCTTACCCGATCTTGATTCCCCGCATCGTATGCATTCAGCGTCGTACCAGCTCATGGGTAACCCGCACTTTGGACAACGCCAGCGTTCTTCTTCGTTTTTAACCCATTCCTTAACGCCCATCTCATGAATTTTTTTAAGGTTTGGAACATATTCTTTACGGTGCAGATACCCGCCCATATTAATTAAGAACGTAATACGATTACAGGGTAACTCTTCACAATCAGAACAACGGGAATTTTTCTGTGTTTCAAGTGCGTGCAGCCTGATATTACACATCTGGCAATGGCCGGCAAGCTTGCCGCCGCTACAACAGCCATCGCAAACAAGGCCATTCATCCAGTTAGAAGGCGGAATACCCTTTTGTGCCTTTGCAGGCACGGATGAAGATATCTTTTGCCGCTTGATTTTCATCTGCTCATCCTCGCTGTGTGTGGCAAGGTAAGCGGGGCATGCCCCGCAATATATTCCGCATGCACCTGCAAGGTGTTCTTTAGCAGTGCCTGTCATCTCTGATTTTTTAATTACATCGCCATTCTGTTCCGAAGGCATTGCAGTATCTGCTAAGGCCAATGATGGAAAGCATGTACAACAGACAGCAGCGCCTGCTACCCCTTTAACAAACCTTCTTCTGGTTATTTTCTCATTATGACGGAAATCCATATTTGCCCCCGTTTTTTTGATGTCTATCTTACCAGGCTGTCCAGCCCCCGTCAATGACCATCTCTGCGCCTGTGACCATCCTGGACTCGTCAGATGCGAGATACAGTACGCCATAGGCAATGTCGATCGGTTTTCCAAGGGTGCCGATCGGATGGGCCTTTTCAACGGTTTCCCTGATAACCTGATCCTTCAGCATGCCGGCTATCATTGGCGTTTCCATAGCACCGGGATGGATTGAGTTAACACGGATGTTATAGTTACGCCCTGCCTTTGAACATTCAAGGGCTGCCGCCTTGGTAAATGCCCTTACACCCCCTTTAGCAGCACAATATGCACTGGTGCTGTCTACAGTGCCTACAATACCGACAACAGAGGAGATATTGATAATTGATCCGCCCCTGCTCTTTTTCATGGCCCTGATGCCATGTTTTGTGCCCAGAAAGACACCGTCCAAACAGATACTCATCAATCTTCGCCACTCTTCAAGCGGTGTGTCCTCAAGCTCCTTCACATATTGAATCCCGGCATTATTAACAAGGACATCCAGTTTTTTAAATTCTGAGAGGGTTTTTGCCATTGCGTCCTCCCAGTCTGTTTCATCAGCCACATCGAGTTTTACAAATATGGCTTTTCCGCCCTCCTGTCGAATGTTTGCTACTACCTCCTGCCCCTTTTTTTCATTGATGTCTGCGACAACAATGGCAGCGCCCTCTTTTGCAAGTAACAATGCGCTCGCTTCACCAAGTCCGCTTGCTGCGCCTGTGATAAGGGCTGTTTTACCTTTAACACGGCCCATTTTTAACCTCCTTGTCTCATTTCAGATAAATTCTGTATTACTAATCCGGTATATCAAGCTTACCTCATTTTTACCGTTTCGACCATGCCGGAGGCGGAAAAGTAATTACGAACTGATTTGATTATCTCTCCTGCTGATGATTTCAGCAACCCATCCCGACACCCTGCTCATCTTTTCAGTGCATTTTTGCCTTGCCTCTGGTGTATCTTTGAATGATTGAAACTGGACAGGGTCACTAAAGTCAAAACCGGTAAGTTCACAACAGTTTGTTGTATGATACTCATCAATAAAACGGTCTATGAGTTCCATTGCCGGATTAACTGCTTCTTCCTTCGTCTCAGTGCCATTATCCTGTTTACGCGGCCCATATTTCATACCAAGAACGATCAACCCGCCTGATATTGCCCCACAGGTCAGACATCGTTTTGAACCGCCGGCAAAAAAGGAAGCTGCCATTAAAACCTGATCATTTGCGATCCCTAATATCTCCATAAGTGTCCCGGCTACAACCTGTGCGCATCCATGAAATTCAGGGCCATAAGCTGCTGCCAGCTCCTGGGCAATTTTTTTTAACTGTTCCGGATATTTTGTGATTCTCATTTCAGTCATAAAAATACCTCCAATAGTTTTTAAATTGATAGATGTATCGAAAGGGAAAGTGAACCCTATTTCATCCAATTGCCCTTTTTAAAGCAAATGAAAACCAGCGGGGCAGAAAGCTGAAGGTTGATGGTTGACCACTCACATCAAAAAACTACAGTTTTTGGATGCCCACTATCTTATACCCGCCTCACTGTAATTTATACTCACGCCACTGGCCTTAACAACGAGGTTCAAGCCTCCCATACCGTCCGGATTCTCTTCACCTTTCATCTTTCCCGAAAGAACATCTTTTGATATTTCCGCTATATCGTCGATCCTCTGTTTTGTTTCACCATTCTTTCCGAAATAGTGGCCCGGATAGCCCGAATATAAAAGTCTTTTAAAAAAATGCTATTTCTAAATAGAGAATATAAAAGACTGGAAATTGAAAGTAAATGCAATTATAATTTAATAATTAAATAGCCTCCTGTTTATTGAACTTCTGCTGAAAGGGTCATATCTACCTATAAAAATGATTCACCTGTTGTTTCTGATTAATTGTTAAACTTCTGTGACAAAATTTAGCGCTGTAAACTTTTCGATTTTTCCATAAACCGTTTGATCATCGAAGGAGGGATTATATGGCTAAAAATAAAAGTATCAGGAGCATGATTGCCATACTGAAATTCATGTTCTTCCTTTATTTTTTTATTACCCTGGCAGTCAACAATGCCTGTGCAAAGGAAACATTTGAAATGAAACGTAACAGGATGGTAGAAAACCAGATCATTGCCCGCGGGGTCAAAGACGCGCATGTTTTAAGCGCAATGAAAAAGGTTGAAAGGCACCTGTTTGTACCTGAGGATTATGTCAAATTTGCCTATAATGACACGCCTCTCTCCATAGGATACAACCAGACCATCTCACAACCCTATATAGTTGCCTATATGACAGAGATACTTGAGCTTAAGCCTTCTGACAGGGTGCTTGAAATAGGAACAGGGTCAGGGTACCAGGCAGCAATACTGGCTGAGATAGTGAAATCGGTATACACCATAGAGATAGTCACCCAGTTAGGTGAACGTGCCGGGAAATTATTAAAGGATCTGGGGTATAAAAACATTGAGGTCAAGATTGGCGATGGCTACAAAGGCTGGATCGAACACGCCCCATTCGATGCAATCATTGTCACCTGTTCTCCAACCAATATCCCGGCCCCGCTTGAAGAACAGCTCGCTGAAGGGGGAAGAATGATTATCCCGGTGGGGGAAAGATATGTACAGCAACTGGTTTACCTGGTTAAAAAAGAGGGCAAACTCACCCGTATGAAAGTGATGCCTGTATCCTTTGTCCCTATGGTTGATGAAAAAGGGGAAACATATTAATGTTTCATAATAATTCATATTGCTTATATGACCCCACTTTTATTTTATAATCAACCAAGATGGTTCTGAATCAGGATATACTTGATTCAAGATGGTAGCGGCAGGCAGTAAACACATCCATAAGATTATTGATCAGGATGAATTTAAAAATAAAGGAATCGGCCAGAGGCTTAAATGCCCCCAGCAAAATAAAACATATAATTATGCAGCCTTCTTCATCAGGTTCTTACGCCACATACGATATAGCTTGTGATCATCCTGTATATGTATGACATGGACACAATGATTGCCGCTAAAGCCCATCATCATAATATTTCCCTGCCCTTCATATATTGTTTCATCACAGATTTCGCAAATTGCTATTTTATTGTGATAATTAATATGACTCATGTACTGCCTCCTTTCTTAATATAGATTCATGCTAATCTTAATGCATAAAAAAAAGGGCGTTTCATATACTTTATGGAACGCCCTTCATAATCAATTTTCAATAAAGGTTTTAAGCAATTTTAACGTTTATTGCAGATGGACCTTTCGGGCCATTTTCAATATCAAAAGTTACATGCGCGCCTTCATCGAGGCTCTTGAACCCGTTAGATACTATCCCCGAGTGATGAACAAATACATCCGTACCATTTTCCTGTTCGATAAAGCCAAAACCTTTTTTATCATTGAACCATTTTACTGTACCATTAACCATAATGACATCCTCCTTCCATATTAAATTTCACGTTTCTATACAAAGGATGCCACTTTATAAAGTCCTACCCTATGAACGAAACAGGTCTGCAATGAAGCAGAACCATTTTGATTTGCGTAATGTATACTACATGAAAAACAAAATCAAGGTATTTTATTATTAAAATTTATTTTTTTTATTATTAATTTAATTATTTTTAATAATTTCAATATAAAGTTCTATAAAAAATAAAATAACTTGACTTAAATTACTTATTTTAATATTTTTGTTCTTAAAATAATTTTAATATTTTAATTAAGTTAATTTAATCTATAAATAATATATTAAATTAACTTAACATATATTAAGCATTATTATACGCAATTTAGTATTTTTATATAACTGGAATAAAAGGGATAATAAGAAGGCACACCCTGACTCACACCAGCCTGTTTATTGTCATTCAATAATAATTCATTCCATTATTTCCGGTCCGGTATCAATCTTTTTATCTTTTCACTCTACTTGAAAGATAGAATTTTTAAGCAACTTATTATTCAGACTAACATCATAAACCCGGAGAAAACAGTGATCGACTGTCTAAATAATTTAATTTTAAGGTATTTATTATTTCAAATATAAGAAACATAAGAAAAAAAGATTTTACACATAATGGTGTAATAGTTCTTCGCTCCGGCCACAGGGATATCCGCAAGTTGAAGAATATCTATAAACCGGCTTTACACGGTTTTAGGATATGGCCTTCAAGCTGGCTATTGTTGGATTATTTCATGCGAAACAGGTTTAAACCGGATTTACGTATTCTTGAGATTGGATGCGGCTGGGGAATAGCAGGCATATCCTGTGTAAAAAATTTTAATTCCGTGGTTACATGTATTGACAGAGATCCGGCTGTTTTTCCATATGTGCATCTCCATGCGAAAATCAATGGTGTACATGTTACAACCATCCGGTCTGACTTTGATGACCTTGGAGAAAGTTTTTTAGAGAAGGCAGATATCATTATAGGCTCTGATATCTGCTTCTGGGACGATATGGTTGACATCATTACAGCTCTGATTCTCAGGGCATTGAAATCCGGGGTAAAGAAAGTAATAATAGCTGACCCGGGAAGGTTTCCATTCGAAAGAATGGGAGAATATTTTTTAAAAGACGGAAGAGGGAAACTTATAGACTGGGACATAACTCACCCTTATGATATCCAGGGTCGGATACTAACAGTAACAGCATGATACCCCTGATATTACTATTAATGTATGCCGGCACCCGGATTTGGTGACCATATCGCACAAACCGCTTACATCCCAGGTGAAAGAGTCTGCCCGGGCTGTATTCAATTATTGTTCAACATGTCCGGGATTACATAAAATTATTTTTGACGGCTCTATAACCGTTGGCTCTTTCAGTGCTGTCCGGGCAACCTGCCGGTGATTATCACCATAGCAGACATATGTGGTCTTGGCATTTCTCGTATCACCCGTAATTTTACAGCGAAGGTATTCCTTAACACTCAGCAAAATAACCGCTGTTGATGCAGCAATTGTTGTTATCCCCGGGGCACCAAAGTGTTCACGAAAAAGAATTTTAACCTCTTTCAAAAGCTTTTCACTTCTCAGGTTCTGAACAAAAATTGTCGCGGCAGCAAGGAAGTATCTCATTATCTTGAGTCTTTTTTCAAATGATATTTTATGCTTCCTTATACTCTCATCTTTATGTTCATTACAATATATGTAGCCCATTAATGCCGTTTTTATCGCCCTGAGCATTGACGCTCCATTCCTGTTATAGTCAATCTCAAATGCCAGTCTTAAAAACTCCCTTGATTCATCCCTTGTAAAATGCTCATGATGGAACCATATTTCACCCTGCCCATGCTGGGACTCATATGGGATATCGTTCATTAATTTCCCTGCTTTTTCGTAGGCACTGTACAACTGTGTTCCCGGTATTGGTCCCAGTGATGCAAATTGAAGATAATCGGGATTAAGAGAGGTAACAAAATCAACATCTTCCCATATTGTTTTTTTGTCATGGTTTTCCAGAAACAGAATGGATGATGCGAGCACGCTGACCCCTCTTTTCCTGAGGCCTGCTATTAGCGACATGAAGTCGGTTCCGCTGTTTTTCGAGTATATCTCCTGTTGCGATTCAACCCCGATCCAGATAAAATTGACCCCCATTCTTACAAGGATATCAAGGTCGCCCAGTTCTTTGATTGTTTCAGCCGAGCTGAATATTGCAAAGGTAAAATGCCTGTTATTGTTCTCCATCAATTCAAGTAGTTCCAAGGCCCTGTCTTTCATTTTGAGAAAGTTTTCATCCAGGACACCAAAGTCAGTGATACCCATTTCATCCTCATACCTGCAGCAAAGGTCATATATTTCCTTTCCGTTCTTCAGGTATGGAATGTATTCTCCAAAAAAATGTGATGTAGCGCAAAACCTGCATTTGTTGGGGCAGCCCACACCTGTTATAAGTATGCCTGAATCTGACGCCCATGGAACACCCATAACCTGCCTGTTAAATGAGCTGTATCCCAGAGGATGATTAATCGGCTTATCCTGATCCTCACCAAAAAGCTTTCTCAGAAAATATACCCCTTCTCCCCTGCATATATAATCATTATCAATCATCTCCTCGATCCCTGGGATGCTGGCGCCATGTCCACCCAGAATGATTTTTGTTCCGGGAGACATCTGCCTGATAACCCTGGCCATTTCTTTTGCCTTCTTGAAATTGGGGATGATGAAGCTTATCCCTATATAGTCATAACCCTTTTTCAGTTCCTGTTTGAAACGCTTAAGGCTTGGGAAATCGAGCACGGTTGCTGGCATATCGATATTTTCGGCAAGAAAATAAAGCCCCTGGCTCCGATGGTTGAAACGATATGAAAATATGCCCTGTTCCCTTGTGACCTGATTATGGAAAAGTTCCATTTTATTTTCTTTAACGCCATATTCATCATCAACCGCATATGGACCGAATACCGAGGTAAGTAGTAACTTCATGTAATGACTCCATAAATAAAAAGCCACAGGATTTAATAAAATCCCGTGGCTCAAATAAAAAGTTTTTGAAATTTTATCAGTAAATCAAATATGTAATACAGGACCGGATAATAACCCGGTTTGGTAATGAATGTCAATTAATGAATCCATGTGGAAAATTTAGCAATCCTTTAGAATTTTGGCAACTCAATTTTAAAGAAAATATTTATTCTCTTTTGCTATGGCCTCTCCCCTTTCAACAGAAAATCCAATAGCAGCCAGGCTCAGCTCGGGAAAGGGAAATGGGACAATAACAATAGAGTCTTTTACAAATTTTGCCATGCATCATCCTCCTCAGGCCTCAGCCAGTCTTTTGCTAAAGAAGATTCGCTCATTACAGTAATATCCATTTCCCTCTCAAACTCCTTTCCATGAAAACCAGATTAATTTCCGCCTGTTCATTCTCCATAATCACGCCAGGGCATGATGGACAGGTGCGGGTAGGTCGAATGATTATTGATTACTAATATCTGCCAATAATGAAGGATTTCCCGGTTAATCATTTTTTGTATTCGTTAAACCGAGGGCTCTCCCCCTCTGTCTTTTCCTCCAAATATTTTTTGTATTTTACCCGCGGCTTTCTGCAGGCCTTCTTGTACAGACTTGAAACCAGTATAAAAGATATTTCTTTTTTCTTCGATTAAAAAATGATCAATAATCCTGGCAAATTCTGGTGTTCTCAAATAACCGTAAACCTTATGAGGATTACCCTTTCCATTAATTTCGTAATCATTACAAACATTAATATCCTCAACGTTGATGCCCTTTTCATTCTTT
>CAZCMD010000178.1:0-9345 GCA_964499695.1 uncultured Desulfatiglans sp.
ACCTTTTCATATCCGCCACAAGAAGGGCGTCTTCACTGTCAACGACAATAAGGTTTTCTAGCCCCAGGCAGGCAACAAGTCTCTTTCCAGCAGCAGAGATAAAACTCCCCTCACAGTCAATAAGCATGGTATCTCCAACTGTGAGATTTTTATTTTTATCATATTCATCAGCCCTGAGCTCATACAGGGATTCCCAAGACCCCACATCGCTCCACCCACATTCGCATGGCACCACAAAGAGATCGGCCTTTGTTTTCTCCATGACCCCGTAGTCAAAGGACTCTGATTTTATTTCCGAATATACCTCAAGGAACATCTTATCAAAATCGGGTGAACCGAAATATGGCTCAAGCCTCATAAGGCTCTTACAGGTTTGAGGGAGGCATGTCTCCATCTCATTAAGTATTGTGTCAGGGGTTGCCACAAAGATGCCCGCATTCCAGTAATAATCGCCCCCGGATAAATACTCCATTGCCTTTTTAAGGTCAGGTTTTTCAACAAACCTTTTAACTCTGTAAACACCTTTTTCATCTTCTTTATCTGATCGCCTTATGTAACCATATCCTGTCTCAGGACGTGAAGGCACTATACCAAGGGTTGCAATACCGCCTGATTCACATGCCCTGCCTGCAAGCTTAATGGCTTCTGTAAAGGCATAAGGATTTGCAATGAAATGATCGGCAGGGAGAAAGGCCATTGGCCCATCGCACCCGAGATAACGCGCATAAAGGGCGCCCAGGCCAATACATGGTGCCGTATTTCTACCCACAGGTTCTGCAACTATTTTCACGTCCCTGCCAGTAAAAAGCCTCTGAGTCTCTTCACGATGACTCTCGCCAAGTATGATTATCATCTCATCATATCTGGATATCTTTAGCAGTCTCTCACAGGTCTCAACTACCATCGGGCCTTTACCAGTTATATCTAAAAGCTGCTTTGGCCTGTCCTTGCGGCTGAAAGGCCAGAACCTTGTCCCTGAACCGCCTGCCATTATTACTGAAAACATAATTTTCCTCTAATCATTGAATCCAAACAACCTGATACCCAGCATCACCCTTGATTCCTCATCATACCTCTGCATACCAAGCCTTATTCTAAAGCACTTTGAGTTATAATCGAGCCAAAAGCTTTGCTCTACGTTATAGCTTTCTTCAATGTCGCGCCTGAGGTTGCTGCCTACACTAAATCCATTCGCAATATTTACGCTGACATAATAGCCTAACCCCTTGTTCCCTGTGTCACTGTAAACATAGTCAAGCCTGTATATATCCTTAAAGTTGTTAGCCCTTTCAACATTAAGTTTTACAGCTATATCCGCATATGTAAAATCATCCTTGTAGTGATCCCACTCTGTCTCTGCATTCATGCTGATCATTGAGTATGGCATGATCCTGAGTTCTGCCCTGAGTGGCTCAAATGGTTCCTCTTTTTCTCCCGGGGCTATATCCCTCCTTGACTCGTCAATATCATAACCCTGTATTAAACTGAATGTAGTGAGCTGTGAGTATGTGATATCACCCTTTTCATCAATATTTTTTGCATCAATGGAGTTATCTATTGAAAGGTATACCCTGTTTGCGCTCCCCTCTTCATCCATTGCCTCAAACCACGGGCTAATACTATCTTCATCCCTGTGGCTTCTGTATTCATAGGTAAGCCCGGGCACGATCTTATGCTTGATCTTTTTCATATTACCTGAGTCCACATCAAAGACCCTCTCAAGAAGTGTTGAGAGCCTTGCGCTACCATAGTACATATCACGAGTAACATTATCTGTATTGCTTACACTATCATTATCAAACCACTGCATATCACGTGTGTAGCCAGCAATTGTTTCAAACTGCATATATTTGCCGGCCCATACAGGGTAAATAACATTTGGAGATAATGAAAGGCTATGCCCCTTAAGCCCGAAATCACGCCATATATAGTCATAATCGGTCTGAAAAGAAAATGCGAATGGCAGGTCACGAATAAACTGCGGAAGCATATTATAATAGAGCCCAGCCAGAGGTTCAGGGGTAGTGTCATTTATAAACCCTTCAGGCCTCTGATAAAATGAGGATGCGGCCTGCAGGCTGTGATCCTCTCCATCCCTTTCAAGTCTCAATGTTGATGTCCTGAATGGAGAGGTCATCTCTTCAACAGGGCGGCTGAATTCCGATTCATAATCCGGACGGATATTAAACCCGGTCAGGTCTGATTTAAACTCCTTCAGATAATCCTGGTCACTCACAACATCCGCATCAAGGCGGGCAGCGATACCCATGGGCAACTCCTGATCCACCCTTCCGCGAAACCAGTAACGGCCACTGTTTGTCCGCTGGTAAGGGCTCAATTCAAACTGATCAGGGTCATTCATATCCTTATTATCTATCCTGTCTGAGAGGACATCAAAATTAAATGAACCCTTTGACTCCTTCCCTGTGACATAGCGGAACTCAAACCCCTGCATCAATCCCCTGTCTGTCATATATCTTTCATAAAAGGTCATATCAGTACTGTCCGAAATGGCCCAGAAAACCGGGACTTCAAACTCCAGGCCGTTCCGGCTGGAATAGCCCGCCTGTGGTATCAGAACACCTGACGCCCTTTTTATCTTTGCCGGGAAAAGGAGGGAAGGCACGTAAACAAGAGGAATATCCTTTACCCTGAATGCTGCATCACGGAGTCGGCCATAACCCTCTACTGTTACCTTTATTTCAGAGCCGGTGATGCTCCACTCAGGGTTATCGCCATCACATGTGGTGAGTTTAAAATCACGTATAAGATAACTGTCGTCTCCAAATTTTTCTATCCTGCCACCCTTAATATAAAAATTATATTCTTCATAGAAAATGGTCGCATCATTAATAACGCCGGTCTTGTTTAAAAAATTAAATGTCCCGCTCTCACCGGTAATGGTATCTTCCCCCGCTTTAAGCAGGATGCCACCGGAAACCACGGCCATCTTGGTCTTAAAATTATACTCGGCCTTCTGGCCTGATAAGGTAACAGCCCCGGAGCTCAATACCACATCTCCCGTAGCGATATATAATTCATCCTTTGCAAAATATTTGGAGCTGATTGACTCAAGAGAGACATCTGCCTCCCTGTCTATGAGCAGCCTGTTCTTTATCTCCTCCTGTGCGTTATTTATCCCGCTCAGAAAAACAAGGCATAAAACCAGAATGAAAGATATTTTATTTATGATGGAAATGGGTCTCCTCCAGTTATCTCACACGCAATATATCGCTTATATACCGTCGGGTATGTATGTTACAGGATCAATTATTGTCAATGCCTCACCCACAGTAAAAAGGGAGCCTGTTATAAGGATCATGTCATCAGACCTTGCCATGCCTTTTGCCTTTGCTATAGCCACCGCTAATCCCTCTATTATTTCTACCTTTTTGCTGTAGGCTGAAACAACACCATACAGCTCTTCAGGCTTTGCGGCACGGTAGTATTCAGGGGCAGAGCAGATGATATGATAGGATAAGGGCGCTATCTCCTTTACTATGGAGTCCATATCCTTGTCCTTCATGATACCCAAAACAACGATAAGCCTTTTATATGTAAAATCCTTTTTGATTGCCTCTGCAAGCACCTTTGCTGCGCCCGGGTTGTGTGCGCCGTCTACAACCACAAGGGGCCTTTCAGAGAGCGCCTGCACCCTGCCCATCCAGGTTGTCTCTTCAATGCCTCTTTTTATTGTATCCTCATCCAGCCTCACACCCTTTTTTTCAAGGAGTTCAAGTATACCAAGTGAAAGCGTCGCGTTCCTGTGCTGAAAAGACCCTTTAAGTGTAAGATTGATATCCCTTATATTTCTCTTAAGCCCGTAATAATTAAATTTTCTGCCAACGCTGCGGTATCTGACATCACGCCCTACCTCAAAGTATGGGGCGCTCCGCTCCTCACCTGTTTTTCTGAAAACCTCCTTAACCACCGGCTGTGTGGCGGCAGTGATTATATTAACACCCTTTTTTATGATACCGGCCTTTTCTCCTGCTATCTCTTTAAGGGTATTACCAAGGAAAAACTGGTGTTCAAGTGTGATATTTGTAATGGCTGAGACAAGAGGTTTAATAATATTGGTTGCATCGAGCCTTCCGCCCATGCCCACCTCCATGATAGCAAAATCAACCTTTTCACGCGCAAAGTAGGCGAGCGCCATGGCGGTTGCAAACTCAAAATATGTAGGTGGTTCAGAGAGGTCTATTACACCCTTTATCTCCTCTGTAAGTTCAGCAACCTGCTTTTTTGTTATCTCTTTACGGTTGATCCTGAAACGCTCTGTAAAGCTTACCAGATGGGGAGATGAATAAAACCCCACTTTGTAGCCGGCCCGTATAAGCACAGACTCCACCATTGCAGATACAGAGCCCTTACCGTTTGTGCCTGCGATATGGATATACTTCTGGCCCTTATGGGGATCACCCATCTTTTTGAGTATGTTTGATGTCTTTGAAAGCCCGAATTTTACGCCGTACTTCTGAAGACCGTATAGATAATTTAATGCCTGTTTGTATGTCATTTTATAAACCTTTTTAAAAAGGGTTCGAGGGGTCCGGGGTTCAAGGGGTCGAGTGTTTAACACCTTGATATCCTTTATCTGGCCTTAAACCGCAGACCTTAAACCGTAAACCACCTTTTCATATCCTGGTTAATGTCGTATGCGCCAGATGTAGCAATTTCCTGCCTACACCACTAAAAAGCACCTCAACCTTGTTTGTGTCCACAAATTTTGCGATTACACCCTTTCCAAATGCAGGGTGTTTTACCCTGTCCCCGGGCCTCAAGCCCCCCGGCGCTGCGCCTGTCACATTTGCCTTTACAGGATCAGGCCTTTTATATCCCTTTTCACCGCCTCCATTCCATACTCTACTGAATGAGGGCCATGAATTACCTTTTGACCGGTGAGTAAAAATTCCATCAGGTATCTCCCTTATGAAGGTGGATAGCCCCATCCTTATGCCTGTTTCAGCAAGCTGCCAGGGGGGAAGCGACTCGGCCCCCGGATAAGACATTATAAGCCTGTCCTTTGCCCTGGTTGTGGCAACATACATCAAACGACGCTCTTCTTCAATTGATTCTTCATTCAAGTGAGCCTTGGCCGATGGGAAATAGCCGTCCATTACCCATATGATAAACACGATCGGCCATTCAAGGCCTTTAGCAGAGTGGACAGTAGAAAGGGTAACAATATCCTCCTCATTACCCGATGCATCAGGATCTATATCCGCACTGCTTGAAGGTGGATCAAGCACAAGTTCATCAAGAAAGGAGTTTAAGCTTTTAAAGCGTTCTGCCATGACCATAAGCTGTTCAAGGTCTTTTTCACGCTTGGGATAATTGTCATAATTTTCCCTTAAAATCGGGTCATAATATGCATAGGCCAGCTCTACTGCTTTTGATGGCTTTATGTCCTTTTCGGAAAGCTCTTTAAGCAGTCCTGCCAGGGCCTTTAGACCCTCATCCTTTTTCCCGATCCCCGGCCATTTTTCAAGATCAACGGATTCGGCAGGCTGGGTCTTAAGCCAGTCAATAATGGCCTGGCTCTTTTTCTGCCCTATGTTTTTTACAAGCCTCAGGATCCTGCCCCAGCTTATGATGTCATTCTTGTTGGCTATCACCCTTAGGTGGGTCAGGAGATCCTTTATATGGGAGGATTCCAGAAACTTGAACCCGCCATATTTCACATATGGGATACCCTCACGTGCCAGTTCAAGCTCAAGCTCAAAGGAGTGATGCGCTGCCCTGAAAAGCACTGCCATATCCTTATAGCTGTACCCCTGCGAGCGGAATGACTTAATGGTAGAGGCAATATACATGGCCTGTTCAGGGTCAGACTTTACATCTATCACCTCCGGTTTTTCTCCACCCTCTCTCTGTGTGAACAGGCATTTGGTGAACTTTTCTACGGCCCTGTCCATAATGGCGTTTGTGAGCTTCAGGATAGGCTGGGTTGATCTGTAGTTCTGCTCCAGCTTTATAGTTTTTACCTGCGGGAATATCTTCTGGAAATCGAACATATTCTTGTAATTGGCGCCCCTGAATGAATAAATGGCCTGGGAGTCATCACCTACCACCATGACATTCTGGTGCGTTTGTCCCAGCCACTTTACAATATCGGCCTGTATGCCGTTTGTATCCTGGTACTCATCAACCATTATGTAACTGTATCTCCTGGCCAGGAGCCCCCTTACTGTTTCATTTTCTGCGAGTAACCGCCTGAAAAGAAGCAGGAGATCATCATAGTCCATCATCTGGTTTTCTTTTTTATATTTGCCGTACTGATCCCCTATGGTGGTGATAACATGGGCATGTTCCAGAAACTGGCTGTATTCGTCTGTCATGAGCCATTCCACAGGCTTTTCAAGGTTGGCGGCCTTGCTTATGATAGAGGCAATGGTGCCCTTTTTAGGGAACCGTGCGACATTTTCATCTGTATGTATTTCGTTAACGATCTCCCTCACAATCTCTTCCATGTCCTGCCTGTCAAGGATGGTAAAGGATGAATCAAACCCTAACAGGTGTGCATTGCTGCGCAGCACCCTGTGTGCAAGGGAATGAAATGTGCCGCCTGCCACATTCCTGCACCTTTCATCAGCAAGGCTTGCGGCCCTATCAAGCATCTCGCCTGATGCCTTTCTGGTAAAGGTTAATAAAAGGATATTCTCAGGCTGTATGCCCGACTCTACAAGCCTGGCCACACGGTATACAAGTGTGCGTGTCTTCCCGCTTCCGGCCCCTGCTATAACCTGCACAGGGCCATCCAGGGTCATGACCGCCTCAAGCTGGGCCGGGTTAAGAACATCTTCATATCTGATAGTGCTTTCCAAAGAGTTATATTCCCCTTATCAAGTGATGTAACACAGATTCATAATAGTGTGCTGACGAGAAAAGCGGCAGCGAAGGCTGAAAGAATCAACAAGAAAAATAAGGGCAGCAGTAGTGAGAATAGTGCCTTTCCATTACTTGTTTCATGGATCTCCCTCAGACCTGTTATAATAATTGTTATACCCCAGATAAAGGAAATAATTCCTCCAATATAGGGAAACAGGCTGAAAACCGATACAGCATTAGAATAAAGCATTACCTTCAGGGTGCCTTCAAATCCCCTTGAAGTGCCGCCGATAATAAAAAGAAAAAAGTGGATTGCAAGGGTTACAATCAGTGCGTTGATAATCACAAGAATAGGGGAGCATATGATAAGCCCCAGAAAAAGGTCATTTGATGATACTTCAGGGAATACCTTTGTTATATATGTAAACTCCTGGGATTGAAAATAAAATTGCCAGAAAAAATTAAACATTGCACCAATAGACCCTGTCAGTATCCCGAAAATCAGGGCATCTTTTAACTCAGTTTCCCTTACGCCCCTGAAAAATTCTGTCGGTGAAAAGAGCACCCCTGTAAAAATCCTCCATAATCCGGTAAAGTATCCCACCTCATCAGGAGCTGGTGGTTCGGACATATCAACCGGTTCAGCGCTTATATCGGTTATCTTATCCGGTAATGGTGGAGGCACTACCTGATCTAAGGTTTCCTGAGAGAGAGGCCCCTGTGGCAGAGGATTCTCCGGAGGGGTTTCCGGCTCAGACATCCCTTGTATCTCAAAGGTCTTGCTGCACCTCGGGCATTTGGCGTGTTTTATATTGGCAGGTATATTTTCACTGGGCACCTGTTTTGAAAAATTGCAGTTGGGGCATGTAATGTTAATTATCATTTTTTCTCTTCTCAAAAGAAAGACGGCTTAAATCCTTTTTCTGTGATCATCTATAAATTTTATCCGAATTGCCTTATACAACATTGGATATAATAGTTAAAGAGTAAACTCATTGACTTGAAATCCATTAACCAATATATATGATCCATGGAAAAATATACGAGATTATATCTTGCGCGACACGGGCAGATAGTTGGTTTTGAGAGAATGACAGCAAACGGCCATACCGATGTGGATATCACCGAAACCGGCGTGATCCAGATGCAGACCCTGGCCGAAAGGTTACGGCTGGTTGAACTTCACACCATTTATGCTACCGGGCTCAAAAGAACTGAGAAGGGTGCAAGGATAATCGGGCAATACCATACGGTACCTGTCATATCAAAACCCGATTTAAAGGAGATCTTTTTCGGTGACTGGGAAGGCATGCCGCTCGAAGAAATAGAGAGGGCATACCCGGGCGAGCTTGATAAAAGATATGCGGATATTGCCGCATACAGGCCGCCAGCAGGCGAAAACATGACCGATGTATCTAAAAGGGTGCTCGCCTGTCTAAAAGAGATATTAAGAGAAGAGGCAGGAAAGAACATACTTATTGTTGCACATGGAGGGGTAAACAGGCTTATCATCTGCGAGGCCCTTGACTTGCCTGTAAAGAGCCTCTTTAATATACAGCAGGACTACGGTTGCCTTAATATAATAGATTATTATCCTGAAAACAGGCTCGTAAGACTTCTGAACGGGTGAGAAAAGAAGAAGGCTCAAGGCTGAAAGCTAAAAGCTAGAAGCTGAACGCTCAAGGCTCAAAGATGAAGACAAAAAGAGGGGCAACATACCTGCAATGATAGACCAGATCGCAACCATATCCCTTTTTAACGGACTCCCGGATGATCAGTTGGAATCCTTATCCATGATTACAAAGGAGAATATCTACAAAAAGGGAGAAAACATCTTTACTGAACATGAACAGGCAACCGGGTTATATGCGGTAGCATCAGGCAGGGTTAAGATATACAAGCTTTCACCCGATGGCAGGGAGCAGATCCTCCATATATTCGGACCGGGTGAGGTGTTTGGCGAGGTGCCAGTATTTGCCGGGAAGAGGTTCCCGGCCAGCGCAGACGCAATGGATGAAAGCCGGGTGCTTTTTTTTGAGAGGGAAGCCCTTATCGGGCTCATACAAAAAAATCCCTCCATAGCATTGAACATGCTGGCTGTACTTTCCATGCGCCTCCGCCGTTTTACATCCCTGATAGACGACCTCTCCCTAAAGGAGGTGCCCGGACGCCTGGCCAAACACCTGCTCTATATGAAACAGACGCATGGAACTTATGAACTTGATCTTGGCATAACAAAAGGCCAACTTGCAAGCCTGCTTGGCACCATCCCTGAAACCCTTTCCCGCATCCTCACAAAAATGGTGGATCAGGGTCTTATAGAGACTGATGGCCGCAGGATCAGGATCATTGAGACAGAAGGGATAGAGGAGCTTGCAGAGGGGGTCAGGAAGTTATAATCCCCATAAAGACCTTAAAATTTGTTGGTCCTTTATCAAAACGACAATATTTTGACATATTTGATGGTTTCGTAAAAAAGCTGAATCTCACACAAAGGCACAAAGTCACAAAGGT
>CAZCMD010000179.1:0-1196 GCA_964499695.1 uncultured Desulfatiglans sp.
GGGTCACCGCAGTCGCCAATCTGATAAACTTCCGGCGCTGTCCCCTTCAGGCTTAGCATTAACTCAGTATCCGGCACCATTGGTAATGCAGGCAATATGGTGTCTGCTGACAGGGTCTTTTTCTCTCCCTCTTTTGTAATTATAGTGAGCCCCTTATCTGTTATCTCCTCATACTTAACACCGGGATACAGGGTTACCCCTTTTTGTGCGAGCCACCCGAACAGGCGAACCTTGTGATTCTCAATAACCATCTTTCCCATTTTCTCTGCGGTCTCTACAACTGTTACCTTCCTACCACGCTTAGTTAGAAATACAGCTGTCTGAAGCCCATGAATGCCGCCACCGATAATGATAACATTTTTTCCAATGGGCATCCATAATTTAGTTGCCCATATGAGCAGCCTGGGACTAAAGAACCTTAAAAAACTCTTTAACCTTCGGTTCAGGTCAGCGGCCTTTACCACCTTTGGTGAATTGATTCCGGGTATATCCGGAATGGAATAGAGCCCGCCTGTAGCCAGTATGAGCACATCCGGTTTGATTCTCTCAATCATTGGCTTGTTCACCTCTTTACCAAGATTGATCTTAACGCCAAGCTTGGTCATCTGGGTGTGAAGATAGCGAACAAGTGCGGGAAGGTCTTCAATATCAAGCCCCTTGATCGTGGCTGCCACAGGTACTGAGCCACCCAGGTGATGTTCCTTCTCATACAGTGTTACATCATGTCCCCTTAAGGCAGCTACCCTTGCGGCCTCCATACCGGCAGGGCCACCGCCCACTACCATAACCTTTTTCTTCTTATCCGCAGGCTTGATCTTGTATTCCCCCTCTTTTGCAAGAGAAGCATTTATGCGGCAGTATGACTTACCCGGTATACCCGGGATATAATTTGTATGTATTGCCTCAATGCATGACAGGCAGCGTGTACATGGGGCAATGTCATCAAGCCTTCCTTCGGCTACCTTGTTTGGTAGATCAGGGTCTGCCAGAAGGCGTCTTGTCATACCGATAAAGTCAGCCTTGCCCTCACGCAGTATCTTCTCACCCATTTCAGCGTTGATGCCTGCTGTGGCAATCACCGGTATTTTAACCGCCTTTTTTACCATTGCGGCGAGAGGCACCCAGAACCCTGCCCCGCTCTTACTTCCATCAAGTTCTTTCGGCAATGGGTCTGGTACCTCAGGGTAGCAGACCGC
>CAZCMD010000179.1:1296-9308 GCA_964499695.1 uncultured Desulfatiglans sp.
GTACGTTTATTCCAGTGACGTGACATAAAGGTGTTGCCAAGGTGCTGCGTGCCGCAGTGTATCTCAAGGTGATCAACCCCTGCCTTCTTTAAACGTTCGCCGGCCTTAACAAACTTTTCCTGAATATCCTCTATCTCGCTTAATGTTGCCTCAGCTGTTTCATCGCTCCAGAATCCATACACCTCTTCTCGCATCACTGAAGCAGCAATGGGTGGGCGTCCGGCAAGGGAGGCAGGGCACCATGGCCCTGCATGCATCATCTGCACGGATAATTTACAGTCATATTTGTGTACGGCATCGGCAAGTTTTATAAAGCCCGGAATATATTCGTCAGAATCAATACGCAACCCATCAGGCATCCTTGCGCCCAAGGGATAATCAAGGTAGGCATTCCAGAGGATAACCATACCAGCGCCGCCTTTAGCCACTGCCTCTACATAGTCAATAGTCCTCTGGTTCATATGGGCATCAAGGGGATCATGGGTATTCATCTCCGCGGCAGTCTTTATTATCCGGTTCTTTACCCGCATCTTACCTATGTTAAAAGGTGAAAGTAGCATTTCAAACTGCGCCTTACCGCTCATTGCTCCTCCATTTCAATTTTCTTTCTGACAATATTTTTGATAAGAATTCTCTTTTTGATGAGTGGAATATATGGAGTAAGTTATTGTAAGTCAATAATAATTCACCCAAACTGGCTTATTGTATTCCTGAAAATTATCAAGGACCAACAGTAAGCTTGTCGTCTTTCATATTGACGACCTAACAGTCAACACCCTGAAACGCTTCAGTCTGCTATTTACCCAATTTTGAATCTTGAATCTTGACCCCTTGAACCCTTTCATATAAATATCGTTAATTGATCATTGACTAACTGATCATTGGTATGATTTATATGCCTTTTCCTGAAAGCTGAATGCTAATAGATAACCGCTTTCATTCTAAACAACAGTTTTGAGTGAACATAAGGAGCTCAATACATGAGCAGTGCAGATAACACCAGCAAACTTCCCCGTTCAGATGTTTTTAATTATGCCTTTTATATGACTTCCGAGATGCTCTTTCTTTTGATGCCTACGACTTTCATGAACATATTTCTTACGGATAATCTTCTTATCAGCGCTACCCTTGTCGGTACTGTTGTTGGTTTCGCCCGTGTTCTTGACGTTATAGCAGGGCTTGTGTCCGGCGGCATCATTCAAAAAACACGTGAGAAAGGAATATATTACAGCAAATGGATAACAGCCACGCGCTGGTTTATCGGCTGCGGTATAATCTTTATGTTTGCGGACACATCCTCCATGTCGCTTTCTATCAAACTGGTTATTGTATTTATTGCTTATTGCATGATTAATCTAAGCATGAACTTTATCCAGACATCCCAGTTCAATGTCCTTGCAATCATGGGCGGTACATCCCTGGAAAAAAGGAACCTGCTCGCGTTCAGAGGCTCGCAGGGAGTTTCAATTGCAACATTGATTGGCAGCCTATCTCTTCTGCCCATAATAGAAAAAGTACTTACTCCTGTTATCGGTAACACTTATGCATACTTTGTCATGGGTATAGTGTGTGTACTTCCCTATATGTTTGGATGTCATTTCCTTGCAAAATCTGCCAGAAAATATGAAGAGATCACCCCGTTCAGTGCAGGTACAAAAGTCAGGGTTATTGATATGGTTAAGTCAGTATTCACAAATGATCAGTTGCTTATCCTGATCCTGGCAATGTCATCCGCTTACATTGCACAGTACACAGTAATGGGAATTGCAGTACATTATTTTACCTATGTGATGGGTAACGTAATACTGATGACATATTCTATGACAACAGGGACAGTAGTTACTGTTGCGGCGGCATTTATAGGCCCAAAAATCGGCGTTATGCTGGGTAAAAAACATGCTATGGTTGTTGGGCTTCTTGGCCAGTGCCTGTCGCTGGTTCTGGTTTACTTTTTTGCGCGGACATCTGTTATTATCTATATAGTTCTATACAGTCTTTTCTCTATAGCAATGTATATATATTTTGGTTTTAATGCCAATTATACAATAGATACCGGCGAGTATCACTTGCATAAGACAGGCAAGGATAATAGATCAGTTGCCAATGGCATGATGAATATACCTTTCAAGATCGGCCTTTTAATCGGTGGCTCTGTACCCATGCTTGTCTTAGGGAAGATCGGTTATAAGCCTAATATGGAACAGACACCCGAGTTCATCGAAAAATTCATGATGATGTTTGGCCTGTTTCCTGCGGCCTTTTGTCTGCTTGCCGCCATATTAATGCTGTTCTTTTACAAGATCACTGATGCAGATGCAGCAAGATACGCCAGAGAAAATCAGGAACGCTCAGCAGCTGCGATGGCTGCCTCAGGAAAAATGGCCTCATCTTAACTGTTTTACGCTGTTAAATCCACCTAGCATACTTCAAAGGTGCATTTAACAGGATGAATTTTAAATCTCGATTTTTGAACTGTAAATCTTGGATCTTGAATTTTGAATATTGAATCTTGAATTATTCTTAATTATGTTTTAAGAATAGCTGCATTTTATCGGGTATGATGATTTAAAATCTTAAAGCGCCCCAGGCGCATTATCATATAAAAATTACTAACAGTATAATTGTCCTCATTCTCCTATTTATTCGGGGGAACCAGACATATTGCGTCGTTCCCGCGAAGGCGGGGATCCAATTGTTTTTGATTTATAATTATTTTTCTGCATTGGTGGATTGGTAATGTCCAATGACCAGGGCTGACCACTGTCTTTCATTTTGATAAAAGTTATAAAAAGGAACTTCAAATGATATCAATTAAGGGTTTAATAAAATATTTTGGCGAAAATGAAGTATTAAAGGGCATTGATCTTGAAATTAAGCCTGGTCAGATTATCGGGTACATTGGCCCGAACGGGGCTGGAAAAAGTACTACCGTAAAAATCCTGTGCGGAATAATCACTGAATACACTGGTGATATCAAAGTCTTTGATATGGATTTAAAAACCCATAGTCTCGAGATAAAAAAGCGAATAGGTTATGTGCCGGAAAACGGCGCCCTGTACGATCTTTTAACCCCCAGAGAATACCTGTGCTTCATCGGTACCCTGTATGAAATCAATGAAGATAAGTTGAATGGAAGAATTGACCATTTGATCTCTTTCTTTGGCATGGAGAAAAATGCAGATCAGCGCATGGATACCTTTTCCAAGGGTATGAAGCAGAAGATACTGCTTATAGCAGGGATCATAAATAATCCGGACATTATCTTCCTCGATGAACCCCTCTCAGGCCTGGATGCCAACTCTGTTATTCTTGTAAAGGAGATGCTTTCACGCATGGCAGCAGAAGGAAAAACCATATTCTTCTGTTCACACCTGATGGATGTTGTGGAGAAAATTGCTGACAGGATTATTCTCATTAACGATGGCAGGGTACTGGCAGACGGTACTTTTGAGGAGCTCAAGACAGAAAAATCCGAAACACTTGAAATGCTTTTCGCAGATCTTACGGGCAATCATGACAACGGATTCAAATCTGATATTTTCAACAAGGCCTTTGAGGAGCGCTAGGAATGCAGAAAATAGCAATGTTCATAATTGGACTTTTAAAAAGTCCGATCAAATGGTGCGGGGCCAATTACAGCCAGGTTGAGAATATTCTAAAGACAAAACTTACTATGGATTTTCGGCCAAAATCATTAAAGAAAAATGGTTCGGGTAAATCCTCTAACTCATTCAGGCTGCAGGTGGGAATAAATATGTTTATAGGAATATTTATTTCACTCTGGCTTATCCCGATAAATAGCCTGCTGCTGAATCTCACTATCATCTTCTCAATGATCATTGTACTGCTTGGGTTTACTATTGTTACCGGATATTCCAGTGTCCTTTTTGATCACCGGGACAACCAGATTCTGCTGGTCCGCCCTTTAAACAACAGAACACTGCTTGTAAGCAGACTGTTACATATCCTGGTTTATATTGGTTTTATTGCAGCAGCTTTAAGCATTGTGCCGTCTGTAATTATTCTCTTCAAGTATGGTATCCTGAACTTTATTGCCTTCTGGATAGCCCTGGGCCTCTGTGCATGGATTACCCTTCTTCTTACCTCTCTTCTATACATGGTCCTGTCAAAGGTGGTTTCAGGAGAACGTTTCAAGGATATGCTGAATTACCTGCAGATTTTAATGTCAGTCCTGATTTTTGGAGGGTATCAGATAGTCCCGAGAATATTACAGCAAAGTATACTTAAAAATCTTACAATGGACATTCACTGGTGGACCTATCTTCTTCCGCCTGCCTGGCTCGCAGGCTTTGTTGATCTGTTCAGCCGCAAACCATTCAGCAGTGAGAATACAATACTTGCGTTGACTGCCCTGTTTGTGTCCATTGCCGGTGCTTTCTTTATGGTCAGATATCTTTCTTCCGGGTTTGTAGATGTGCTCAGCGAAGGTGCTGTTGAGAAGGCCGTAAAGGAGAACAGGGGAGTCAAACGCAGGAGAGGATTCAGTATGTGCCGGCTTTTTTGTATATCAGAAATCGAATGGATGGGTTGGAAACTTGCCATGTCAATAACAAAACGTGATCGTAAGTTCAAACAGGCAGTGTATCCTTCTTACGGGATAATGATTGTGCTGGCAGTCCTGATGCTTAGACCCGATTATTCAAGCATAACAGCTACAATGGAAAGGCTTGATGACAGTAAAAACTTTTTTTTACTAATCTTTTTCGGGTTTTTCGGAACCAGCTCTATTGCCCAACTGCCGTTTTCAGATACTCCTGAAGGTTCATGGATTTACAAAACCCTTCCAATTAAAAATCACGGGCATCTTCTTACCGGAGCCGTTAAGGCAATGCTCTTTAAGTTTTTCCTTCCGGTAACAGTTGTCCTGTTAGCGCTGACAATATTTATCTGGGATATTTCAAAAGTCCCGGCCCTGGTTATGGGATTTTTATTGATAATTTTGAATTCCCAACTCTCTGTCATTTTTTCCAAAAACTCATTACCCTTTACTCAATCAAGAGACATGGTAGAAAGGGGTGAACTCGCAGCCAGGATGTTTATTGGGATCATTATTATGGGGATATCAATTGGTCTGGTTTATCTTGCATTGAAGCTGGATACTTTAATAATAGCGGGGATATGTATCCTCCTGATTTTAATGATGTCATTTTTATATCGTATTATCAGGAAGAGAAGGTATATTTTAGATTAGAATTATTTCACTCAAATCTTTTGGATTTATACTCTTTTTGATTAAGACTAACTCTTACCTTGTTAAATCAGGAGCAAAATGGCTGACACCACATCAAACAAAAAGAATCATGTTATTGTCGCCATACTTTCCATATTTGTACTTATACTGATTGCAGCTGTTTATCTGCAGGGGAAACAATTAAATAAATTTTTAGATGGGTTGGATGAAAAATCCAGGACAGAAATAAATGCTGGCATCGGTTATTTGGAAAAAAAACAGTCACAAAACAATCAAGAGTTATTTCAACAGAAAATAAATGATCTTGAAACAAAGATCGCTGAAATGCGGGAATTGCAGGATCATCTGGAAGATGCTCTGGATAAATATGATGAAAAGGGAGATTCTGCAAACTCGAATCAGGATGAGATGGATTCTGTTTCAAAGGCAAAGACGGATTTTTATTTGCGCAGAAGTTACTTAAAACAGCATATCGATTTTCTTGAACAAAATAATTACCCTCCTGAGTTAAATGATAAACTGTGTGATCTGTTTACTGAGAGGCATTTTGCATTAAGTGATTTTATCGATGATCCACAGAAGGCCGGATTCGAAAATATAAGAGACAATGCAAAGGAATTAAACCGGAAGATTGAAGAAATCAATGCAGAATATGATGATAAAATTGCAGAACTCCTGACTGAAGATGGACTTGCTTTGTTAAAGGAATATGAAAAAAGGGATATGGAAAGGTCCCTGATAATGCATTTTAAAGATATGCTGGGGGATGATGCACTTGAAATAGAGAAGGAAAGGGGGCTTATTGAATTGATGTATAAAGGCAGGCAAACCTACACCCCTCTACCCAATAGCTCTATGCAGTCCTATGTATTTCCGGAAAATGAGCCTGATGCAGAGACTGTGTCCAGACTGGAAAAGGAGAAAAATGAAAACATGATCAAAGCATTAGATACTTATGTTGAAACGGCAGGAGGTATTCTTTCAAAGTCACAGACCGTAAAATTTAAAGGATTTATAAATAGCTTCAAAAATTTATTTCACAAATCCGATGATACTGCTGTAAATGGCAGTGATGAGGAAAAGGAATAAAATGAAGGAAACTACATCTAACAAAATGATTCATGTTATTCAGGCCTTACTTTTTATCCTTTTAGTCATACTCTCTTCATCTCTTTATATACAGGGAAAAAAACTTGGTGAATTAAAAGAAAGATTTCATGTAAAAAACCTGTCAGGAAACTCCCAGACAGAAATTCAAGTAGAGGATAATGAAGAGAGATATAAAAAGGAAATAGATAAACTTGAGACCCAGATTGCTGACATGCAGGAATGGACGGATTATCTAAAAGAGACACTGGATGAGTATGACAGGAAGGCCGATTCCTTAATCCCGATCTGGCGTCAAACAGGCGCTCTTTCACAAGCAGATTTTTCCATCTATTTTATTTTTATTAAGGATTTTATTGAAGAAAATATTTTCCCTCCGGAACTGAATGAAAAACTGCTTGCCCTGTTTAATGAAAGGGTAAATGCCTTGAACAGCAAAGTACGGTATTTAATGGATTTCCAACCCGGAAAAATAAATGGAAATTTAGCAGAGTTGATACAGCAGGGTGAGCTAATCAATGTTGAATATGATGAAAAAATAGCAAAACTCTTATCCAAAGAGGAGTTTGCTTTGTTAAAGGAGTATGAAAAAACGAGTATGGAAAGGTACATTCTAAATGGATTCAATGATATGCTGGGCGATGATAAGATTGAAAAAGAGAAGGGAAAGAAACTTATAGCCTTATGGCATAATTACAGGAAAATTTCACGGGAGGAGCAGATAAAAAAGGCACAATCATATAAGATTAACAGAGAGGGACCCGATGAAGTGGCTATGGCCAGGTTGCAGAAGGATAATCTTGAATACAATAAAAAATTATTTGAAAATTATGCTTCACTAGCAGAAGGAATTCTCTCTGAGTCACAAATGGAGGTATTTGAAGGGATTGTTAATGCGCAGAAATCAGGTCTGATTTCCGATAATACAAATACACGTGGTAGTGAGAAGGATAAGGGTGAGAAATAAACTTATCATTGTTTACTGATCATTGAAAATTACTCACTGATCATTATTGGTTTGCCGTCCACGGTGCAGTAGAACAGAATCATAGTTTAAATTAGAGATGAAAATGACTGAAACCACATCAAACAAAAAGAATCATGTTATTCTGTCTGTACTTTCCATGCTTGTACTTATACTGCTTGCAGCTGTTTTTCTACAGGAAAGACAATTCACTAAATTCAAAGAAACAGAAAACTCCCGGACAGATATAAAAACAGGCGAGAGCTCCCTGGAAAAAGGCAAGATGCAGAATAAGAAAGAAACATATCAAAAGAAAATAACCAGGCTTGATACTAAGATTGCTGACATGCAGGAAAAGCAGGATCACATGGAAGCAGCCCTGAATGAATATGGAGAGAAGGATGCTGCCAAAGCCTCTGAAATGAATGCTGTTTCAAAGGCAAGGGGGGATTATAATTGGCGCAGAATAAATCTTGCCTTGTATAAGGATTTTATTGATAAAAATAATTACCCTCCGGAGTTAAATGAAAAACTAATTGATCTGGTTCTTGAAAAGAGCAATATAGTATTGCAACACATGATGAATGTCCCGAAGGACTGGGAAAATTCAAAGGACTGGTCCAAAAATAAAGAATTTAACAGGCAGACTGAAGCAATCAAGGCCCAGTATGATGAAAAAATAGCAGAACTTCTGCCCGAAGGCGGGCTTGCTTTGTTTAAGGAATATGA
>CAZCMD010000180.1:0-9279 GCA_964499695.1 uncultured Desulfatiglans sp.
ACATGATGCGCCTTTGCCCAGTCAATAAGCTGTGTCTGCCTTTCAGGTTTAAGGTCAGTGCCCATAGGGTGATGAAACTCCGGGCATAAATAGAGCAGGGAAGGGGGGGCGTCAATAAAGCGTTCAAGCTTTTCTATTATCAGACCATCCTTATCTCTTGTAACAGTCTCAACCCAGTGCCCGATAGCGCCAAATGCCCTTGGAATTCCCAGCCAGCATGGCGTTTCGCATATAATACGCTGCCTGTTTTCTAAAGCAGCCTGTGCAAGAATGGATGCAGCCTGTTGTGAACCGTTTGTAATAAGTATGTTTTCAGCGGTAATATCCATACCCTCTGAGTTGAATCTTTTTGCAAGTTCTTCCCTGAGTGCCTTTAAACCAAGTGGTGATTCACCATATATATAGTATTTTTCTTCACCTGCTTTTAAAGCATCTTTTGCAAGACGTGCAAGAACTTCATCTTCTATAAGTGTAGTATCAGGCATCCCTGAAGTAAATTGAATAAGTCCGGGCCTTTTGGCAAGCTCCATCAGGGCCTCAAGGCTCTTTGCGATTCCCATGCGGAGCCTTCTGGCTGCTGTGGTGAATTCACCGTTTGTTCGGGTATCCTGAGCTGCATTTTTATCAGGGGTAGTGGGCGTCTTTTTTAATGCCTGTTTATTTCGGTCTAGTACAAATGTGCCTCTGCCTACATGAGAACCAATAAGCCCCTTGCTGGATAAATCCTCAAATGCTCTGCGTATTGTAGAATGTGTAACACCAATATTACTTGCAAGGGTGGTTACAGGAGGCAGTTGTTCACCGACCTTTAATTCACCGTTCTTGATGGCATTTTCTATGGCATTGCGTATCTGAACATAGAGGGCCTCGCCTGAATTTTTCTTTATCTTAACAGGTATCATAATCTCTCCAAATATATTAATAGACATATTAATACGGTATTAATATGCATACTGTCAAGAAAATATTTACCGGATTTGTTGTTGTAAAGGTTTTATGTAAAATTACCTTGATTTTTAAAGATAGTAGTCCTAATAAAACTTACATATTCAAGTTAATTGCAGTTCATACAAATAGAAAATAATATACTCTTATGCCAATTCTGAGTATTACGCTGATAAAGTGAAATGAGAATATTATGAAATCCTGCATATCGTATTTACTTCTTTCCTTATTGTTTATCTATTGTCTTACTGGATGTGAAAATGAAAATTACAGCAAAATTGTTTTTATGCAAGGATCACCAGGGAGTATCTGGGGTAATCTGTATTCCATAGATGATAACGGTAAAAACATAGTTCAGTTGACCAAAAGCGGTATGGATGCCTATCCAAGGTGGTCCCCGAAAAAAGATAAAATAGTTTTTAATCGCAGGACCGGCGGGACTGCCGGGAACTGGGATATCTATATGATTAACGCCGATGGGACAGGGGAGACAAGCCTTATCACTGGAGAACAGGATGATATCTATCCATCCTGGTCCAAGGATGGGGATAAGCTGGTCTTTGTAAGGGTTCATCGCAGTATGCCAGGTGGAAATGCAATTATTGTGTATGACATTGACCGGCATAATATAGAAATTTTTGATGATTATGCAATTATAGGAAGGAATATGGGGCTTTATAATCCAAGCTGGTCGCCTGATGGAGATAAGATTATCTTTCATGGTGAGGGTGAAGATAACAGCGGGATTTATACAATAAGTTATCCGGCAGGTATTCCATGGGAATACATGAGGGTGAATGGAAGTCAACCGGACTGGGCTTCAGAAGTACACGGGCGTGACTTCGGCAAAATTGTTTATCGCAGGAACGGTATCCATGTTATGAACGGAAATGGTACCGGAGACCAACTGGTTTATAATTTAGGTGAATACCCAAGCTGGTCTGTAAATTTTAATGAAATCGTTTTTCAAAAGATAGATACATCAGGAAGTGCTCCCTACATAAACCAGTTATACAAAATTCAGAGAAATGGAAAACTTCCTGTTCAACTGACAAATAATCCTCTATTGGAGCATAAGTACCCGCACTGGTAATCGACGATATGGTTCTTGTGTTGAAACGCAAACAAAGAGGTGCTGATTAGAAATAATAGTAAAACCTGCAAAGGCGAATATATCAAGCATACAGGAGGATAAAAAAATTAAAAAGATTCATTTACTACTGTTTTTATTGGTTTTGGCCTCTGTTATCATTTACCTCTCTTTGAGTTCATGCTCCGATCAGAAAAAAACACTTGAACTATCAATGGTAAATTTTGTGTCCGATGTCCCACCGGGTGCAAACTGGGCACATCTTTTTATAGATAATGTAGAAAAGATGTCTAACGGCACTATTAAGATCAGATTCTTAGGGCCTGAATCCATACCATCATCTGACGCCCCTGCTGCTGTAAAGAGGGGGACTGTAGATATAGCAAGCGCCCTGGCAGCATTCTGCGATGCCATTGTTCCGGGCTCAAGCTCAATTGGTCGCGCGGAATACAGCCCGATGGAAATAAGAAATGGTCCCGCATTCAAGTATTACCAGGAACGGTTTGCGGAACAGGGTATTTATTATCTGGGTGCATCATTATCATCCCTTCCTCAGGTGCAGACTGTCTTTTATCTGAGGAGAGATATAAAGAGCCTCAAAGACTTTGAAGGGCTTAAGATTGCATCCATGGGAGGTTCCAACAGGATGTTTATCGAAAAGCTCAAGGCTGTATGTGTACCAATAGATTTCCCTGATTATTTCACATCCATGGAGCGTGGAACAGTGGACGGCTACAACATCGGTATCCCCGGCATCCAGGACTTTAGCCTTACGCCGGTCACAAAGGCCATGCTGGATGAACCAATCAGTTCATGTGCAGGGATGATGATCATGAATATGGATAAATACAGGAGTCTTACTCCAGAGCAGCAGGAAATCTTGAACAGGGCAATGATCCAGGCAGAGATAGATGGCGCTTCCATGTTCACTGAGGTCGTTGAGCAGGTAAAAAAGGATATTGCTGCCGAAGGCGTGAATATTATTCGTCTTCCACCTGATGACTCAAGACAATTCTACCTTGATTATCGGGATACCATGTGGGAGCAGGATAGGCAAAGGTGGCCTGATATTGTACCGAAATTAAAGGAATGGCTTGTTAATCCTGCATTTTCAAGGGCTAAATAGTACGCATCAAAAAACTATAGTTTTTTGATGCGAGCGGTCAGCTATCAGCGCTCAGCTTCCTGTCCCACCATAGCCTTGTGCGACGGCGGATCAGCAAAAGCAAAAGCAAAAGGCAAAAGGCAAATACAAAAAGCATGGGCTGAAAGATGAAAGCTTCATCAAACCTTAAAGGAAAATTATGAAAACCCTGCAAAAAGTAGAATCTATATTCGATAAGATTGTTGACTGTATGCTCACGTTAGCCGCTGTAATCATTGTCCTTGATGCCCTGGCAGTATCAATGGATGTTATCTTAAGAAAGGTCATAGGTTTTACCTGGTCGCCTCTTTATGAGATTATCACATACAGCCTTCTGTGGATGACTTTCTTAGGTACCACAGCGATCATGAGAAAGAATGGCCATGTGAAAATGGATTCAATCACTGGCACTCTTTCAAAAAAAAATGAAGCCCTTTTGAATGTAATCAGCCACTCTGTATGCATACTAATTGCAGGCATAATGCTGTTTTATACTGTAAAACTTACAACAGCAGATTATCAGGGCAATTTTATCCTTGCATCCATATTGAACCCGCCCAAATGGCCAATTGAAATAATTATCCCAATCGGATTTTTTATGCTGTTTATTCAGCTCATTAGAAACACAAGGGATTTTATAAAGAGATATTCGCTTCTATCAGGCATGGAAAAACCTGTTGACAGCAATCCTGGCGTAGAAAAGCTCTCTTCACACAATTAACCGGAGGTATTGCCTTGGAGTGGTATTTTGCCATACTGCTGATGTTCGGGTTGCTGGTTGTGCTCATGGGAACAGGTATGCCCATATCATTTGCCTTCATATTCATCTGCATCATCGGAAGCTACATTTTTTGGGGAGGTGAGGCCGGTCTTGAACAACTTGCCATGAGTTTTTACAGTTCGGTCACCAATTATAATTTTTTACCCATACCCCTGTTTATTCTCATGGGAGATATTGTCTTCAGGTCAGGAACCGGAACACGTCTTATTGATGCTATAGACCAGATACTTGGTAGACTTCCGGGCAGACTCAGCATACTTGCTATTGGCTCCGGTGTTCTTCTTGGTACAATGATCGGCATAAGCGGTGGCTCAATAGGTATACTCGGAAAGGTGCTTGTTCCGGAAATGAATAGAAGGGGATACTCCAAAACCATGTCCCTGGGGCCTATCGTATCAAGCGGGACCCTTGCTATCCTTATACCGCCGAGCGCCCTTGCAGTTTTCCTGGGCGCAGTCGCACAGGTTTCCATTGGTAAGCTGCTTCTGGCTATCATCGTACCAGGTCTTTTAGTAGCAGCTTTATTCATTGGTTATATTGTAATACGTTGTTCTATCAACCCCTCCCTGGCACCTAATTATGAGATTTCTGAAATATCATTCTCACAAAAGATCAAAATTATTTTTACACAGATAGCCCCTGTAGTACTGGTGATATTTGCAGTAATAGGCAGTGTATTTACCGGAATTGCGACCCCCGGAGAATCGGCAGCGCTTGGTGTAATAGCCTGCTATATTTTAGCCGCAATATATAAAAAACTTTCCTGGGAGACTATCAGGGCATCAGCACAGGATACTGTACACGTGACAGTAATGATCTTTTTCATTGTTGTTGGTTCCATAAGCTTCAGCCGCATACTGGCAACAACCGGGGCTATCACAGGTCTTATCTCATGGGCAACCGGTCTTAACATTAACCCAATAATGCTTGTTATCGCCACACAGCTTATCCTTATCTTCCTGGGAGCATTCATGGACCCGGCCAGTATTGTCATGATTACGGTCCCGGTCTTCTTTCCGCTGGTAAAGGCACTTGGATATGATACTCTCTGGTATGCAGTAATATCCCTGATAAATATACAACTGGGTTTGATCAGCCCGCCATTTGGTATGGACTGTTTTACCATGAAGGCCATTGCTCCTTCTGATGTTACTCTAGGGGATGTATTCAAATCAACCATGCCGTTTATGTTTTTGGGTTTCCTAACTATGGCACTGATCATGATATTTCCTCAGATAGGGCTTTTTTTACCGAATCTGATGCAATGATAATTTTTTATGGATTTTAAATAAGGAAAACAGATGAAAAAAATAAAGGCAGCATTCGTAAATACAATTTTGATATTATTCTTTTTAATGAGCACCAGTGTCTATGCCACAGAATTAAAATGGGAAAAATCTGCTGTATCAGCCTTTTCCAGGGCAATGTCCGAAAAAAAGAAGATATTGCTCTTTGTTGGAAGAAATGACTGCGGTAAATGCAAATACATGATTACGCAGGTCTTTGAATCAGAGAAGCCACCTGTCAAGACATTGCTTGAAAACAACTTTATCCTATGGTTTTCGGATGCAGATAAAAGCACGGAATGGCATCGTACTGCAACCGATCTAAACGAAATTCCATTACCTCTTATTTGTATTATTGATCCGGATAATAGTAGAGATAAGGTATATGAAGATCGAACCACAGGTATACAACACAGTCCTGTTTTTTACTCCCGTCTGATGAAACACATTAAGAAGGGAAATTAAAAATAGAAGACAAGTTATATGAGAGTATTGATGATGTAACAATTTTGAATCTTGAATTTGTTTACCTTTTGTTAATTGATCATTGTTTATTGATAATTGAAAATTTCTTGCTTTTTCAGATGAATAAACTTAAGGATAACGCATAATATCTATTAAGATATTTTAATTTAAGCCCTTTATAAAAAAAGGCACCTTGTCTTACGAATTGCCAATCAGTAGAATATTTTTATTTATAGCAGGCTTTCATTTAGGGGATGCAGTTTTTGAATTTAATACTTAAGTTGAGTACAACAGTTTTAGCTATTAGAAAGAAGATAGGAGAAAAAGCTGTCAGTTATGAAAGTAAAGGTAATAGAATGATACCTAAATGGTGTAATATTTAATGTGTAACTGCTAGATCTATTATATCTTACTTATGTCACTCTATTTTACAATTTATGGTCATCTTAGTATGAAAAGGAATTTTTTATGGATATAGATCGTGGACATAATAATTTTAAATATATCATTGATCAATATCATAAACTTCAATTAGCAAATGCTAACGAGGCTGAAACGAGGGAAAAAGTAATTGATGAAATTCTTGATAAAATTCTTGGTTGGGATACTACAGCAGATATTAGTTATGAAGAGCGAGTTACTGAAGATGGCGAGACCACCTTTTGTGATTATTTAATAAAAACAGCAACTACTTCAATTATTGTTGAAGCAAAAAAAGTTGGTAAGGCCTTTGAAATAGCAAATAACATGAAAACAGGTTTACTTGGTGGGGTTTTATCAGAAGGCGAAGTTGGCGTGGCAATCAGACAAGCAAGAGACTACGCAAGGAAATTATCAATCCCATATGCGGTTGTAACTAATGGGAGTACATGGATAATATTCCCTGCAGTACGAATAGATGGTGTATCTTTTGAAAAGACGGAAGCTGTTATCTTCCGAGATTTAAACGATATTCAGTCAAGGTTTGTGAAATTTTGGGAATTATTATCAAGACAAAGAGTAATTGAAGGTAATTTGGAGAGTGTATTATTTGGAAAACCTAAAGATACAAACATTAAAAGGTTAATCCATATCGTAAAAGAACCAGGTTACCGACTTGGAAGAAATAGACTCTACGAATATATTGAGAGTGCTGTAGCATTGGCATTGAGTGATGAATCTATTTTAGATGATATTGAAGGTTTAGATTTTTGTTATGTAAAAAATTCTGAAAGAATCAAATATGACTCTAGATTAAAAATGTACTTAGCGGATATCAAACCTCAATTAGAGAGAAAAGTTGTAAGAACTAGATCGAGAACAAAAATAAAGTACCTAGATGCAAACCTCGAAAAGAGCATAACACTACGTCCACAGTTCCTATTAGTGTTGGGTCCGGTTGGCGCTGGTAAAACCACTTTTTTGAATTATACAAGCAAAGTATCTGTACCAGGAGTAATCAATGATAAAATACTTTGGGTTTATATTGATTTCAAAAAAGCTACTGACTCAGATAATATAAGAAGTTTTCTATATAAGGAACTGCTTGGATTTATAGAAAATGAAAAAAATCTAAAGTTGAACTCTTGGGAAGATACCATACAAAACGCTTATAATGAAGATATAGAACACTTAAAATATGGACCTCTTTCACTTGTTTTTAAAGACGATAAAAAAGAGTTCAATAAAGAAATTACAAAAATAATAATGAACGATAGAGATAATTTAGAACCATTCGTTGAAAAGATACTCAAATATGCTTCAAAAATAAGACCTATTTTTGTTGTAGTAGATAATATTGATCAAATAGAGTCAGAAGATTTTCAACAAAAAGTATTTAATGAATCACAAGCAATAGCAAGAAGAATCAATTCAAATTTTATTTTATCATTAAGGGAAAGTACTTATTTAAAACACAGAAATAAACCCGTTTTTGATGCATTTCAAGTGGATACTATATACATTGACCCTCCTGGCATTCTGCCAGTTCTCTCCAGAAGATTTGCATATGCAAAAAAAGTATTAGAAAACAAGAGTGCTGATATAATAAGTGAAACAGGGATTAGATTTAATGTCCCTGATTTGAGTGTTTTTTTTGGAATAGTCGCATCATCATTATTGTCACAGGAAACTGGATATCTTATTGAATCCTTAGCTGGAGGTGATATACGAAGAGGTTTAACACTAGTAAGAGAATTCCTTTCTAGTGGGCATACGTCTGCTGACAAAGCACTACAAACTTTTATTACAAATGGTGTTTTTAAATTTCCGAAACATGAAATATTTAAAGGCGCATTATTAGGTCAGAGAAAACATTATCGAGAAGAAGAATCACTATTATTAAATATATATGATTCAAAACTAATGAATAAGTCTTTACAGTTATTGCGGTTAAATATTTTGAATTGTTTAGTAGATAAAGCTTCAGATATTTCATTTGAAGGTCTAGAAGTTGAAGAGATAAAGTCAGATCTCTATCGAGTAGGTGTAACATATAAAAATACTGAAGAAGTTCTTTCTTTGTTATCTAAGTTTGGTGCAATTAAAACAATTGATGGCACAATCTTATCTGAAGAATCAAAAATAATTCCAACCCGTTTTGGTGGTTATTTATTAAAAATATTATGCCATGAGTTCATGTATCTTGAACCATGTTTAATTGATTCATCTATTTTTGATATGGATATATGGGAAGAATTATCGAAGTTAACAGAAATAATTGAATCGGTTTCAGGTCTGAAAAGAGTGGAGGCTCGTATTAAAAGAGTTGAGATATATCTTGATTATCTTAAAAGTATTGAAGAGAAGTGGGTAGTCGATTGTAAAAGGTTTAATATTTCGAGTTCATGGGATTATCAAATTATTGAAAAAGATATTTTACCTAAAGCAAAAATACAATTTAAATGGGTTCTTAGGTCGGCAGGAAATCAACTTGACTCACTTACTATTTGAGAAGACTATGATTTAGGACACTACTGTAATATAACATAGGTATCTGGTCTACACATTTGAAATGAAAATAATGCACGCTATTTTTATTAACTAATCAGCATCCGCATTTAATATTTTTCAAGCGAGGAAAGAAACATAATGAATTCTGAAAAACGGAACTTCGATAAAGAGGCTGCAACGTGGGATGAAAATCCTGTACGGGTCAAGCTGGTAAAGGACGTTGCGTCTGCCATATCAAAAGAGGTTATTCTGGCAAATACAATGGATGTTATGGACTTTGGATGTGGTACTGGATTATTGACTTTCCAGATTGAGCCGCTTGTCCATTCAGTTATTGGCGTTGACAGTTCACAGGGGATGCTGGATGTATTTAATAAGAGGATCGATGAACTTAGGCTTAGCAATGTTAAATCTTTACATCTCGATCTTGATAAAGGTGATACTCTTAGCAGGTCATATGATCTTGTCATGAGTAACACGACCATGCATCATATTAAGGACTTAAAACCTCTTTTTCATCAATTTCATAACATCATAGTCCCTGGCGGTTATCTATGCATTGCAGACCTGGACCTTGATGACGGCCTGTTTCATGATGATAATACAGGGGTATTCCACTCCGGATTTGATAGAACTG
>CAZCMD010000181.1:0-9262 GCA_964499695.1 uncultured Desulfatiglans sp.
CTTTTAATTTTCTGTGGCCTTGTTGTTGGCAGTATGGATAACCTGCTCCGTCCAAAACTGGTCGGAAAAGATACACAGATGCATGAGCTCATGATACTCTTCGGGACACTAGGTGGCATCCTCATGTTCGGTATGGTGGGTATGATCATTGGGCCTATAATAGCCGGTTTGTTTGTGACCCTGTGGGAGATCTTTGCTGATGAATTCAAGGATTTCTTACCAGAAGTAAAGATACTTACACCTAAAGAGAACAGGGAAACATGTAAAGAAGAAGAGAAACTGTAAGGCTCATGGCCCCGGTTGACACGTACGCAAGCTTAATATATAGCCATATTTATTAATATTCCCGGAGATTAAATGAGATTCAATTATGCGTTTATCATGTTCATAGGTATTTTCCTCTCACTGTACGCCCTTCTGCATTTCTATTTCTACCGTAAGGTAACAAGGGCCTTCAACCTCACCTTATCGCAGAATATCATATTTATCATAATCCTCTTTCTTCTACTGCTCTCACCCATTGTTATGCGTATGATAGAGGGTAAAGGGCCAGAGGCCTTATCAACCATTATCACATATACAGGCTATCTTTGGATGGGCATTCTCTTTCTGCTCTTTGCCCTTAACCTGGCAGTCGATATTTACAGACTGATTATATACCTCGCATCCTATATCTTTGATAACAACCTTCTAAAACTCATGCCTGATAAAAGGATAACACTTATTGCTGTTATCATGGTGACTGCATTCATAAACCTGTACGGCTTATATGAGGCATGGGATATTAAAACCGAGAGGATAACCATTAATACTACAAAGCTACTGGTCGGGTTTGATAAACTCAGGGTAGTTCAGATATCTGATATTCATTTCAGCCGCACAAACGGGATAAGGCTGGCTGAAAAGATTACAGGGATAATATCAGGCCTTAAACCTGATCTGCTGGTCTCAACCGGTGACCTTATTGATGATGGTCTTCAGGAGCGTGAAAAGGTGCAGGTCATGTTCCGTGCAATAAAAACCAGATACGGCAAATACGCAGCAACGGGTAATCACGAGTTTTTTGCGGGTATCCAGATTACAGGCAAATTTACAGAGGATTGCGGTTTCAGGCTGCTCAGGAACGAGGGTGTACAGGTAAACGATTTTATAAATATAGCCGGCATTGATGACCCGGCCGTTAACAGGGGCGGTTTTGTACAGAAGATTGATGAAGCAGGTGTGATAAAAAGTTTTTCAACGGATAAAATAAACATCTTTCTCAAACACCAACCTCGTGTTGAAACAGAAAGTATTGGCAAGTTTGATTTGCAGCTTTCAGGTCATACACACAGGGGGCAGATATTTCCCTTCTCTCTTTTTGTTGGCATGATGTTTAAATACATGGACGGCCTCTATGACCTGGGCAGCAATTCCTTTCTGTATGTAAGCAGGGGAACCGGCACATGGGGCCCGCCAATCAGGTTTTTATCGCCTCCTGAAATAACTGTTATCGATTTTGTAAATGAACAGCCACAATAAATAAATTGAGGGTATATGGGTGACGGATCAAACAGAGGATTTAAAAGGCTTATAAATGCCTTTTTTTACAGTATGGCAGGGTTAAAGGCCGCATGGAAGAATGAAGCTGCATTCAGGCAGGAGGTTATTGTAGGGATTATATTTGTCCCTGCCGGTTTTTTCATTGGTGAAACAGGGACCCAGAAGGCAATCCTGGTAATAAGCTATCTTATTATCCCCCTTGTAGAACTCCTTAATTCTGCTATTGAAGCCATAGTAGACAGGATCGGTACGGAAAGACATGAACTCTCCGGCAGGGCAAAGGATATAGGTTCTGCTGCTGTGTTTATAAGCATCTGTATTGCCGTGATAGCCTGGTTGCTTATAGTGTGGGAAAGGTTTTTTAAATGACTGATCACACGGATGCAGGAAATTTTGATAAAACCCCTCCGGTAAAGGTTACTGAATATGACAAATCCATAAGGCTTTTTTGCGGGGCATACGAGGAGATGTTTAAAATTTCCCACAGCTCTCTCCGGGCAAGGCTCCCTGAAAAGGCCAATATCCTTATCGCAGGGGCCGGCACAGGTATGGAGATCTGCGAGTTTGCACCTCTTAACCCGGGCTGGTCATTCTGGGGAGTGGACCCCTCTCAGGATATGCTTGATATTACTGCTAATAAACTCCGTGAGAAAAATCTGACTAACCATGTAGAACTTATCAGAGGGTATATGGATGACCTGGAAGATAAGGAAGCCTTTGATGCAGCAACCTCTATTCTTGTGATGCTCTTCCTGAAGGATGATGGCAGCAAGCTTGCATTTCTTAAAAGTATAAGCAAAAGATTGAAACCCGGCGCACCAATTGTACTGATAGATGGTTTTGGAGACCCTGGGAGTAAAGAATTCGAAGAATTAGTTAAATCATGGAAACAATATCCTGTTATTCACGGCGTACCAACGGAGGCTGTTGAGAAAGCATTCAGTGAAGTGATTATGAAGATGGTCCAGTTTGTACCGGAGACACATATAGTTGAATTACTGAATGAAGCCGGATTCACAGGGGTATTCAAATATTACTCCGGGTTCCTTTATGGCGGCTGGATGGGTTATAAGATATAGATTTAAAAGATGCCAGTCAGGATATATCCAACTGATATATAAGGCTGCCCTTACGGGCTGCATTACTGCTGATAATATTGAAAAGGTTTTCAGACTTTTAAAATATACCACCTGGAGGCTCAATAGCGGTGTTCAAACTTGCCATAAAAATCATTATCACAACCATTTCTTTATCTTACCTCTTTCATCCCGGCAATGCTGATGCACTCCTTTATACCATAAGGTCTGAAGTAGATTTACGGGAAGGACCCGGACAGGATTTCAGGGTGGTGCAAAAGCTGAAACATAATCAGACATTAGTTGAAAAAGAAAAACAAGGGCAATGGATAAAGGTAAACACTCTAACCGGTATGGAGGGTTTTGTTAACCAGGAGATGGTGTCGGATACGTGGGTAAAGATATATAAAGATGAACGTTCATTAACAGTCATGAAAGGAGACAACCTGTTGAAGAGTTATAAAGCTGCCCTGTGCCCTTTTAATCCTGACAAAGATAAGATAAAGCAGGGGGATGGTGGAACACCTGAAGGCAGGTTTTTCATCTGTGAAATGCTTGATAATCCGGCCAGAGAAAGATACGGAGCCAGATCAATGAGGCTGAGTTACCCGAATATCGAGGATGCGAGAAGAGGTTTAGAAAAAAGACTGATTGATCAGGCAGTTTACGATAAAATACTTAAAGATATACAGGTCGGGGAAATGCCTCTACAGAACACAGCCCTTGGTGGTTCAATAAGAATACATGGTGGAGGGAACAGCAATGACTGGACCCTCGGATGTGTTGCGCTGGATGATAAAGATATCATTGAGTTATTTGGCATAACGACTGTTGGAACACGAGTGGAAATATATAGAAATAAAAAACAGGATACACATGTAAATAATCCGGATTTTCTGAATAAAAAGATTCTTGAAGGTGCAAAAGCACAAATGAAAAACCCGGCACTCTATACAACTAATGCAACCGGGTTACTAAAAATATCTTACCCCATGGGTGATATTTCTCAGAAAGAGGCTGTATGTACTGATATCATCATCAGGGCATTAAGGCATACAGGCATTGACCTGCAGGCGCTTGTACATGAACATGTTTTATCACACCCGGAGCTGTATAAAAACATCCAGAAGCCGGATTACAAAATTGATCATAGGAGGACAAGAAATCTACAGATTTATCTGAAACATAATGCCATTAATATTTTTGGCGGAAATGGCAAGTCTGATATGGCAGCGCTTAAGCCGGGCGATATTGTCATACTTGATACTGGCATACAGAATGGAACAGTGTTTGATCATATTGGTATTGTTGATACTGAGAAAGACGACTCAGGGAATTACATGCTGATAAACATATGGACAATAGGTTATCATACAGAGAGCATGAACCTGCTCGGAAAGGATTACCCGGACGTGGTCGGGGTCTTCAGGATGACACATTTATTTGATTATCAATAAACAAATATCTTGACGAAACTACGATCTATATGCACACTTTACTCTAAATTTATATGTGTAGGCCTCCGCAATATGAAGAGAGTTACCTTAACCAACTTTCGTAAAAATATATCAAGCTTTATCGATGAAGTAGAACATGGCGAAACAATAGTACTTTTACGTCGGGGAAAACCTGTAGCCGAAGTCAGCCCATTTTCTGATAGACTGGACAAAACCCCGGCATGGAAAAAGCCAGGAATACGTCTGAAGCTGAATGGAAGCGACCTTTCTTCGGCCATCCTTGATGAAAGGAAGTCAATGGCATGAAATTACTGATTGACTCATCAGCATTTGCCAAACGATATGTCCAGGAAAAAGGCAGTGAACGGGTTGAAAACCTTCTTCAAAAGGCATCAGAACTGGCCCTTTGTATCATCCTTGTACCTGAGATCATTTCAGGCTTAAACCGAAAGCTGAGAGAAAAGATCATAAATGTCAGAGATTATAAAATACTAAAAGGTCGTTTACTGGAGGATGTCCATGATGCAACAGTCCTGCAGTTAACTCCCTCTGTTGTGTCATGTACAGTAAAACTGCTTGAAAACAACACCTTGCGAGCTATGGATGCCCTGCATGTGGCGTGTGCTCTGGAATGGAATGCAGATCTCTTTATAACATCAGATAACCGGCAGTATACTGCTGCTAAAAATGCCGGTATGTTTGCTGAATTTATTGGCTAATGTTTATTGTGCCTGCTTTTTAATGGACTCTATATCCAGTTTTTCAAACCAGGGAGGCAGGTTCTTCCATATCTCATGAAACCCGAACCCGCCCTCCTTCAATTCATTAAGCGCCTCCTCTTTTGTCCAGCCCTGTACTGCAACACGGTATATGGCGCACATTATACCGGTGCGATCAGCGCCGTGCTGGCAGTGGACAAGCACCGGGGCACGTTTCGGGTCTGTGACGATCTTCAGGAACCTGACAGCCTCTTTGACCTCCGGGCGCCATGCCTTCATGAAGATATGCTCATAACCAAGGCCGGTGTCTCCTATTTCCTTTTTATCAGAGTTGAATGACCTGAGGTTGATGATTGTTTTTATTCCAAGGGCCTTCAGATTCTTCATGCCTTCTTCAGAAGGCTGTGCACTCCGATAAAGGGTTTCGGATACCTTGTGTAAGTTTGGCACCCCATTCATACTCACAGGCTGTGCCCATTTATCCGGTCGTTTTATAGAAGGGGTTTCGCCTGCGACTGCAAAGCAGATGGATACCAGAATCATTACACTGATCATTCTCAAAAATTTTGAATAACGCATTTAGATTTTCCCTTGTTTAAAAAAAATGGGTTTCTTCCCTTAAATCTATTATTTCGAATAGATACCTGAATATTTTTCCAGATATCTAAAACGTAGAGACGGGTTTAAAACCCGTCTCTACAGTAAATATTAAGGTTGTTTTATTATTTTAATCTCCTATTCATTGTTCTCCGTGCCCTTGGTGAAAATTTATACTATCGCATTTAGACCCCTCCAATTATACAGTCGTAATAAACCCTGTCACCTCCTCACGGTCATGGTAAAGCTGTTTTATGAAAAGTGAATATCGTTTCCCTGTACCATCCAGCATTTTACGAATGACCTCTTCACACGCTTTAACCTCCTGGTATCTCTTTTTCATGGGGAGTTTCAGGTTGAAAATGGTATGTCGGCACCAGCCCTCCTGTATCCATTTACCAACAAGTTTTGCTATCCGCATGGGCTGATCTGCGATATCGCATACCATCCAGTCTGAACTGCTTTTTGGAACATAGGTAAAGCCATCTGTCTTAATATGGTTTACAAGCTCAGTTTGCATAAGGGTTTTATCCATGGGCCCGTTATCTATGGCCGTAACATATATATTGCGCCGCACAAACTGATATGACCACCCTCCCGGTGATGCACCAATGTCAACGGCTGTCATGCCACCTTTTAAAAGGGTTTCATGTTCCTTTTGTGACAGGAAAATGAAAAATGCCTCTTCAAGTTTAAGGGTTGAGCGGCTTGGTGCACTGCGCGGAAATTTAAGCCGCGGAATCCCCATGTGCCAGGGAGATGAGTTACCGATCTCGGAGAGCCCCATAAATACACGGTCAGAACTCAGGAAAAAGAGATGAAGCCTTAACCCTGACTTCTTCCTGCCCCCATCCGGGTTTAATATCCCCTCCTTAAGTAATGCCTTTTGAAAATGATGACCAAAGGTGCGGCAGAATGGAAGTATCTTTTTGGATTCATCAGTGTCTGCTGTTTCAACAAAAACCTCATCCACATGTATCCCTTTAGGTTTAAGGGCCTTAATACATGGGCTTACCCGGTCATAAGGAGGAAGGTTTGTTATCTCGTCAAACGCCGCAAACATCTGCCTGCAGAAGATAAGCCCTGAAAATGAAAACCCGAATGATGGGGAGAGACCTCCTTTTTCATTCAGTGTAAAAATCACATACCCGCTTTCTGGAAGGGCCTTAATATACCCGTTAAGGCCCATTGCGGCCGTAACCGCCATTATCTCTGCGGCGCATTCCTTTTCAAAACCGGCCCTGCAATATAGTATAAAATGATTCATGGAATCCTTTCAATCTCAATAAAATATTATTTGTACTCAATACTTCTTTTTCGGACTGCCTCTATCATGTCAGGGATGGATTGTGTGCTGAGCCGGTCAGCAACCCAGTCAGGCACAAAACGCCCCGGATCGGTTTTTACCCTGTAAAATATCATGGAGCGACCATTGTCATTTTCATATGGCTTGATTCTCCATGAACCTGTTGTATCCTTTATATCCCCTTCCACATACTCCCAGTCAAGGGTATAGATATCATCCATGTGGCTGGTCTTTAAAAGCAGGGTATACTTAATATCCCACAATGCAACCTTCAGTGTGAAGCTGTATTTTTTGTCCCCGCTGTTTGTGCTCCTGACAGGAGTAGCTTTCACAATATTGGGCATGAACTCCGGATAATGGTTAAAGTCTGTGACAGCTCTGAATACTGCTTCAGGCCTTGCCTTTACAAGAAACACCGCCTCAGCCGTTTTAACACCACCTTTGTTTTCATCCAGGAGCCTGATTTTATAGTTGTCGCCCTCTTTAACAATCTTACCGAGATTATCAGCAAAATCATGCCCTGCTGCTTCTGCACCGGGGCATGAAAAAAGCATGATCAATACAAATATGACAGATGGGTATCTCATAAAAATTTGTCCTTTATTTATACATCACATTGTAAAAACGGTTATTAATATGTTATAGAAGTTTCACACTATAACCTCCAACCAAAGGTAACTCAATGGCAAAAATCGTTTACGGCGTATCAGGCGAAGGTTCAGGGCATTCATCACGCGCTTCCGAGATTATCCCCTTTCTTCTTGATCAGGGGCATCAGGTCAAGGTCGTCTCCTATGACAGGGGATACAAGAACCTCAAAGATACATTTGATGTGTTTGAGACAGAGGGGCTCCACATAGCAAGTGTGGATAACAAGGTCTCCATAGTTAAGACATTTACAGATAACCTTATGAGGCTGCCCGAAGGTCACAGGGCGCTTCAGCTTTTAAAGAAAACCCTGTTCAAGGAATTCGGGCCGGATTGTGTAATAACCGATTTTGAGCCCATGACCGCATATCTTGCCAACCATTACAACCTGCCGCTTATTACGGTAGATAACCAGCACCGCATCAGGTACATGCAGTTTGACTGCCCGCTTTCTCTTAAAAAAGATCAGCTCATAACTGAGACCATTATACGCTCTATGGTGCCAAAACCGGATGTCTCCCTTGTTACAACCTTTTATTTTGGTAAAACTACAAATGACCGGACATTCCTGTTTCCACCTATATTGAGGAAACAAGTCCTTGATCTTCCCACATGTGAAGCAGATCATTTTCTTGTTTATCTGACAAGCGGGTTTGAATCTTTTATTGAGATGCTTAAAGGATTCAAAAGAGAAAAGTTTATTGTTTACGGTTACGATAAGAACCTGAATGAGGAGAATATAAGTTATAAACCATTCAGTAAAGATGGGTTTTTAAAAGACCTTTCAAGTTGCAGGGCGGTTATTGCAACAGCAGGATTTACACTCTTAACAGAGGCGATCTACCTTAAGAAGCCATACCTGGCCCTCCCCATGCGCGGCCAGTTTGAACAGGAGTTAAACGGCATCATGCTTGAACAGGCAGGTTTTGGTATGAACATGAGGGAGATGGATGAAAAGACAATCAGCACCTTTTTTTACAGGCTGCCTGATTATAAGGAAAAACTCATTACGTCTCCATCATGGGATAACAGCCTTATTAAGAACAAACTGAAGGAACTGCTTGATAACAACTGCGCAGAGGCAATTGAATATCACCGTAAACGGGCAGGTGTTGATTGAAAGGGGTAAAGCAAGTCACCCATCTCTTAAAATCAGGGCTCATGCGCCTGGATTAAACTATTATGGTGTCTACTGAGATCATTTTTTGGCATCCAGGGCACCCTTTTTTATAGCCTTTTTCATTTGATCAAGGGAAACACCTTTGCCTTTATATTTTAAAATTCCTGTTACATCATTAACTTCGCTGTTTTCAAAAACATCTAATGGCTTTATTATAATACCCTCACCGGTATCAATAACAGATAATCTTTGGCCTGGGTTCCATTTATACCGGTCTCTCAGATTTTTAGGTATGATGACCTTACCTTTGCTGGATAACTGGGTTGTTTGCATAATAACTACCATTAAAAAGATTTAGCTCAGATTATAGATGCTGCTTTTAAAAGGTCAATGATATAACCCTTACAGGAAGAATCCCATATTGAATCTATTATCTGTATATCTTTTTTCTCGACGCTGGGTCTGTTTTCTCATATACTTATCTGCCTTTTACGATGTAATAGAATTCAGAAGGGAAATTTTATTTCCATTAAAACTATGGCGGGACAACATTCACGCCCTATATATAAAACAGGTTTATTTTCCTGTACAGTCATGTAGAGACAAGGCATGCCTTGTCTCTACGATAAAAACCGATAAGGGGAAAACTGTGAGTATTAAGGGTCATATTTGAATAGGAATATTATTAACAGTTTAGAAAGCATAAAAGATTTAATATGAAAAACACAAGAAATTTCAGCATAATAGCACATATTGACCACGGCAAGTCAACACTTGCGGATAGACTTATCCAGTAC
>CAZCMD010000182.1:0-9240 GCA_964499695.1 uncultured Desulfatiglans sp.
GGGAATAACGGTTTTGCAGACCGCTGCCTTAGCCACTTGGCTATGCCGCCTAAAATTATAAGGTTAATCACGCTTAAGCGGGATTAACCTTTTATTTTTTGGTGGAGCGGGAAACGGGACTTGAACCCGCGACAATCACGTTGGCAACGTGAGGCTCTACCACTGAGCTATTCCCGCAAATTGTTCGCCTATTTTAGTGTTTTAATCCCTTTTGTCAACAGAAAATAAAGGCTTTCAAATAATAAATTTTAATTATTTCAGCAGCCATTCTTATTTAGCGGCCTGATACTTGCCATAATATTTCATGACCCTTTCAATAAATGTTTTTGTTTCATTGAAGGGCGGAACATTCTTGTATTTATCAACGTTTTCAGGCCCTGCATTGTATGCGGCAAGTGCAAGCCTGACATCATTGTTATATCTCTCCATCATCTTGCTCAGGTACTTTGTGCCGCCGAAGATATTTTTTTCAGGATTATATGGGTCATCAACCTCCATAGCCTCTGCGGTACCCGGCATCAACTGCATGAGCCCCTGAGCCCCTTTGGATGAGACAGCAGTATGATCAAAGCCTGATTCAGCCTTGATAACAGCCTTTACCAGTGATGGTTCCATGCTGAATTTTTTTGATGCCGCTTTAATGATTAAATCATATTTGGTTATAAAGGCATCGGGATTTTCTCTTGCTTCTTTAATATAGAGTGTATACCTGATATCCGACCTTACATTAGTAAAATGCATGATACCGTTTTCATCCTTGTATTTGTAGATATCCGCAAGTGTTACACAAGGAATGATAAGGATACATATTAGAGGAAGCAAAAGAATATTTCTTTTAATAGTCATACATTTAATCTTATTTTGCCTTTTTCCAGTCAGCCATAAAATTGGCTATCCCTATATCTGTCAGGGGATGCTTTATAAGCTGTTCCATCACCTTATATGGGATGGTAGCAATATCTGCCCCCATAAGCGCTGCATCAAGGACATGGATCGGGTTTCTTATGCTCGCTACGATAATCTCAGTTTCATAGCCATATGTCTCATATATGGTTGTTATCTGTTCCACAAGCTCCATCCCAATCTGGCCTATGTCATCAAGCCTGCCCACAAAGGGGCTTATGTAATCCGCCCCGGCCTTTGCAGCCATCAGGGCCTGCACAGCCGAAAAACAGAGGGTTACATTTGTCTTGATACCTTCAGATGAAAGTATCTTTACGGCCTTGAGCCCTTCCTTAACAAGCGGGATCTTGATAACTATGTTCCCTGCGATTTTTGCCAGTTCCCTTGCCTCTGAGACCATTCCTTCTGTTTCCAGGCTTAACACTTCAGCGCTAACAGGTCCATCGACAATTTTGCATATTTCTTTAATAAGTTCCTTAAACTCCCTCCCCTCCTTTGCCACAAGTGAAGGATTGGTTGTTACTCCATCAAGCAGTCCAAGTTCATTTGCCTTTTTGATCTCTTCAATATTCGCAGTATCAATAAAAAATTTCATTTGTTCCTCCTGAATCTTTTTTTAATGTGTTTTCGGTAATGACAATTATAAATAATCCATCAGGATATAATACTAGATCTTCGTACTATTCTTATATTTCTCTGCACACTCTTTGCTGCAAAAAAGTATCTCATTTCCCCCTAATACTGCCCTGTATGCCTCATTCTTCGGGATATAGGTCTTACAAAAAGGGTCCTGTACCATCTCGCTGATCATGCCGGAGGAATCCTTTTTAAGCTTCTCTTTAGTGCCTGAAAGCAACAACCTTTTTACAAGGCTGTATATAACATACAGAAGGACTATATAGATAAGCAGGCGTACCATCAGTTTTTCACCATAAGCTTGATCTCCTGATCAGTTACAGGTATCTCATTCAGGATTTCTCTCATGCTCTTTTTTAATACCGGGTGGATAAGATCCGGCGCTATATCAACCATAGGCGCCATTACAAACCTGCGTGTGTGCATGCGGGGATGGGGGACAATCAGGTTCTTATCATTTATGATTTCATTTCCTATCAGGAGCACATCAAGATCAATAATGCGCGATTCCCACTTTACGCTTTTTCTTACCCTTCCCATTCTATTTTCCGCATCAAGCAGCATCTGTATGATTTCAGTGGCAGAAAGACCTGTATTTATGCACAGCACCGCATTTATAAACCAGTTATCGCCCTCTATCCCGACAGGCTGTGTCTTATAAAATGGAGACAGCGCATTGATCCCGGTAAAAGGGTCCTTTTTTATGGCCTCAATCGCCTTGATGCAGTTTTCATAGGGGTCACCCAGATTACTGCCGATTCCTATATAAACAGTCTTCATATCTTTACTTCAATCCCAGGACATCCTGCATATCATAGAGCCCCGGTTTTTTATTAATAATCCATTTTGCCGCCCTTGCAGCACCTTTGGCAAAATTGTCCCTGTTATGGGCCCTGTGGGTCAGCTCAAGCCGTTCACCAATACCGCCAAAAATAACAGTATGGTCACCTGTAATATCCCCTGCCCTCACGGTCTGGATTCCTATCTCATCGTTCGTTCTCTGACCTATCATGCCATGTCTTGAGTATACCGCTGTTTTTGCGAGATCACGTCCGGTTGCCTCTGCAAGTTTTTTAGCGAGACCAATGGCTGTTCCGCTCGGTGCGTCTTTTTTAAGCCTGTGATGTGCCTCAACTATCTCCATGTCATAATCACTGCCAAGTATTTTTGCCATCTCTGCCGCAATTTTAAACATTACATTGACGCCGACACTCATGTTTGGTGCAAGCACCACAGGTATCTTTTCAGCATATCTTTTTATCTCTTTAATTTGATCCTCGGATATCCCTGTTGTACCGATAACTATGGCCTTGCCTGAGGCAGCGGCGTTTTTCACATTGTTCATGGTAGCTGCAGGGATGGTAAAATCTATAATCACATCCCCGGAAGCAACAATATCCATAAGGGAGTTACTGATTTTTACACCTTTAATGCCAATGCCTGCTGTCTGACCTGCATCCTGCCCTATCATCGGGTTATCAGGGTGTTCAAACGCGCCTGTCAGTCTCACGCCTTCTGTCTCATTGATTATATTAATTATCCTGATTCCCATGCGACCAGCAGCACCAGCCACAATTATGTTTACCATTTTTACCTCTTTCCTATACCGTAAACCTTGAACCTCAAACCCTGAACCTCTATTTTATCAGCCCGTAATCCTTTAATGCCTTTTTCAATTTTACTAAATTGGCATCTGACATCGGTACAAGCGGGAGCCTCATCTCATCACCCATCTTACCCATTAGTGCAAGGGATGTCTTAACAGGAATCGGGTTTGTCTCATAAAACATTGCCTGGCAGAGAGGGTAGAGCTTCAGAAATAACTTCCTTGATTTTTCTATATCCCCCTTAAGCCATGTACTTACAACATTTGCGGTATCCTTTGGAACAATATTGGCAACAACAGAGATAACACCCTTACCACCAATTGAAAGCACAGGAACAATAAGATTATCATCACCTGATAAAAGGGTAATCTTATCCCCTGCAAGTGTCATAATTTCTGTCATCTGGGCAAGGTTGCCCGATGCCTCTTTAATAGCAACCACATCCGGAAGCTCTGCAAGCCTTGCAACAGTTTCAGGCATCATGTTAACACCTGTCCTGCCAGGCACATTATAGAGTACCTGCGGAAGAGGCACAGCATCTGCAATCGCCTTGAAGTGCCTGTACATGCCTTCCTGGCCAGGCTTATTGTAGTATGGAGTGACCTGGAGTGTGGCATCTGCCCCTGCCTTTTTTGCATGCAAGGTAAGTTCAATGGCCTCGCTTGTGCTGTTACCGCCTGTACCAGCTATAACAGGCACACGCTTGTTTACTGCCTTGATCGCTATATCAATCACCCTGTTATGCTCTTCAATGCTTAATGTAGCTGATTCACCTGTTGTACCGCACGGTACGATGGCACTTGTCCCTTGTGCTATCTGCTCTTCGATGAGTGCGCGATAGGCATCTTCATCAACCTTTCCATTTTTAAACGGTGTGACCAGTGCCACAATGGATCCCTGAAACATTTTATCTCCTTTTAAACTTTTACTTCTCTGTTAATTAAAATCATTTCATCCGGTTGAATACTGAAAGCTGATTTCTGACAGCTTTTCTAAAGAGCCTCTTCGTGTAATTCACCTTTATATATTATTGAGGTCCCGCCTTCAAGCCATACCTTGTTAAAGTCAGCGCCTTTCTTTTCAAAATGCACCTTAAGTTCTTCTCCACCGCTTGTTGTTACTGAAACAGGTGAAGAAACCAGCCCTTTGACATTTGCTATAAGGGATGAAGCGATAGAGCCTGTTCCGCAGGCAAGGGTTTCATTTTCAACTCCCCTCTCATATGTCCTGACATATATCTGATCCTTACCCTTCAAACACATGAAATTTGCGTTTGTACCGGCTGGCTGAAACATCTGATGATAGCGTATAAACCGTCCCTGTTCATAAACAGGAGCAGTTTTGATATCCTTCACCTGTATAACAACATGTGGTACGCCGGTATTTACAAAGCTTATACCTTCCCAGCCTTCTTTAAGCTGTATATCTATATCTGTCTTAAGCCCTTTTGGTGTTGGCATCAGCACCTTCACACTTCGGCCTGACACATCCGCTGATACAGGCCCGGCAATGGTTTCAAATGTCATGTGTTCACCTGCTATACCATTAAGCAATGCAAAACGAGCAGCACACCTGCTCCCGTTACCGCACATCTCTGCCTCGCTCCCATCAGAGTTAAAGAACCTCCACTTGAAATCATACCTGTCCGACTTCACAATATATATCATGCCGTCAGCACCGACCGAATCACGCCGCCTGCATGCCCTTTCGGCGATGTGGCGCATATCCTTATCAGGCACCTTTGCATCCCTGTTATCTACCAGGATAAAGTCATTACCGGTTCCGCTCATCTTGTAGAATTCTAATTTTTGCATAAAATCTTTTCCCCATGGCAAATAATCAAATCATGCAAATCAGTTGGGTGTAAAACCAGACCCATTAACGAAATTGAATTTTGTACCGTAGAGACGGGTTTAAAACCCGTCTCTACCAGTATTGATCATTTTAAAAAATCAGGGATTGATTCACCTTTAATCAGGTCTTCATAGGTCTCCCTTTTTCTGACCGTATAATAGGTATTACCCTTTACCATTATCTCTGCCACCCTCGGCCTTGAGTTATAAGATGATGACATGCTGAAACCATAAGCCCCTGCGCTCATGACAGCTATGAGATCGCCCTGTTTCAACGCGGGTATTTCCCTGTCCTTTGCAAGAAAATCCCCTGACTCACAGATCGGCCCAACAATATCCATGTTGATTATCTCTTCCGAATCCATCTTTACAGGCCTTATACCGTGATATGACCCATAAAGGCTGGGCCTTGCAAGATCATTCATGGCGGCATCCACCACGGAAAAATTTTTTTCCTGGTTGGTCTTTGTATATAAAACCTTTGCTACAAGAATACCTGAGTTGCCCACTAAAACCCTGCCCGGTTCAAGGATAAGGGTAAGCTTCATGTTACCGATGGTCTCCTTCAGTGCAGATGCATACTCATATGGTAATGGGGGTTTTTCATCATTGTATGTGATGCCAAGCCCACCTCCAAGATCCAGATATTTTATTTTTATATCTGAACCAGCCAGTCTTTTGATCAGGTCTTTAAGCTTTTTCAGGGCATCAACAAATGGGCTGACCTTTGTAAGCTGTGACCCTATGTGGCATGATACCCCTGCCACCTCAAGGTTTGCCATCCCTGATGCCCTCAGGTATTCATCATATGATCTATTTATATCAATCCCGAACTTGTTCTCTTTCAGACCGGTGGAAATATAAGGGTGTGTCTGAGGATCAACATCAGGATTAACCCTTATGGCTATCCTTGCCTTTTTTCCGAGCCTGCCTGCGACCTCATTAAGTTTATCTATCTCCTGAGGAGATTCGGTATTGAACATAAGGATACCTGATGTTAATGCATACTCCATCTCTTCAGCGCTCTTCCCGACACCTGAATAGACGATCTTTGCCGGATTAACACCTGCCTTTATGGCGCGATAAAGCTCCCCGCCTGAAACGATATCTACACCACCTCCCGCATTGGAAAATAACCGCAATATGGCCATGCTCGAGTTTGATTTCATTGAAAAACAGGTGATATGATCAATCCCGTTAAAGGCATCATTAAATGCCCTGAAATGTCTTTCAAGCGTTGCATGTGAATAAAGATAAAAAGGGGTTTTAACATCCTTTGCTATATCAGATATCCTCACATCCTCACAGTAGAGTTCTTTGTTTTTATATTCAAAAAAATGCATGTTTCAGAAATTTCCTTCCAAGTCGTTTACTTTAACTATTTCACGATAAACCGGGGAGTTTTTTCTCCCGCATCCGGTAAAAGATGCTGCACATAGAATAAGAACCAGCAAAATAACTGCAATGGTTTTCAAGATGCCATCTCCTTTTTTGCCCTTTCAAGGCTCTTTTTAACAGCCTCTGTACCGGTCCCACCGTGCAGGTTTCTTCTTGTTACTGCTGAGGCCGGTTCAAGCCATTTATAGACATCTTCTGTTATTTGCCTTGAAAAGCCCTGAAGCTCCTGAATGGTAAGCTGCTTCAGTGTGCGTTTTTCATCTATAGCGAAAAGTACAACCTTACCCACTATCTCGTGGGCATTTCTGAAGGTCATGCCCTTGTTTACAAGATAATCAGCAAGGTCAGTAGCCATGAGATGGCCCTCCTCAGTAGCGTTTAACATCTTCTCGCTGTTGAATCGCATCTCACTTATGAGCATACTCAAAACCATCATGCACTGCTCGATGGTATCAACCGTATCAAAGAGCCCCTCTTTATCCTCCTGCATGTCCTTGTTATAGGTAAGGGGCAGCCCTTTCATGGTGGTAAGTAACCCCATGAGATTTCCATATACCCTGCCGGTTTTTCCCCTTATAAGTTCAAGCACATCAGGATTTTTCTTCTGGGGCATGATGCTGCTCCCTGTACAGAATGCATCAGGCAGGATCACAAAACCGAACTCCCTTGTTGACCATAAGACTATCTCTTCACTCAGCCTGCTTAAATGCATCATGAGCACTGATGCTGAAAAGAGGTATTCAAGAACAAAGTCACGGTCGCTTACCGCATCCATGCTGTTATCAGATATGGAATTAAAACCAAGCTCCTCAGCAACCATGCTACGGTCAAGATCAAAGGTTGTACCTGCCAGTGCAGCGCTGCCAAGCGGAAGCACATTCACCCTTTTATTGCAGTCAGCAAATCTGGCACAGTCCCTCTTTAACATCTCATAATACGCAAGAAGATGATGGCTGAGCAGCACTGGCTGGGCTGGCTGCAAATGGGTATATCCTGGCATCAGCACAGTTATGTTTTTTTCCGCAAGGGTCAGAAGGGATCTCTGGAGCTCTTTAATGAGATTGATATCCCTTTCAATGGCCTCCCTTACATAGAGTCTGGCATCAAGGGCTACCTGGTCATTCCTGCTCCTGCCTGTATGTACCTTTTCACCCTTCTGCCCCACCTTTTCTATAAGGGCCTTTTCAACCAGGGTATGGATATCCTCATAATCATCGCCTCCTGACAACTCACCCCTTGCCATCTCTCTTTTGATCTCTGCCAGGGCATTTATTATTTCCGCTGCCTCATCATCAGGGATGATCCCCTTTTTTGCTAGCATGCGGCAGTGGGCCGTTGAACCATCTATATCCTGGTTGTAGAGCCTTTTATCAAAACTCAGAGAGGAGTGAAAGGTATCAACAGCCTCATTAATATCCTCTGTAAACCTGCCTCCCCATACCTTCTTTGTCATCTTGAGCTACCTTAAATAATTATTTTCTTTTCATGATAGTTGCAATCTTAAGCCTTAACGCATTCAGCCGGATGAATCCTCCTGCATCCGCCTGGTTGTATACATCCTCACCTTCAAAAGTGGCATACTCAGGGTCAAAGAGCGACTGCTCAGACTTTCTTCCAACTGTTATGCAGTTACCCTTGTACAACTTGATACGCGCTGTGCCTGTTACATTTTCCTGGCTTTTATCAATAAGCGACTGGAGCATCTCCCTCTCAGGAGAAAACCAGTAACCGTTATATATCATGTCCGCATATCTAGGGACCAGGCTGTCACGTATGTGCATAACCTCCCTGTCCATTGTGATAGACTCAACGGCCTGATGTGCAACCCTTAATATGGTTCCGCCGGGTGTTTCATACACGCCCCTTGATTTCATACCTACATAGCGGTTTTCAACAATATCAAACCTCCCCACGCCATTCTTTCCACCCAGGTCATTAAGGTGAGCGAGTATGGAGGCAGGGCTCATGGCTTTACCATCTACCTTTACAGGGTTACCCTGTTCAAAATCTATCTCTACATATGTTGCCTTATCAGGGGCCTTTTCAGGTGAGACAGAGAGGATGAACATCTTTTCATCTGCCTCAGCCCATGTATCCTCTAAAATCCCGCCCTCAAAACTTATATGAAGGAGGTTCCTGTCACTTGAATATGGTTTTGCTTTTGTTACAGGCACAGGGATATTCCTCTCCTTTGCATAGTTGATCAGGTCTTCCCTGCCCTTGAAGCTCCATATTTTCCATGGTGCAATGATCTTCAGGCCTGGCTCAAGGGCCATGTATGCCATTTCAAACCTTACCTGATCATTTCCCTTGCCTGTTGAACCGTGACTGACTGCATCTGCCCCTGTTTGTTTGGCTATTTCAACCTGTCTTAATGCGATAAGGGGCCTTGCGAGCGATGTTCCAAGGAGGTAGCCCGATTCATAAACCGCATTTGCCCGTATGGCCGGCCAGACATAATCCTTAACAAACTCCTCACGCAGGTCCTCGATAATCACCTCATCCGCACCTGTTTTTAATGCCTTTTCCCTTATCCCGGTTACCTCATCACCCTGGCCAACATCAGCCGCATATGCCACGACCGGACAATTATAGGTTTCTTTGAGCCATGTAAGTATTACTGATGTGTCGAGACCGCCTGAATAGGCAAGAACTATCTTTTTTATTTTTTCTTTCACGATGCTTCTCCATTTTATTAAAAATTTTTATTCCATATTGATGGTTTCGTAAAAAAGCTGAATCGCACACAAAGCCACAAAGTCTCAAAGGTAAATACTTAAAGAAATTATTTTTCTTGGTGTTCTTTGCGGCTTTGCGTGATAACTTACCTTTTTACAATGTTG
>CAZCMD010000183.1:0-9147 GCA_964499695.1 uncultured Desulfatiglans sp.
TCTGATGGAGAATAAAATGTCCCTTGAACTTACGCCCCTGAAAAATTTTAAAGGAAGAAAAGGACCGCTGCTTTTTATTATCATGGATGGTATAGGCATTGGTAAGAATGATGAGACCAATGCCGTTTATCTAGCAGATACGCCTGTTCTGGATCGCTTATTCAAATCAGAGCTCTATACTCTGCTCAAGGCCCATGGCAAAGCTGTAGGACTTCCCTCTGATGATGACATGGGTAACAGCGAGGTCGGACATAATGCATTAGGTGCAGGAAGGGTCTTTGAGCAGGGGGCAAGCCTTGTTAATAATGCCCTTAAGGACGGTAATGTATTTGCGTCAAAAATATGGCACGATATGGAATCCCGCTCAAAAAAGGGAGGCACAATCCATTTTATAGGGCTGCTTTCTGACGGTAATGTCCATTCGCACATTGATCATCTTAATATATTAATCGATAAGTGTTCGGAATCAAAAGTAAAAAAGGTGAGGCTGCATACCCTGCTGGACGGAAGGGATGTTGGTGAAAAGAGCGCACTCAACTATATTATCCCGATCCAGAAGAGGCTTGATGATATCTCAGTGGATAAGGGCCTTGATTACACTATTGCATCAGGTGGGGGCCGCATGAAGGTCACCATGGACAGGTATAATGCGGACTGGAATATTGTAAAAAGGGGCTGGGATGCACATGTGCTTGGCAAAGGCAGAAAGTTCAGGTCTGCTAAAGAAGCGATTGAGACTTATTATGCTGAAGATCCTCACATCACTGACCAGTACATGGATTCTTTTGTGATTGCTGACAAAGAGGGGAATCCCTGCGGTACAATAAAGGATGGTGATTCGGTTGTATTCTTCAACTTCAGGGGTGACAGGGCCATAGAGATATCAAGGGCCTTTACAGAAAAGGATTTCACCGAGTTTGACCGCGGACCATTACCGGACATCCTTTTTGCCGGCATGATGGAATACGATGGAGATACACATATCCCGCCCAATTATCTTGTGCAGCCCCCAGCCATAGAGCGTACTGTGAGTGAATACCTGTGTGCTTCCAGGGTTAGATCCTTTGCTGTATCAGAGACCCAGAAATTCGGGCATGTAACATACTTCTGGAACGGAAACAGGTCAGGTTACATTGATGAATCCCTGGAAAAGTATATTGAAATCCCATCCGACAGGATACAGTTCGACAAGGCGCCCAAAATGAAGGCCATTGAGATCAAGGATACGATTATCAGTTTACTAAAGGAAGGAAAATACCGGTTCGGCAGGCTCAATTTTGCAAATGGTGACATGGTCGGCCATACAGGTGTAATGGATGCAGCCATAACAGCGGTTGAGACGGTTGACAGATGCGTTGGCGAGCTTATTGACGTTATTAAAAAACTGGATGGTATTGCAGTTGTTACTGCTGATCACGGTAATGCGGATGTCATGTTTACAATAGGAAAGGATGGAAAGAAGAGCGTAAAGACATCACATACCCTGAACCCTGTCCCTTTTGTCATTGTTGATCCGCAATACAAAGGCGAATACAGGATGGCTCAGCTAAAGGAGAGGGGGCTATCCAATGTGGCTGCGACCCTGTTAAATCTCATGGGTTATGAAAAGGTAGAGGATTATGACCCGTCTCTGATTGAGTTTGTATGATTGTTTTATATTTTAAATCCCCAGGATAAGGTTAATGCGGATAGTAGTAAGATAACTTACTTATACCCTGATGAGGAGGCTTATATGGTAAGAATGGCTGATATACCGGAGATGGAAAAGAAGATTTTAATGGGTATGGAATGCCCAGCATTTGAAACCCGCCCCTGGGTATCTGGTCCACCGCTGAATCAGCGAAGGGTAGCAATGATTACGACTGCCGGGCTTCATTTGCGGAGTGACAGACCTTTTCAGATGGGTCAGCCTGATCTGTACCGCGTAATACCAGGAGATGCAGGTAATAATGACCTCGTGATGTCTCATGGTGCAGCGAGTTTTGACAGGACAGGTTATCAGAGGGATCTTAATGTGGTTTTCCCCATTGTCCGGTTACGTGAACTGGCAGTCGAGGGTGTTATTGGTAGTCTGGCCGATTATCACTATGCGTTTGGGACTCCTTTATCTCTTCGTCAGAGTGAGACGGCAGCAAAGGAGGTGGGTGATTTACTGAAAAAAGACAATGTTAATGCCCTGCTCCTTTTCCCTGTATGACCCGGCTGTACGATCGCCGGTGGCGTTCTCGGGCATCTTTTTGAAGAGCAGGGGATCCCTGCTGCAAATATAAGCCTCATAAGACCCCATACTGAAAAGGTAAAGCCCCCAAGATCCCTATGGGTACCATTTGAATTAGGCCGCCCCCTGGGCGTACCAAACGATAAAGATTTCCAGAAAAAAGTCCTTATATCATTATTGAATCTGTTTGAAAGAGTTGATGGCCCGGTTATCATAGATGATTTCAAGGAAGATGCCCCTGTATCAGATGATGATGTCGAGGTATTATCCTGTCCTGTGAGTTTTGATGATGCCGAACACAATACTCCGGATAATTTGAAGACAAGGTTTATAAGGGAAATCCAGGCTATGTACCCGTGGTATGAGATAGCCCTGAGAAAAAGGGGCAGAACAACTGTGGGAGGAAGCTGCATAGCAATATCGGCGCTTGGCGAATTTCTTTATTCCTTTGTAGATGGGAACATACCAAAAAATCCCCGTGATGATGTCGATATATCAGTAAGCCTTAAACTTGCTGCAGAAGATTTAAAGTCCTATTATGTAGAGGGTGTTACCGCACAGCCAGGGCAGGAAGGTTTATCAAGCAAGGCATTGAAGGAATGGTTTTGGGCAAATACGACGGCTGGAAAGGTGCTGCTGGAATTGATAAAAGCCTGTTCAAAAATGCAGTCTGAGCCTATTCGAATGACAGCAAGCTACTTTATTGCACCTATGGATGTGTTAATGAGCGTTAATAAGGCTGAATAATGAGGACCTTTCACTCATCTCATGAATGTTAAATATAATGGGGAATACACAATCAAAATAACCTTTGAGGATGTCGCCTCTGGGAGTTATGACTTCTCCAAATATTTTAATAAAGATACAATGAGTTGAACCCCAATGAAATCATCTTCTATCTTTCATTGAGTGCGTATTCTGCGCCCTTTTCCATGGCTTTTTTATTCAGATCAACAAGGCCGGCGTTTTTGGATTTCAACACATCGCTCATCCCGCCTGCGAGTGATTCAAGGGATGTCACCCCAGTTTTTGCTGCAAATGCGCCAAGCATGATCATGTTTACCGCCCGTTCACTGCCGAGTTCAAGGGCGAGTTTATTGGCAGGGATATATACCACTTCTATATCCGCCCTTTCAGCCTTTGCATCCACAAGTGAGGAGTTGATGAGCATGATTCCACCTTTTCTGATCATCTCCTGATACTTGAGCATGGAGGGTTTATTGAGGACAATGGCAAAATCCGGCGCAGATGCGACGGGTGATGCGATCTCTTCATCTGAGATGCATACGGTACAGTTGGCAGTCCCACCACGCACCTCTGCCCCGTATGAAGGGAGGTATGTCACATTTTTTTTATCTCTCATGGCAGCATAGGCCAGGATATATCCCATTGAAAGGACTCCCTGCCCGCCTGACCCTGCAAAAGCTGTTTTAGTAATCATCTCAAATAAACCCTTTCTCACTTATTCTCTGAATTATCCTTTATTACACCCAGGGGGAATGTCTTTGTCATGTATTCATCTATCCATTTACATGAATCAACAGGTGACATTTTCCAGTTTGTGGGGCATGGCGACAATACCTCAACCAGTGAGTACCCGAGGTTGTCCATCTGTATCTTGAATGCCTTTTTTATGGCCTTCTTTGCAGCCCTGATATTTTTAGGAGAGGTGACAGAGACCCGTTCAATATAAAATGTACCATCCAGAAGCCCGAGCATTTCGCTCAGCCTCAAGGGATTACCATCCCTTTTAACATCCCTGCCGCCCGGTGTAGTGGTGGATTTCTGCCCCACAATTGTAGTCGGCGCCATCTGGCCGCCGGTCATGCCGTATGTCCCGTTATTGATAAAGATTGTCGTAATCTTTTCACCCCTGTTAGCCGCATGTATTGTCTCGGCTGTACCAATGGCAGCCATATCGCCGTCTCCCTGATAAGTGAAAACTATACGATCAGGAAGCACCCTTTTTAGACCGGTTGCAACAGCAGCGCCTCTGCCGTGGGCCGCTTCGCCAACATCAATATCAAAATAGTCATAAGCGAGCACAGCACATCCGGCAGGGGGCACGCAAATGGATCTGTCGGCTATATCAAGCTCTTCTATAATCTCTGCCACAAGACGGTGGGTTATGCCGTGGCCACAGCCCGGGCAGTAATGAAAAACCGCATCCTTAAGGTACTTTGGTTTTTTAAAAATTGTCTCAGTCATAAATGATTCCTTGTATCTAAAACCTGATAACAGCCTGCTATTCAGGATAATATTTTTTAATCTGTTCAAAGATATCGGCAGGCGTTGATACAGGCCCTCCGGGACGGCCATGGAAATGTATCCTGCTGCTGCCGTTGAGTGTTAATTTTACATCCTCAAGCATCTGACCCGTACTCATCTCATAAACCAGAAATTCCGTGTTGTTTCTGGCTGTTTCAGTGAGCAACCTCTCCGGGAATGGCCAGAGTGTAACAGGCCTGAAAAGTCCAGCCTTAAGCCCCTCGCTTCTGGCCCTGTCAACAGCACCCTTTGCTATCCTTGCAGCTATACCGTAAGCTATTATGGTAAGTTTTGCATCGGATGTTTTATACATTTCAGCCATCTGTATTTTTTCTTTTATTTGCTCATATTTCTGAACAAGCTTCCAGTTATGGGCCTCTTCAACATTGACATCAAGCAGAAGGGATTTGATCACACGCCTTGGCCTCCCTTTTGCGCCATCGATCTTGTATGGTTTTTCAGGTAGTGTGTTTATGTCCCTGTATTCAGGAAACACAACAGGTTCCATCATCTGCCCCATCATCCCGTCTAGAAGTATCATTACAGGGGTGCGGTATTCATCTGCATATTCGAATGCCTTTGTAACAACATCGCAGATCTCCTGACCGGTTGCAGGGCCAAGGACAATATTCCTGTAATCACCATGTCCACCGCCGCGTGTGGCCTGAAAATAATCACCCTGAGAAGGGGCAATATTACCCAGCCCCGGGCCGCCTCGCATACAGTTAACTATAACAGCAGGGAGTTCAAGCGCAGACAGAAATGAGATGCCCTCCTGTTTCAGGCTGATGCCGGGACTTGAGGAACTTGTCATAACCCGTGCACCTGCCATTGATGCGCCTATAAGCATATTAATGGCGGCAATTTCGCTCTCTGCCTGTATAAATGTACCGTCATTGAGCTTTGCCATTGCGGCGGCCATATACTCTGTAAGTTCATTCTGAGGGGTTATGGGGTAACCTGCATAAAATCTGCACCCGGCCCTTACCGCTGCCTCCCCTATAACATGGTTTCCACTCATCAATATCTTTTCAATCACGGTAAACCTCAATAGCAACATCAGGACACATTGTTGCACACATTGCACAACCTGTACATTTCGGGTCATCACTGTTATCTATGCTCTTAGAGGGATAATATCCCTGATGGTTGAGGGTTTCAGATACAGCGATAACATGTTTAGGACATACTGAAATACAAAGATAGCATCCCTTGCACAGTTCGCGGTTTATTTTTATTCTTCCATTTTTCTTGTCAGTCATATACAGTTCCAAGTCAGTTTTATGTAACTTTTACTTATTATTTGCCGGCATATGCCGACTTTATATATATCCTGGGAAAAATTTCCAGGCAAAACAGGTAAATGATCCAATAAATCGATCTTGCGAATCTGTTGTTTTACTTGATGTTTTTCAGGTTTGTCAATTTTTTTTGAAAAAAAAGAAAATTTGAATTATTACTTGGTGTAAATATTCTTAAAAAAGGCCTTAAAATGACTGTAAATAATGCAGATTTTTATTCACTCAGAAATATCAGGGACAATTCTCTTCTTATTACCATAGCCAATGAGTATCTTGCGGAAAATGTATACCTGACAAAGTTCGGGAAAGAGATGAAAAAAAGTCTGGCTAGCCTTAAGGATGACATAAAATATCTCAAAAAGGAGTTTCCGGGCAAATTTACAACAGAGGTAAACACCGATGTAATCCTTAAGAGTTTTGACAAGACTGCAGAAAATATGCTTTCCGGTGGTGATTCCATCATATCTGAGTGTAAATCAGGCAAGCTCGGTGAAAACCTCGGCGCTGATATAAAAAAGATCACTGAGGCAATAGAAAAGATATGGAATCAGGTTAAGGGTGGTGATGTAAAGTATACTAAGAGTGAACAGATCTCCGGTTTTTTCGGGCGGCTCAATTTAATATCAGGGGCATGGAGACTTTTTACAGGGGTCTTCAGGGTTGTGCTTCTGATTATTTTTATCCTTTTAGCCGGTTTTTCCTTCCTGTTTTTTACAATGGAAAAGGAATCTTCTGTAATAAAAGAGAATCAGAAGCTAATGACCTTTATCCTGGAGAAAAAGGCCGCTTTAAAAGAGCTGGAGGAGACAAAAAAAGAGACACAGAAAAGCCTCAAATCCCTTGGCAGCCGTAACCTTCTCCGGACAGATAAGATTAATATCCTTGATCTGGAGACAAAGATACAGGTCTGCAACAATGATATAAATATTATTGAAGGACAGATAGAGGCTAGAAACAGAGAGATAGATAAAAATAATGAAAGGATCGAAAAGATCAGGGCCAAATCATTTATTGACAGGCTTTTCAGGAGATAGGCTTCAGCCCCTTTAATGGTATTTTGCCATTAAAGGGGCATTTCATTTGCATACGAATGAATCAGATTTTTCAAATCCCTTACCTGTTTCTTCCAAATTACTGTTCAATATTGATCTATTCATCTCCTCTTCCTTTAGTACCCTTTTAAGGATCTTGCCAACAGCGTTTTTTGGAAGGCTTTGTCTGAATTCCACCTTTGCTGGCAGTTTATACTTGGCAAGCCTTTCAGCGCAATAATCTATCAGCTCCTTCTGTGTCATGCTTTTTCCCTCCTTTAACACTGCAAATACCTTTACCTCCTCCCCGCGGCTTGGGTGTGGTATACCGATTACAGCGGCCTCGTATATATCAGGATGTGTATATATAACCTCTTCTATATCCCTCGGGTATACATTGTATCCTCCTGATATGATCAACTCCTTTATACGGTCAACAATATAGAAATACCCATCTTCATCCATTCTTGCGACATCACCCGTATAGAGCCACCCCTCCTTTAAGGCCTCTTCTGTCTCATTAGTTTTATAGTATCCCTTCATAACCTGCGGGCCACGGACAATAAGCTCTCCACACTCACCCTGCTGCACATCTGTATTGCCATCTTTAATATTTACGATGCGGCATTGGGTGCCGGGAAATGGCAGCCCGATACTGCCAGCCTTTCTTGTGCCTGAAAAGGGGTTCACGCATACGATTGGAGAGGACTCGGTCAGGCCGTATCCCTCAAGTATGACAGCACCGGTTTTTGTCTCGAATTCCTTTATTGCTTCAACTGGCATAGGGGCACTGCCTGAAAAACAGGCACGTATGGAGGTCATATCAGCCTTTTCAATGTCAGGATGCCTTAAGATGTTGATAAACATGGTGGGCACCATTGGGGCAAAGGTGGGCCTCTGTTTTGTAATTGCCTTAATGAGATTTTCCGCCTGGGGCTTTGCCACAATAACATTCTCCCATCCCATCAGGATAGAAAAATTCATGCACGCAGTGAGGCCGAATACATGAAAAAAGGGAAGTGCCCCCAGCATGACCTCCTCGCCTTCTTTAAACCGGGGCAGCCATGCCTTTAACTGCTGAACATGATTACTCAGGTTTCCATGGGTCAGCATGACCCCCTTTGATACACCTGTTGTACCGCCTGTGTATTGATACATTGCCACATCATCGGAAGATATGTTTATTTCCGGTGCAGGCGGTGCCGGTTTTTTGATAAGTTTTTCAAAGCAATATAGGTCATTTGCTTTATTGACTGAGGCAGTAAGCCTCTTTTTTTTCCCAAAGAGCCTGAACATAACCTTCTTAACAGGTGGCAAAAAATCACCGGCTGTAGCATAAATGATCTGCTTTATCTGTGTTCTGGGGCGCAGCCCTATCATCCTGTTTGCAAGCAGATCAAGGGTAATCAGTATCTTTGCGCCCGAATCATTAAACTGATTTTCAAGCTCCCTGTCAGAATAGAGGGGATTATTCATGACCGCAATACCGCCGATCTTAATGATCGCATAATAACAGACAACAGTTGAGATCAGGTTTGGCAGCAGGATAGCCACCGAATCACCCTTTCTGACACCGAGGGAATAGAGATGTGCGCTGAATCTATCAACCAGGCTGTTGAGTTTTTTATATGTCACCCTGTACCCTTCAAAATTTAATGCGCTGTTATTTGGAAAACGTCTGGCGCTCATTTCCAGAATATCGGGGAGCAGGGTATTCGTGAGTGATATCTCATGCGGGACACCATTTTCATAATGTTTTAACCAGGGCCGCCTATCGTATATGGATGTTGCTTTCATGATGCCTCCTGTGAGAATAGTTAAGTCGTTTGATGTTTTCATTTCTACTCCTTAACAATGTTCAATCTACAGCAGGATATAACAACTATTGTGCCAGAGTTGATAGCTAGCGATAAGTGACTGATAATACAATAATTAAATCAATAGAAAACCTAGAAAAATATATTCATAATATTAGTAACAGGCAAAATATGTATATTGCTGAGCAAAAACTGGACAGGCAATTTTCTGTTCACTCGATAATCCTTCCTATCCTCTCCCATCTCACATGCCACTTGTTTGTATCCCATGACCAGTATTTAATTATTGCCTTACCCACCAGATTTGATTTTGGAACAAAACCCCAGAAACGGCTGTCATGGGAATTATCCCTGTTGTCACCCATTACAAAATAGGAGTCCTCGGGTACGCGAATCGGGCCGAAATTATCCCTCGCAACCGATTCAGCAGGATAAATCTGGTTGTCCTTATGTATCGCATGAGGGTTCTTATAAAGAGAACCGTTTATATATACCTCTTTATCTATGATTTT
>CAZCMD010000184.1:0-7161 GCA_964499695.1 uncultured Desulfatiglans sp.
GCCTCAGCCTCAATTGCATTTTCAAGAAATTTATCTATCAGTATGGGCCTTTCAGGGGTTACATCGACCGCAGCATTTATATAACGCCTCAGCATCTCTTCATCATGTATCACCTCCATTGCCCTCCCCCCAAGCACATATGAGGGCCTCACCATGAGAGGGTACCCTATTGTTGCAGCTATTGCCAGGGCATCATCAAGATTGACTGCCATGCCTGACTCAGGCTGAGGGATTCCGAGTTTTTTCATGACATTCCTGAAACGGTCACGGTCTTCAGCAAGGTCAATTGCATCGGGGGAGGTGCCTATTATCTTTACTCCGGCCTTTTCAAGCTCTGCTGCAAGGTTAAGCGGTGTCTGCCCGCCGAACTGTACTATAACCCCTTCAGGCTTTTCCTTTTCATAGATGCTCAAGACATCTTCCACTGTAAGCGGTTCAAAATAGAGCTTATTCGAGGTGTCATAATCTGTAGACACGGTTTCAGGGTTACAGTTGACCATTATGGACTCAAGCCCCTCATCCCTTATGGCAAAGGCCGCATGTACACAGCAGTAATCAAATTCTATGCCCTGCCCGATCCTGTTCGGGCCTCCTCCCAGCACCATGATCTTTCTGCTGCTGCTTACAGAAACCTTGTCAGAGGCATTGTAGGTGGAATAGTAGTAGGCTGCATCTTCCACGCCACTCACAGGAACAGGTTCCCATGCCTCGACAATGCCGAGTTTAGTGCGTTTTTCCCTGATATCTTTCTCCGGCACTTGCAATATTTTGGAGAGGTACTTATCAGCAAACCCATCCTTTTTGGCCCGGATCAAAAGATCATCAGGCAGCTCCTTTCCCCTGTATTCCAGTATCATGTTCTCAAGATCAACCAGCTCCTTCATCTGCTCAATAAACCATGTCTTGATATGGGTCTTTTTATTAAGCTCAGAAACCGATGCACCCTTTCTTATGGCCTCATACATGATGAACTGTCTCTCGCTTGATGGTTCAGAAAGCATATCCATCAATTCATCAAGCGTCTTTTTATTGAAATTTTTGGCATACCCTAGCCCATGCCTTCCGATTTCAAGAGACCTGATAGCCTTCTGAAACGCCTCTTTGTAATTCTTGCCGATGCTCATGACCTCACCGACCGCGCGCATCTGGGTGCCCAGCTTATCCACTGCCCCTTCAAATTTTTCAAAGGCCCATCTGGCAAACTTGACTACAACATAGTCGCCCCAGGGTATGTATTTATCCAGTGTGCCTTCTCTCCAGTAGGGCATTTCATCCAGGGTCATGCCGCCAGCCAGGAGGGCTGATACAAGGGCAATTGGAAATCCTGTTGCCTTTGATGCCAGTGCTGAAGACCTTGATGTCCTTGGGTTTATCTCTATAACAACAACCCGTCCTGTTTTGGGATCATGGGCAAACTGCACGTTTGTGCCGCCAATAACGTTTATCGCCTCTACAATATCGTATGCATGTTTCTGGAGTCTTTTCTGGAGCTCCTTATCAATGGTGAGCATAGGCGCAGTACAGTAGGAGTCTCCCGTATGTACACCCATGGCGTCCACATTTTCTATAAAACAGACAGTAATCATCTGGTTTTTGGCATCACGAACTACCTCCAGTTCAAGCTCTTCCCAGCCTAAAACAGATTCCTCGATCAGTATCTGCCCTACCATGCTTGCGGATATACCCCTTGAGGCAACTGTCCTGAGTTCCTCTATATTATAGACTAGACCACCTCCGGTGCCGCCCATTGTATAGGCCGGTCTGATAACAACCGGGTAGCCCAGCTCTTCTGCTATCTTTTCCGCCTCTTCAATCGTGTAGGCTGGTTTGCTCTTTGGCATCTCTATGCCAAGACTTTCCATTGTTTTTTTAAACTCTATCCTGTCTTCGCCCTTTTTTATTGCCTCAAGGTCAACACCTATTACCTTTACGTCATATTCATCCAAGATACCTGCCTCAGCCAGTTCTGAAGAGAGATTCAGCCCTGTCTGGCCGCCAAGGTTTGGTAACAGGGCATCAGGCCTCTCCTTTTCTATTATCTCCTTCATAACATTTACATTAAGCGGTTCAATATATGTTGCCTCTGCCATTCCCGGGTCAGTCATAATGGTCGCGGGATTGGAATTGGCCAGGACTATTTCATAACCGAGTTTCCGGAGTGCCTTGCATGCCTGTGTTCCCGAATAGTCGAATTCACACGCCTGTCCTATTATTATTGGCCCAGAACTGATAATCATAACCTTTTTAATACCTTCAAGTCTTGGCATATGCCCTCCTAAATTTTAAGTTGCGCTAATATATTTGAGCAGGGTAATAGTGTCAAGAATATGAGACTTAAATTTTCATATTAACAAATAAAAGCCTTATCCGGATCAGGATATTACATACCCCGAGAACATTTTTGTTCATAAGTAATTTTAAATATACATTTTTGTAGTATTGGCCTTCACTACAAAAAGATCATTCATTATATATCCCATTGTTTTATCACTATTTTTTATTTTTTAAGCCTGTGGCACAACCGTTGCTTTAATCTATTATCAAATTTCATTCTAATGAAGAGGAAGGAGAAGGCACTATGAATGCAGGAGATACTGGATTTGTATTAATATCAGCGGCCCTGGTTATGATCATGACCCCCGGGCTGGCACTTTTTTATGGCGGAATGGTTAGAGGAAAGAATGTCCTTGGAACCATAATGCAGAGCTTTATTATACTCGGAGTTATTTCCGTTGAATGGGCACTCTGGGGATATTCGATGTCATTTGGCCCTGACCATGGAGGTATAATCGGCGGGCTGGACTGGTTAGGGCTTAACAGTGTAGGCATGGAGCCAAGCGCAAGCTATGGAACGACTGTTCCACACCTTGCATTCATGATATTTCAATGCATGTTTGCGGTGATTACGCCTGCGCTTATTACAGGGGCCTTTGCAGAGCGTATGAAATTCAGTGCATTCCTTATATTTACTCTGTTATGGGCTACGTTTGTTTATAATCCTATCTGTCACTGGGTATGGGGTGCAGGAGGATGGATACTCAAGCTGGGCGCATTGGATTTTGCAGGAGGCACGGTTGTTCACATAAGTTCAGGTATATCAGCGCTTGCCGCAGCGATTGTAATAGGTAAGAGGAAGGGTTTTGGGAATACACCCTATATACCGCACAATGTCCCAATGACAATTACCGGTGCGGCGATCCTCTGGTTCGGGTGGTTCGGATTTAATGCCGGGAGTGCACTTGCAGCAAACGGCCTGGCCGCTAGCGCCTTTGTGGTAACACATCTTGCCTCTGCGGCAGCAGCCTTAGCCTGGGTACTCATGGAGAAGATACACAGGGGTAAACCGACTACCCTTGGTGCGGCCAGCGGTGCTGTAGCAGGGCTTGTAGCTATTACCCCGGGGTCCGGGTTTGTAGGCCCTGTCTCATCAATAGTAATAGGCGGCCTGGCAGGCATAATCTGTTACAGCGGGGTAATGATGAAATCCAGACTCGGATATGATGATTCCCTTGACGTAGTGGGTGTACACTGTGTTGGAGGGACATGGGGTGCCCTTGCAACAGGTCTGTTTGCATGCAAGGCAGTCAACCCTGCCGGTTTTGACGGCCTGTTCTTCGGTAATCCGGGTCAGTTATGGATACAATTTATCGCTGTTGCAGTAACAATGGTCTTTTCTTTTGTCATGACCATAATACTCCTTAAGCTTATAGATTGGGTCATAGGAGTGAGGATGACTGAAGAGGAAGAGGAAAAGGGCATGGATATAACTCTGCATAATGAGACCGGATACAATTGGTAATAGAGGTATTGGATAAATCCTGTCCTGCATCATAAAATTTACGTCTGGCGACATAATTTGCCACCAGGCGTCTGGACAGAAGGGCAAATTATGCTTGCTGAAAAATATAAGATAGGTGTAATCTCAAAATAAATACAAGGCCACTATCATGAAAAGGAGGCAGAAATATGAAAAAACTGGAAGTAATAATTAAGTCTTTTAAACTGGATGATGTAAAGGAAGGGCTCTCTTCAATAGGGATAAAAGGCCTTACAGTAAGTGAAGTCAAGGGATTTGGCAGACAGAGGGGCCATAAGGAGATATACAGGGGCGCTGAATACCAGGTTGATTTTGTACCAAAGATCAAGCTTGAAGTCGTTATGGAGACTGAACTGGTTGATGAGGCCGTAAAGATAATTATAGAAAAGGCCGGAACAGGCCAGATAGGCGACGGGAAGATATTTATCATTCCGGTTGATGAGGTTATAAGGATAAGAACCGGCGAAAAAGGCAAAAATGCCATTTAGTTCAGCAGGTAATCATGTCTGGAAAAAACCTGGCCGTTATGCCTGATTCCCAAAAGGCATCTTCTCTGGTCACTTCAGGGACAAAAAGATCCCATGCTGACCTGAAGGAGTCCAGAGATGCCCTTTTTGCCGAATTTACAACCGGGGCTGTAAAGACGGATTTTCATGAGAAATACACAGCAATAATTGACGATTATTTCAGGATATCTCTTCAGGAGAGTAAAACAGGACAGTCGCTCTTTAAAAAAAAGGCCCCCTTTGCCCTTGTTGCAGTTGGGGGTTACGGTAGAAAGGATCTGTGCCTGTACTCGGATATTGATATCCTTATATTATTCGGAAAAAAGATCCCTGCCGATGCAAGGCCCCTTGTAGCCGAGTTATTTTACCCGCTCTGGGATCTCGGTCTTGAAATAGGGTATGGTGTCAGGAGTGTAAAAGACTGCATAAAACTTGGCCACAGTGATTATGAGGTGCTTACCTCCCTGATGGATGCAAGGTTTCTGTGTGGTGATTCACTCCTTTATCTCAATATGGCGGAGTTTTTACAGAAGAGGGTCATCTCAAAAGAATCAGAGAGATATATAAGATGGCTCCAGGACGGGAATGCCTTAAGGATGAAAAATTACGGTGATGCCAGCCACCTGCTTGAACCCAATCTGAAGGAAGGGATAGGGGGATTAAGGGATTACCATCATATACTGTGGATGGCAAAGACACTGTATGATATCAGGAGTATAAGAGACCTTGAACAGCTTGGCAAGTTATCTTACCAGGAATGTGAAGATCTTTTAAAGGCTGTCTGTTTTATCTCATATACCAGGAATCATCTGCATCAGCTTTCAAAAAGAAAAAATGACCGGATGAGTTTTATCTATCAGGAGGAGATAGCAAGGCGGCTTAAATATAAAAAGGATGGGAAAACGCCGGCTGTTGAACATTTTCTTGAAGAGCTTCACTCTTCAATGGAAAGTATTAAAATACTTCACCGTTCCTTCCTTTACGGCCATGCTGTTAAAAGGGATTCTAGAAAGATAAATGTTGATAAAGATGATCTCAGTCAGGGGCTTCACCTGCACCAGGATGAAATAGCCTATAATTCTGCAAAAGACATTATTGATGACCCTTCCATACTTATGAGGATATTTGAGGTAAGCAGCAAATACGGCATCAGTCTGACCATAGATTCCAGAAGGTTAACGCGGGCGTTTCTCTCTTTGATTGATGATAAATTCAGGTGTTCTGAAAGTATATTCAGGGGATTCCTGAATATACTGAAAAGCTCTTATGCGATTGAAACACTTGACCAGATGTTTGACACAGGATTCTTAGACAGCTATATCCCCGAGTTCGGTGAGGTAAGGGGCAGGGTACAGTTTGATGCATATCATATCTATCCCGTAGGAAGACATATACTCGAGGCGGTCTCTTACCTGAAAAATATTTCAAAGGAAAAGGGTATCCTCATTGTTGACACCTACGCTGATATCAAACAGAAAGAGGAGCTTTTACTGGCAACCTTCTTCCACGATATAGGAAAAAACGGAAAAGAGCATTCAAAAAGAGGGGCCAGGATTGCGAGAGGCATACTGGAAAGGGTCAATTACCATAAGGAATCAATTGAAGAGATTATTTTTCTTATAGAAAATCACCTCTATCTTGCTGAAACTGCTACAAGGCGTGATCTTAACGATGAAAAGATTATTATACAGAGCGCAAGGAGAATAGGTACAATTGATAGGCTCAAATCGTTATTTATACTCACATGGGCAGACTCAAAGGCAACAGGCCCCGGTGTCTGGAATGACTGGACAGCTAACCTGATACAGGAGATGTTATTCAAGGTGCTTCACATTATTGAAAAGGGTGAACTTGCCACACCTGATGCATCTCAAAAGATAATGAGGCTCAAAAGACAGATAAGAAAACTTATTGCCGGCTATTTACCTGCCGAAGAGTTTGATTATTATTTTGAGACCATGCCCCAGAGGTATAAACTCAACATACCTGCCATCGAGGCTCTCCATCACATGGAAATAGTGAGGGGTCTGAAGAGAAGACAGGCAAGGGGAGAAGAGAGCCCCTTTATATTTGAGTTCCGTGAAAACAGTACTGGCGGATACTGGGAGGTATGTTTTGTTGCGAAAGACAGGCCAGGGCTCTTTTCCGATATAGCGGGAATAATGGCCCTGAATAATATCAATATCCTGAATGCAAACATTTATACCTGGGGGGATGGAACCGCTGTTGATATATTTTATGTCACAAAACCCCTTGATGAGATCAACCCTCAGGAGACATGGCTCAGGATTGAAAATGATTTTTCCCAGAGGATTGAAGGCAGGCTCTCTTTGTCACACAGGCTGAGTAAAAAGAGAGCGCCGGCAGTAGGGGTCATTCAAAAACCGGCTAAGCCAACAGAAGTAAATATTGATAATGCATCATCGGACTTTTTTACGCTTATTGAGGTCTTCGCCACTGACAGAATCGGCCTGCTCCATATCATTACCAGGACACTGTTTGACCTGCACCTTGATATCAGGATTGCCAAGATAGGTAATAAAGGGGACCAGAGCGCTGATATCTTCTATGTAATAGATTTTGATGGCCAGAAGATTGAAGATGAGCCGCATATCAACGAAATAAAAAAGGCCCTCATTAACCGGCTTGAGGCAAAGTGAAATATGAAAACATATACTATAGTAGGCACAGGAGGGCATCATGAGCTGTTCCGCGATGCTATAGCCGTTAAATTCAATTACGGGTATTTTTGCCCCCAAGGACACAGGTCAAGGAGCTGATCATGGCCGGGGCCATAGGTGATATAATAAACATAGATTTCAACTGGCTGCTGGATAC
>CAZCMD010000184.1:7261-9025 GCA_964499695.1 uncultured Desulfatiglans sp.
ACCAATTTATTTTTTCTTTTTTTTGAAACCAAACCGGTTATTTTTCTGACTATATCAATAAAGTTAAAATTTCTGAAGGGCATGAGAGAACATTTAAAAAAGGAGAATAACCTATGAAGACTATTAAAAAAATCGTAATTGGTTTTGCTATTGTTGCTGTTTGTTGCATGAGTGCAGTTGGAGATGATTCAACACAAGAGAAACGTGATGACAGACGTCCGGGCCCACCCCCTGAGGCTTTTCAGGTATGTGAAGACAAAAACGAAGGGGATGCTGTTGAAATCGTAACCGATCGTGGTGATACAATAAGCGCTACATGTGAAAAAATGGGAGACCAGCTTGTCCTGAGACCTGACAACCCACCTCCCATGGGAAAGAGAGAATGATGTCATATCATTCTTGTAAAAAAAATGGTTTTCTGGCCGAAATGTAAATGCTGAATGATTGCAATAGACGCAACGCGGATTGAATAATGGTGGATATAACTGTAGGGGCGAATAATTATTCGCCCCTACCAAAAAAATTAGAAATGATATACAAACCTTGCGTTGATGCGTTCCCCTTCAGGTCTGTTTTCTGCATCTGTCTCAAAGTACATATTAATGAACAGGTGGGCGTCCTTATTAAATGAATAGAGCACACCAGGGCCTATAGCCAGAACCTTTTCTTTTGAGCCGATCAGCTCAACACCATCATGCTCGGTTTCACTGAGCTGTTTTAAATAATATCCGTTAATACCAATACGTAACTGGTTTGGTATTATCTCATATGATGTGGCAAAATTTATATGAAATGCCTCTCCTGCCTGTACTTCCTCTACGCCCATTGCAGCGAGAGGGGCATAAGGTTCATCATTCTCATCATTCAACAGGTAACTGACCCTTGTTGATGCGGTCCATTTTGGGGTTATAAAATATGTTGCAGCCCAGTATGGATTAAAAGAGTAAAAATTACTGCCTGCATTTATTGCCTTTGTTTCTTTATAATCACCTGTAGGTAATATAAAACCCAGTGAGAACCTGTGCAGAAGTTTGGGGCCGTTTTCACCCATAATCGGGTCCCATTGCAGATACGGGCCTACCCAGAGATCTCCCATACCGGAATTTTCCATGGAAAAATCTGTATCAAGTTTCACAAATGGCACTATTATATCAAGTCCCCATTTTGCCCCGAGAATAAATTCAGTATTTGACTGATATGTTATCTGGTTAAGATTTATCCATGCCTCCAGATCTTCCCCTTCGAGTGGATTGTCTTTAAAATCAGATGTCCAGTACTGTACATATTCCTGAATATAAAGACCCGGCCCGGATGGCGGAGCACCATCCAGAAAGCTTGTAAATCCAAGGTTTACTGATGGCAGGTCATAGGCTGATGATGACACTGGTATGGCAAAAAATAAAAACAAAGCAAGAATTGATAGATAGATATATTTTTGTTTCATAACTTTTTCTCCTATATAGTAGTAAAATCGGAATTAACTTTAGATATTTAATACTTAAAAAAATGGATGCCCGCCTTCGCGGGCATGACAGTCTGACAGTTTTTGATATAAATAAAAAATCATGGTGCAAACAAATCTTGCACCATGATTTTACTAAATACTCTTAAGCAGCTGCGGTTTTGGGAAATCCTTGAAGACCGCCTCTGATTTGGCAAGCTCATCATCCGAGAGCGCATAATTATCCAGTTCATTTGCAAAATACTTTTCATATGAACCAAGATCAAGGAGCCCGTGTCCGCTCAGGTTAAAGAGGATTACCT
>CAZCMD010000185.1:0-8957 GCA_964499695.1 uncultured Desulfatiglans sp.
TTCTTTATAAGTAGTACAAATATAAAATAGTCCCGAAAGTATAGGAAAGTATCGCGTAATATAGGAGAACGTTGGCTTGTGTGTCAAGTAAAATTGCAATTGATAAGAACTCCCTTTTTGGAATGAGCGTATAAGAGAGTGTAAAAGGGGAGGCTGTTAGCCCAACTTCCACAGTTGAGGGTGTTTAGGATTTGAAAAGGGGCAAGTCTATCTTTGACTCTTGATGATTTTTTAATATAAAATTTGCACCCTGTTTTTCAACCCTTTATCAATATCCATTTCATGCTTTAATTTCTCAATAATGCTACTGACAGTGCTGTATTTTCAATGCCAAATTGCTCCCTACATGTTTTAATGTGGCATTTCTCAAACGCATTACCAGCGGATATGTAACATAAATTTCAGGTGGCCAGCAGCAGCGTGTTTCTATTGCAAGGGCCCTGATCAACAGGCCAAAGGTGATTTTTGCGGATGAGCCCACAGGCAACCTGGACAGGGAAACCGGCGCCAAGGTGCTGGAACTTTTGAGAGAGATCAACAGGGAAAACAATACCACTCTCGTAATGGTGACTCATGACAGGGAGGTCGCTATCCGCTCAGACCGTATAGTGGAACTGGTTGATGGAAGAATATGCAGGTCAATTGATGTGAGATCATCGGGAAAAGAATCCGCAGTAGAAATGCTTGAAAACAGGTCATGTGTACTCACTGATCCAGACCCGACATGATTAAGGAAAGCCTTGCATGGGTTGAGGAGTATAAAAAGGAATTGAGCATTTAATGCTCTGAGACCTTTGTATAATCCCTTTTTGTCATTCCACGGCTCGACCGTGGAATCCAGTAACTGTGTGAAATTATTTGGTCCTCACATGTGCGGCAATGTCGATTTGATATGCTTTTTGATATCATTAAAAGAACATACTCTGAGTTCATCAGATTATGTCTCCTATTTCACGACCGGTCTTATTCTTAGGTGTTTACAGCTATGATATTTTATATGAACTAAGTAAAATTCTTGACTCATAACTCTTCCAATCATTTGAACAGGGTAGAACTTTTTCTATTAGGGTAAGTTTCGATTTCATTAGTATTAGGTAGGTTTTGTCACATATTTTAACCCCCAGCTTGAGAGGTGTGAATGAAGGGTCTCTGAATGAACATCCTCCTCAAAGCTGATGATAGGCATTTTTCATATTGCTGTTTCTTCCTGAAAAGTCTTAATTTTTGTCAAAAAATCCGCTATCTCTCGCTGTGAAAAAACATAGGCAATGTCAGGAGGTGAAAGCGGCAAAACTGAACGAATAAAATGACACCATCTTTTATCGAGCATTACGAAGTCAAAATAAGCAACGGGTACAACTGTGTGTAAAAGATCAATCCACTCGTTTGATGTCATTTTCATTTTTTCGTTCACAACAACAAAGTCAATTGCAAGTTTATAAATATCTTTTGTGTAAGGCATTTGTTTCCTAAATAATTCTTTCCTGGAATGCCTCTTTTTTGCCTCATTTAACGCCATTGGATCATTACGCGCTTTAAGAACAATTGGCGTTAGTCCGTCAAACCTTTGACCCATCTTTCTAAACTTGTCAGATTCCAAATCTTCTTTCAATTTTGGTAAAATAGGAGATAGTAGAGAAGGCTTTGATCGGTCCATTCTATTGAGAAAGTAGTTTTTTATTAACTCAATATCACAACATGGATTTAATCCATCAAAAGCACCACCTCCATAAACTTCCAATGCCTCTTCTTTCTTTATCACTCTTGATGGATTAAAATCCGAGAACCCATAGTCAAGAGTGTCCATCACTTCATGAATTCCATCTATTTGATTTGTATCTTCAATTAATGCTAATTCGATAAGTGTGGCATTTGAGTACATTATAGTAGCATTAGCTTCATCAGCCGTTTTTATGAATCTATTTCTGAGATCCGAGTCTTCTGATAAAAGACACCACATCCATTGATCAAGATATATAGATGGCCTCGAGGTAATCTGTTCGATAGTGACTCCACCATCTTCTTCATTTTTTAACTTTAATACCAAAACGATCGACCTTTACTATGTATGCACAACCTAAATAACAAACCGTCGAGCTTTTGCGCCGGTCACGTTGATTTTGATGTGTACGCCCGGCATGGGCGTGAATTAATGCGGTGTAAGTCCCCAGTACATGAATTCGGTTAATATGTTGTATTTTGAGCATATTAACAGAAGTACTAGCCGATGGCAAGGTCATCTTCGCGAGAAATTGTCTGAAGGAAGCCCAAGTATAAAACTGCGAGCCGACGAACAAAAATTGCATACAAGGCCCAGTTTTCAGGTAAGTTAGCACGATATAACGAAACCCAGGATTCCGGAGGTAGGGTAAATGCCGCGGTTGTGCAGTCAAAGTTCACGTTCTTATCGGGGGATATCTGCCCAACGGGGCGGTGTTTAATGCTGTTGGATAACCTACCAATTAGACAACTGTTGAAACAAGCCTTGGCGTATTGATAAGCTGCCTACTAATACGAGCGAAACAGACAGCAGGGAAACAGCAAAGAGACATAGCGCACATCCTGTGGCAACATGCGGTGTGATTGCGCGGAATTCATCAGAGGTCATAGTAGCCAAACGCCCGGAGTAATGCCCTGGATATGGTGTAGGGCCGAACACAATTAAGGAAAGGTGTCTCTATGAGCGCGCATTACACAAAGAAACCGATCGGTGGAGTGATTATGCGGTGAGTCATAGAATCGCCCTGACCAGATGATAGCTTAAGGTTTTCAAAAAACTATAAGTTGTGATCTATTACCCGACTAAGGTCCGGTTTTCACTGTGAACCGCCAAGTGCGGACCCGCATGCTGAGGAGGGGTGGTAAGGGGGAGTTTAACTCCCCCTTACCCAATTAGCCCATTTCATGCAAATACTTTTCGGTCAAGATATTACTTTGAACCCAAACACATGAAAGATTGATTAGAACTTTTAAGTCATTAATATCTTTGTTCTCCCACTTTCTAACATAGTGGGTTTCATCATTTCCTAACCAAGCGGCTCTTTGAGCACATGTTTTCAAATTTCTGTCATCAACATAATTATTGATTACAACGCCTAAAAATGCTGATTTTATTTCTTGCTCATTTTCCGGTTTTTTATGGATACAGTAATCTTTAATTAAGAACTCAAGAGCTTTTCTATATGCAACACCTGCTATTTCATTCAAACTATAACTTTCAGCTGCACAAGCTTGTCCATAAATCGTTTTAAATGATGGCGATACCTCACTTACTTCTTGGCTTACTTCTGGCGCTTTATACTTTAGTGGAGCTGAAGTCTGAAAGGTGAAAGTACCATGAGGCTTTTTTGTTGGAGTATGTATTGACTTTTGTTCATATCGACCAATAAACATTCTTAAACAGTTGCGATGAGTACATTTAAAAGCCATCTCTAATTGAGTGCCATGTTCATTAATTTGTCCGCTTAGTGTACTGCTAAGAAAATGTGGATTTAATGCATGGTGGCACATAGGGCATACATCAGGATAATGATCATAAGTGACTATTGTTCCCTCGATCGTAGTTATATTTGGCATACTGTTCTCCTCGTTCAGTTCACATTATGATTGAAAGGCTAACAAGTTATTGAATAGTTTCTGTTCAATATCCTAAAATATTATTATTAATCAATATAAATAAATTTATGTTTTAGCAAATTTATTTGATTTTAAAAGTATATTTAAAGTTGTTAAACAACCAAATACTAATCTTTAGTTGGTTTCTGTTAAATACCTCTGCTACCTTTAGATTCACTAATCTTCTTAGGCATATGTCAGGTGCCAGCGCTAGACGGATTCATCGCATGGAGGTCTTTGAGATTTTTTGTCGCAAGCGCGAAACCATATGGATGATTCTCTGATTTCCAAACACGCAATGCGGCCTCGCAAGCTGCAGTTGCCTCTGCATGCAACATACTCCAATCTTTCCCCTCGACGCGGCTACACATCTCAAGTAAACACGCACCCAGACTATTCTGAACAGTAGCCCAATCATTGGGTGTCTCATCTTCCAAAAAGACGCGCAACGCAGCCTTTTGCGCAACGATTGCATCAAGCATCAATTTTAATCGAATCTCTATTTCTACACATTTACTGGCTTCAATCAAAATTGCCCCGGCGTTGGATTGTATTCGCGCCCAATTTATTGGGTGTTCTGCCTCGGTAAAAATGCTCTCCGCTAATCTCAGGAAGTGAATTGACATCTCGTACATTGTTACTCTCTCTTCTTGGGTTGGCGACAAATTCCCACCGGTAAAATATGTCAAGCCAAGTGCAGCGTTTGTCTTGGCCCATTCAAGAGGACACTCTTCTTTTGTAAAAATTTGCAAAGCCAAATCAAATGATTTGATCGCTGCCTGGAAAAACTGTTTAGCGGCTGATCCTTCAGATCTTTGAGATTGTAATGTTAGTAAATTTCCAAAATTCAATTGAACCTCGGCCCATTTATACGCATTGTTCTCTTTGTCTATAGCGCATAGAGCATCAATGTATGCATTTTGTGCGGCATAGCGAAATTTTTCTCCAACGGGTTCGTCAAGCATTTCTCCTAAGGACGTAAATATTAGGCCAATCGAATTGCTGAAATGCACAATAAAGTCATGCTTGCCTCTTTCCTTCGCTCCATTACTAAGATCGCACAATCGGTTAACATTGCGTCTCAAAGCCTCAACGATCTCGTTGGGTTGGGCATCTGGTGTTTCCACAATGAAGTTTTCTATTGCCTTAAGGATCGTTGCGTCTTTAGGTGGGCCATCTGTGTTGTATGAGCGTAAGAAAGCGAGAATTTCTGCCTTACATACAGTGTCTTGGTGCTGAAACTCCTCGCTCTGCATAATTTCTTTGGTTGCCTCTTCAGTTGCGGCCTCAAGATTTTCATTAAGAACCGTCTGCGGGGCTATATAGGCACCTGCCTCGCCAAGATGGCCTTCCTTCGGCAAGTCCGGGTCATGATTGCCATCGAGTTTAGCGCAATCGTGGATAGGCGAATCATCGAGGTCCTTTTCGGCACTAATGTCTTGTGCCCACATTAGGATAATGCCTGCTCGAAGGTTTGGGCTCGAAAATTGTGGATACACCTTAGTGATTTTTACGTCGCTCTCAAGTTCATATAGATTGGAAATATCATTTGAAGCCTCTATGATTTTTTCTGTTTTTATGTAATAATCGCGGAACTGATGGTTGACATTCAGAGAGTTAACTGTGTCAAGCAAGCTTGTTTGCCTCGTGTTTCTCCAATGCCGCGGCCAATCTAAAATATACCCTGAAAAATTTAAGGGAGTAGGCATCTCTTTCTTGAAATGCTTCTCGTGAGCTAATATGTATCGTTTAGGTATGATTTGATTCATAAATTCCTTTGCAAATGACACCCCGCTACATTGTTGCGGGTGTTCAAGTCGAGCAGCATCTATTAGTGGCTGACCCAAATATATTCCAGAATCCAAATCGAGTATTGCATTACCTAAGGAAATTGCCCCTCTCAAAGGAAGACATATCTCGATACTGCGACAGACGACTTCATTGCAGAGGTCCAAGAAGTATTCGCACGGGATTGTATTATATTGCCATCCAATATCTGGGTCGCTCTTTCGATTTTGACGTTCCTCATCTGTTATTTTAAGGACGCCTGGATATCTATTCATCGGAAAATCTGCATGAGAAAATAAAATAATAGAGTCACTTGCATATGAGCCATAAAGTTTTGTTGTTACAAATACATCTCTTTCAGCTGTAAGCGCCGCAAATTCTTCAAAATTCGCCTCCCTGTAGAGCGGATTCATTGAATATATCTGATTTGTTGATTTGTTTCGCTTTTGAACAATGCTTATAAGATCAGTATATTTTTCTAATATTCCTTCAAGTCCAATCTTTTTGAAGCGAGATTCGAATCCGAGAACGTCAAGAATGCACACAAAAAACCTGTTGAATTGGTGCGACATATACTTAGCTCCTTTATTTCGTGCCCTGCCGCAATGCAGAAAGAATTCTGGCTTCCCGTTCCCCGCGCAAAGAGCGGGGGAACAAGTTATTTAACTTGTACAACACCCAAATATTAATTCTTAGGAGGTTTCTGTTCAATGCCTCTGCTATCTGTATAAATATCAAAAACTTATTTAAAACTTGATGAAAAGAAAAACAGTAAGACTCGGGCATTATCTGGAATCACTGGGATGATGTCAATAGGTTTTGGGTAAAATGTCCTCCTCTGTGCAACTAAAACATAGTTTACCTATAGGACTAAAAACTGGATTCCCGATCGTTGTCGGGAATGACGTAGAAAGGAGGATTACTCATAGAGTTTACAAGATAAAAATTCTCCGTGTCCTCCCCGCTCTCCGTGGTGAAATAAACGCCTATAGCGCCTCGCCTGCTGCATGGCCTGAAGACCATGCCCACTGGAGGTTAAAACCCCCAAGATGCCCTGTTACATCCACTACCTCACCAATAAAATATAATCCCGGTTGCTTTTTACTCTCCATGGTCTTTGAGGATAGCTCTGCTGTATCCACACCGCCAACGGTTACCTCTGCTGTTCTAAAACCCTCTGTGCCTGAAGGTTTCATCTCCCAGCAGGTGAGCGTGTCCGCAACATGTTTCAGTTCTTTATCAGGTATATCAGTAATATGTTTTTCAGCCAGTCCATGCCAGAATAGCCACTGCAACTCATGAACAAGATTCTTTGGCAGATGTTGTGACAAGAGGTTGCGTAAAAGGGACTTTGGATGCACCTGCTTCTCCTCCCTGAGCCATGCATAGATATCCATATCAGGTAGCAGGTTTATGATAATAGGTTCGCCAGGGTCCCAGTAGTTTGAAAGCTGCAATGCTGCAGGCCCGCTTATACCCCTGTGGGTAAATAGTATTTTCCCTTTAAATGACTTTGCTTTTATACCTAAGCTTACATCAAGAGAGATGCCAGAGAGCCTTTCAAACACATCATTAAACCTTCCGGTAACCCTGAAGGGTACAAGGCCTGCCTTTACCGGCAGCACATTAAGACCAAACTGCCTTGCAATATCATAACCAAACCCTGTTGTACCGAGCTTTGATATTGAGACGCCCCCGGTTGCCATTACTAGAGAGGTAGCCTTAAAATCTCCTTGGTCTGTGGAGATGGTATATCTCTGCGGGCTCTCTTCATTATTCTCTGCTGCTACAGATTTTACCTCACAGCCAGTCATGATCTTTACCCCTGCCTCTTCGCACTCTGTAAGCAGTATCTTTAAAATATCCTCAGAGGAATTCAGGCAGAACAATTGCCCCTCCTCCCTCTCTTCAAACGGAATATTGTACCTCTTTACAAGGCTGATAAAATCATGCTGTGCATACCTTTTTAAGGCTGACTTGCAGAAATGTGGATTCGCAGAGACATAGCACCCTGAATCCACATAAAGGTTTGTAAAATTGCATTTGCCACCACCAGAGAAAATAATCTTTCTGCCGGGTTTCTTGCTCTTATCCAGCACAAGCACCTCGCGATTACGCTTCCCCGCTGTAGCAGCGCACATGAGGCCTGATGCACCTGCGCCGATTATTATGCAATCAAAATTATTCAAACTGGTTTCCTCTAAAGTTGGTCAAGCCATATAATCAAATACTGATAATCTTATAAAAAGTCACCAAGCATGTCATTCCCGCCTCCGCGTATTGTCGTCAAGCTAAAGCGAAAAGCAAAAACCTAAAGCAATATCTCACACAGAGGCGCAAAGAACACTAAGAAAATCAAATGCTTTTTAACGTAATATTTTTCAGTTTCTTAACTTTGTGAGCTTTGTGACTTTGTGTGAGAAATGATTTTTGGTCTTGAATTATGAATAGATGTTTTTCTCAGGGAGATTTATCTTATATCCCTTACCAGTAATATGTTTTCGTTCGATATTTTTGTTAATTTGACACCAATGCGCGGAGGCGGGAATCTATACCTTTCAGAAATACTGGATCCCAGCCTGTGCGCGGGGATGACGTCAATGTCCCAAGTTCGATTTTTGACAAGACAGACAAATACTGCCTTTTAAAAGCTTTATGCTTCTGTAGGAATTTTAAATCAATAAAAAATATATACAGAAGATAAAGAAAAATATAACCTGTTGGATAAAAAGAACCGTAAGGATATTTTATGCCCCAGGAAAGATTCAAACTAATCCCAGAAGCCCATCTGCTTCTGTTTCAAGAAAATAAGACGCTGCTCCTGCTGAGAAAGAATACTGGGTATGAGGATGGAAAATACAGCGTTGTTGCAGGCCACTTTGAGGGGGGTGAAACTGCCCGTGAGGCAATTGCGCGTGAGGCTATGGAAGAGGCAGGGATAAAGATCGATCCAAAAGAGCTTGTACTTGCACATATCACCCACAGGAGGCACCTGGATGAAAGGGTGTCATTCTTTTTTACAACAGCAAGATGGGCGGGGACAATAAGGAACATGGAGCCGGATAAATGTGATGACCTGAGCTGGTTCCCCATCGATTCCATGCCCGACAACATGATTCCATATGTGCGTAATGCGATTGAGCAATATCTAAAAGGGAATATCTATTCCGAATTCGGATGGAAAGAATACTGAGGCAGGGATACCTTCCATTGCTTGGATATTTAACCAAAAACCTCATTATACTTATTTTCGATTGCCTGGATTTCAATATCAGTCAGTTTTTGGAATTCTCTTTCCCTCGCCCGCTGTGATAGTTTGCCATTGTTTTGTGAGAGGAAGCGTATAAGCAGATCTACCTGTTTATCCGGCATATCGATATAATTTTTAATGAACTCATTAAGATTATCGTATTTACTTAAAAAGGCTACCTCCTCCGGAAGCGTTTTTATTACCGTTTTTTCTACGCATTCATATAAAAACTCAGCCTGTTTTTTTGCGTCAAAATATCTATACAGATCAATAATCTCGTTCAGAACCTCTATTGCACAGCAAT
>CAZCMD010000186.1:0-8919 GCA_964499695.1 uncultured Desulfatiglans sp.
AGATTGTAAACTATAACTGTAAATTTCCAACCTGATTATCAGAAAAGTTCATTACCAAAGGTATATGGTCATGTCAAACATAATTGCGAATGTTAATGGTCCGAATGAGATAAGACTTGATAGACAAAGGGCATGGCGGATCTCGCTTGTTAAAGAACCTAAAAATCTTACAATGGATTTTACAAAAAGCAGCGGTATGGCGAATACCCACAGGATATGGAGTAAAGATACAAACAATGTGGTTAAAGATTTTTTTGCACGCGCGTTAAACAGGAGCAAGGCAGAGGAGACACCCGGCCTCATTTACGATCAAAACGAGAACGCCTTTAGGATTATATATCTGGAATAAAAAAGACCATGCACCTTTTTGATGTCATCAATGCCGCCATGAGCTAAAACAGGTAGAGGCGAATAATTATTCGCCCCTGCAAACCGGCCTCATAACCTTTCTGAAAAAAAATCATAATTTTTATTCATATTTTATGAAATCATTCTGAAATTTTACCGTCATATATTGGTGAAATTGATGTTGTAATGGTGTTTTTTGGGGATGCTGATAATGGTCATGACCTTTATTAAAAAAGGAACAATTAGATGAAAAGAGGATTCAGGAGATAGTTGAAAAGGAAAAGAGCGAAGGGCTGTTACCGGGTCTGACCAACATCAGTATCCAGGTAATTGCCCCGGGGTAGTTTGCGCAACATGGATGGGGATATGAAAACAATAACAAATCAGATAGAGGTTTATTCTAAAAATCTATTACCTGAATTTGTTAAAAAGCAGGACCCTGTTGAACTATATGATGGTGTATTAAAATTTGGTTTTGACGAAAAAACGGGTATGGGATTGACAGAAGATATTGGTGGGATCGTTCGACCTCCTGATTATGCTGGTGATTTCAGTCGATACCCACTGGCCATTTTCATTGGAAAAAAAATAAGTGACTCTTTATAAATAAATACTTATTATTTCATCCATAGATTATGCATGGTACAACCTTTATACAGGGAGTTGTTTTTAGATGAAAGGGTTGGATAAAATAGATATCAAAAAAAACCGTGGATACATTTATATCTTAATATCAATCATTATATTATCCCTGTGGCTTTTTTTTGGTGAACATGGGTTTATTTACCTTAAAAACAGCAGGAATTACCTGAATGAATATTCTGTAAGGGTAGACAGGCTGTTACAGGAAAAAGAAGAACTCGAAAAAGAGATTAATCGATTAAAAACCGACAAGGACTATCTGAAACAGGTTATCAGGGAAGAGACAGGTATGATAAAAAAGAATGAAATAATATATGTGTTTGATAAAGAAGATCATGTGGCTAAGGATGATGCGAGCAAGTAAGTTATACAAATACGGTCTAAGGTGTTCGTAAGATACGGTTTAGGGTTTTCGGTTTGAGGTCTTCGGAAAAGCTAATACCGAAAACCGAAGACCTCAGACCGTAGACCTGTTTTATCAGTATTTTCCAAACTCTTTATTGGCTTCCACGGAAAAAATGGAATATAGAAGTGTTTTTGTAACAAACTAGAATATAGATAAAGGGTATTCAGTGTTCAAGAAAAAAATCTGTAAACAGCTTTCTTCCCTTGAACCCTCGAATCCTCGACCCCTCGAACCCTGCTTTCAAAACCTCTCAATCAGCTTATCTATGAGGAAACTGCTTTCTCTTAACGCCTGTTCACTGAATGGTCCGAACCAGGTGGCTATCTCTTTAAACTCTTTTTCAAACTCCTCTTTGTCAGAGCTTTCAACCATGCTGATTAGTTCTGTTATAGAGGTGATATATTCCTTTAACAGAGAGCGCCTTTCATCTGATGCAAATATTATCCCGGAGTAGAGGTCAGGGGCCTGGGCAAAAAGACGGCCTACCATACCAAGTTCTAGCCGGTATATGGGGCTTGAAAACTCCAGTGAGCGGAACAGGTCAACATTCTCCCTGAATAAAAACCTGCCAAATGTAAATGTGGCAAAGTGCCTTAATGCCTGCACAACTGCCATGATCCGATCATGCTCTTCTCCGCTGGATCTGACTGTAATGGCCCCCCACTCTGACATCTGATCAATAATCCATTTACATGAATCTTCATCTCTTCCTGGTGTTACTACAATTATCTGTTTATCCATGCTGGATGTTGAAGGCCCGAACAGAGGGTGTATCCCCAGTACCGGGCCTTTATGCATGCTCATCATTGCACTCACAGGCTCCTTTTTGATACTGGTAAGATCAGCCAGAACAGCATTTTTCGGAAGGTGAGGTGCCAGCTTTTCTATAACAGATAAAGTGCTTTCAATAGGTACACTTACGATAGCAAGGTCAATCCCTTTACATAAAGACTCGACCTTATCCCAGTCATTACGGCCAAGCACCCTTGTGTTGTATCCTGATTTATTAAACCATTGGGCGAAATATCTACCCATGCCGCCTTTACCACCAACAATAAGTACAGTGGCATCAGGTCTTACACCTTTTTCTGATTTTGATTCAGTCTGCTCCACCCTTGACTGGCGCAGGAGCGACCGGAAAAGTTCCTCTATATAATCAGGATCAAGCCCCTTTTCCTTTGCCAGCGCCCTTCGCCTTGATATCATGTCTTCTTCCCTGGCCGGATGGCGGACAGGCATATTTTTTAATTTCTTATATTCAATAACCTTCTCGACTTCAGCCTGTCTTTCTGCGAGTAGGTCAATTATCTTTAAATCAATCTGATCAATCCTGTCCCGTGATTTTTCAAGGTCGCTTTCTAATTGATTATCCATAGTTGCCCCATTTATTTAATATTTTGTCTTCTGCTGAAATAAAGGAATAAATCTGTAATATACTGCGGGTAATTACACCAGCGTAGGGGCACGCTGCAGCGTGCCCGCAAAGGCACGGTGCTCCATACTAGCATGGGCACGGTGCCCCGTGCCCCTACAGTAATGTCTATCAAAATTTTATGGCATATATTAACCAGTATAATCACCCAAGATATTCAAAATTAAATTTTAAATCTTTTATTATTCCCTGGATGCTGCTCCAGGTAATTAAATGTGGACAATATTAATTCCTCGGTCATCTCCCATGATATACAGGCATCAGTGATTGATACACCGTATTTAATATTTTCAGGTGTATCACCAACGGCCTGACTGCCCTCGTGTATATTACTTTCAAGCATGAGCCCTGTTATGGAGTCATTACCGTCTATGCGCTGGTTGATCACATCCTGCCACACCCTTGGCTGCACCCGGTAATCCTTTGATGAATTACCGTGTGAACAATCAATTATTAATGAATCACGGAGCATATTTTTCTTTAAAAGGGTAATGGTGCCGCTAACACTTACAGAGTCATAGTTGGGGCGCATGCCTCCCCTTAAGACAATATGCGTATAGGGATTTCCCTTTGTTTTAACAATGCTTGCCCTTCCCATATTATCAATACCGATAAATGTCTGGGGGCTTGCAGATGCCTTCATGCCGTTAACTGCGATAAGTAAATCACCATCTGTCCCGTTTTTTAATCCCACAGGCATAGAAAGTCCGCTTACCATCTCCCTGTGCGTCTGGGACTCTGTTGTCCTTGCGCCGATTGCGCTCCATGAAATCAGGTCTGCAATATACTGGGGGCTTATTGTGTCGAGCATCTCTGTTGCAGCAGGAACACCTATGCCGGTTATCTCAAGCAGCAGCTCTCTTGCCGCCCTTAAGCCTGACTCAATATCACATGACCCGTCCAGGCACGGGTCGTTTATCAGCCCCTTCCACCCGATGTTTGTACGCGGTTTTTCAAAATAGACCCTCATGATAATAAAAAACCTGGACTCAACCTTTTTTATAAGCGTTTTCAATCTGCGGGCATAATCCAGGGCTGACTCCCTGTCATGTATTGAGCAGGGGCCGGTTATCACCATGAGCCTGTTGTTTTTTTTATCCAGTATATCCCTGATGATTTTTCTCGAAGAGCTGACCGTGTCAATGGCGTTTTGTGTGATGGGCAGCTCCCTGATAAATCTATCAGGAGAAAGAATAGGGGTGTACGACTCCACATAAATATCAGTTATCTTTTCCAAGGTATTACCTCCAAAAAAAAAGCTGCAGGAAGGTTCTTCCTGCAGCTTTCTGGATTGTTAATATTTTAAGACTGAATCAACTAGCTGCAGGCAGACCACAGGTGTAGTAATAATAGTAATAATACCTGTTTGTTCCGCCTGAAAAGTTATTCATTTGTTGATTCCCACTAAAGTCCGATAAATTTATAAAGAAGATTACCACATGCCTTTTACTCTATGCAAGGATTTTTTTCTGTATACCCTGAATAACGGACAGGCCCATGTAATACCCTCCTGTATGGAAAAATAAAAGAGGCCCTGAATTAAGGGCCTCTTTTTTATTTTGAAATTTTAAATCTTGAATTTTGAATCTTGAATCTTATGCCTGTTCCAGCACCATTGCAATACCCTGACCGCCGCCTATGCAGAGGCTTCCGAGGCCAAGGGCTTCGCCATTTCTTTTCATCTGGCTGATGAGTGAAACAAGGAGCCTTGCTCCTGATGCGCCAATTGGATGGCCTATTGAGATACCGCTTCCGACTAGGTTTACCTTGGCCGGGTCGCATTTGAGTTCTCTCATGCAGCCTATTGCCTGTGATGCAAAGGCCTCGTTAAGCTCTATAGTGCCAAAATCGTTGATCGTAAGCTTTTCCTTTGCCATTATTTTTCTTACTGCCGGTACAGGGCCAAGGCCCATGTAGGCCGGGTCTATACCTGCTGTGGCATAGGATTTAATCCTTACGAGCGGTTTAAGCCCTAACTCTTTTGCCTTGTCTGCTGACATTATCAGCATGGCCGCTGCCGCATCATTGATGCCGGATGCGTTTCCAGCGGTTATTGTGCCGTCTTTTTTGAATGCGGGTTTCAGTTTTGCCATCTTTTCAACGCTGGTCGCCATGGGCCTTTCATCTGTAGCAAAAACAATCGGGTCACCCTTTCTCTGGGGGATTGTAATCGGCACTATCTCGTCCTTGAAAAGGCCGCCAGCGATAGCATCAAGGGCCCTTTTGTGGCTCAATGCACCGAGTTCATCCTGTTCCTGTCTTGATATACCCATCTTTTCTGCTATGTTTTCTGCTGTTATACCCATGTGGTAGCCGTAGAAGATCTCAAACAGGCCGTCAAACACCATAAGGTCTATCATCTCGGCATTATTCATGCGTGCGCCCCATCTGGCAGCGGGAATCCCGTAAGGGACCATGCTCATGTTTTCCATGCCGCCTGCAAGGATTATCTCTGCATCACCGGCCTTAATTGACTGGGCTGCAAGGGCTACGGCCTTCATGCCTGAGGCACATACCTTGTTTATCGTAAATGCAGATGTCTCTTTGGATATACCCGCCTTGATTGTTGCCTGGCGGGCTGTGTTCTGGCCCTGTCCTTCCGCTACAACATTACCCATGATAACTTCATCGATCTGGATCGGGCGTGCTGATTCAGGATAATCATATGCCTTTTTCTCAAGGTCAATCATACCCTTACCCTTGAGGGCATCGGGTTCAAAACTTACAAGTTCCTTTGAGGCAACTGGTTTCAGGTTAACCTTTTTAAGGGCCTCTTTAAGGACTGCTGCACCAAGATCCACTACCGGGATATCTTTGAGGGTGCCGCCAAAATTTCCTACCGCTGTTCTGACACTGGATACAATTACAACATCTTTCATATGTGTGATCTCCTTTTATGTTTGTGAAGTTCGCACAGTATAGGGAATCAGTGTTTTGGTGTCAACGGAATTATCGCCAAAAAATTCAGAGTGTTCTATGCGTCGTTTTACCTTTTTAAGACCTGGAGACCTTAAAGCGTTAATAATCTCTGATAAGATGTATAATTTAGAATTTCTCCTGTTTTAGAAGGCTGTAAAAACCAAAAATGTTAAGTTTGACATCAAGGACTTTTAAACGTACAATTGTACCTATGAAAATAATAGCAGATACAAATACATTTATGGCAGTTGCCCTAAACGAACCCGAAAAGGAGAAAATTATTCAACTTACAGAGGGTCATGAGTTGATAGCTCCTGATGTGTTGCCATTCGAAGTAGGCAATGCCCTTACTGCAATGATGAAAAAAAACAGTCTAAAAAGGGAAGAAGTTGAATCCGCTTGGGAGATCATCCAGCAAATACCGGTTGATTTGAGGCGAACTGATATAAAATATGCATTGAGTATTGCAATTAGTTATAACCTGTATGCATATGATGCTTATTTTCTGGCATGTGCGGAAAAGCTGCACAGCCCTTTATTAACACTTGACCGAGGCATGAAGAAAACTGCAAAACAGATGGGAATCACAATATTGGAGTAAAAAACATGAAAGTATATACTTATTCTGAGGCAAGACAACGTCTGGCAGATGTTCTCAATAATGCCAGAAACGAAGAGGTTATTATAAAGAGAAGAGGCAGTGAAATTTTTTCTGTCGTTTATAGAAAAAGCAAAAAATCACCATTCGATGTGCCTGGAATCGACACAAAGGCTTCAACAAAAGATATTTTAACAGCCGTAAGAGAATCCAGAGAAAGGGTTTAAAGACGGTAATAATAGAATGTTCCCACGGGGAAAACGAAAATAACGTCATTCCGCGCCCAGGATAGCGGAATCCAGCCTCGTAGATCGGGTTGAAGGACGAAACCCGATAAATAAAAAGAAGATTGTTTACGAGAAAAACGAGAAGAAAAAGCAGTGGACATTTTTGTCAAAAGGTTTCGTTAAGCTCATGACAGTTTTAACAACCATCTTCACTTCTGTGCTGGCTTTCACGGCTTCCAACATCGATGATATTTTTGTGTTGATGGTGTTTTTTTCACAAACCGATCATATATTCAGGCGACACCATGTGGTTGCAGGGCAATATTTGGGTTTCGTGGCTATCATAGCGGTAAGCCTGCTTGGTTTTGGGGGCAGTTTTCTGATTCCTAAAGAATTTATCGGTTTCCTTGGCTTGCTGCCAATAGTGATAGGTATTCGTAAATTCGCCAGAACTGATGATAAGATTGAACCTTTAACCCCTGTAACCTCAAATTCCCGGGTCCCCCCTTTTTTAAAAAGCATGTTTCATCCCATGACATACTGTGTTGCCTCGGTCACCTTTGCCAATGGCGGTGATAACATCGGTATCTATATACCCTTGTTTGCCAGCCTTACCCTGCCCAATCTTATTCTCACTATCGCAATCTTCTTGTTGCTGGTCATGTTGTTGTGTTTGGTCGGGATGCGAGTGTCTGATCAAAGGCATATTGCCCGGGTTCTCTCTTCCTATGGTCACGTGATCGTTCCTCTGGTTTTGATTGGCCTGGGTATTTTTATCATTTTTGAAAATGGTACGTTTCGTCTGTTTGGATTTTAGGTGGCTGCCAGAGGGAAACATTCTTTTTAGGCTTGATTATTAAATTTCAGAAAAGTAAGATGCCTTTGCTTCAACATGAAAAGACCGTGTTAATTGAATAATTAATGAAAAATCTCGGTTTGTATTAATATGAAAAAATATAGATACACGGAACAGTTGAGGCTTTTGTTAGGGAGATATAAATGAAAATAATCACTTCAATAATCCTTATATTATGTATGATTTCGTGTGCTCCATCGATAAACAGAAACACATCAGATATTACGGCAAAGAGCGGATATGAAGCTCAAAAAGCCGGCGATTGGGATGCTGCAAGAAGAAATTTTGCCAAAGCAGTTGTAAACGGAGATCTCGGGAAGTTATCACAGGAGCAAATGGCCAGTCTTTACTACGAATACGGCCGGTCGCTTGGTGTGACTTGCGTTTATGACGAGTCGGAAAAGTATCTCCAAAAAACATTGGATATTGATTTGAAGATCAATGGGCCAGCATATATGTCGCTGCTTGAGTTAGCAAGGCTGAATCTGAAAATAAAGGACTATTCAAAAGCTATATCTTACTTCGATCAGTTACTCCCAATTTATACAACACTCAATGCTGAAAAGGAAGCTCCTATCGGTGTAGCTGAGGCCTATGAAGACTATAGTTACGCTTTAAAGGAAGTGGGCAATATTACAAAAGCCAAAGACTTCGAGACAAAAGCAGAACAACTCAGAGCAAATAATCCTAATGGTTATTCGATTACAGAGCGAACACCATATGGAACCCAATGCAAAAATACAAAATAATTTCTTAACACGGCCATCGACTCGACCTGGGATTAACTGCCTATTATTCTCTGGTTTCCACGGTCCCCGTGGGAACTTCTTTCTTTTAATGCTCTGCGTTAATTATCTCAGAAGAGACACAAATGGCCAGGAGCAGATACAAAAAATTTAATAATCAGTCCCCTATTATTTAACATCCACAACAGTTGAATGGCTACCCCTGTTTATTGATCCTGATAAAGAAAGGGTTGATTGATGTATATACTGAGTGGTAAAAGAATCAATACAGAGCGTCAGGAATGGCATTCCCACACGGAGCGTAGGAATGAGAATTCCGGATAAAATATTTAATAAAATACTGAGAGTTTAAAATGAATAGATGGCGTCCTCCTGGAACAATTGCTTCAAAGTATATCACACCGGAAGGTGCACAAAAATTAACTGAAGAGCTTCAGTACCTGTGGAAGGTTGAGCGGCCATCTGTGACAGCCAGGGTTGCAGAGGCTGCCGCACAGGGTGACCGGAGCGAAAATGCCGAATACATTTATGGCAAGAAACGGTTGCGCGAAATCGATAGCCGGATTCGGTTTTTAACAAAACGTCTTGACGATATAACTGTGGTCGATACTATTCCTGATGATCAGGATAAAGTCTATTTTGGCGCTTACGTTACCCTTGAGGATGAAGAAGGGGAAGAGGTGGAATATCGTATTGTTGGACCTGATGAGTTTAATATTGATGAGGGAAAACTCAGTATGGATTC
>CAZCMD010000187.1:0-8900 GCA_964499695.1 uncultured Desulfatiglans sp.
CCGGTAGTTGTAAAGTACTCGCCGGTTGTGCAGGAATGGCTGCATATAGTCTGGAAATAATAACTTTTAAATAAAAAAGCCTGAAGCCTTTTCAAATAAGGGCTTCAGGCTTTTTTTATTGGTCTTTCCCGCTTCATTAATTTATAATACGCCCTAAAAAAAGCATTCAGTATTAATAATGGCAGGTTAGGCATTCTTCTATTAACAGCCTTTTAGCCTGACAACCAATCTATTCACAGCATTTATCACGATTTTTGAAGACATTCTTTATAGTGAGGAGGCAGAACATGGATTCGGTATTACAACAGGAACAAAACATAGATAAGTATATCAGCGAAGGTAACAAGGATGAGGCAGTAAAGGCATTATTCAACCTGATTAAGGAGTGCGCAAAGAAAAAGGATTTTATCAAGGCAGAGGCCCTGCGTGACAGGCTTATGGATGTTGCGCCTATGGCACTGCATGAAATAACACAGTCTGCTGATATCATTGACCAGGAAAAGAGCAGTTCCATTGATGCTGCCCATCATGAAACATGGGCCGCGATTTACAGCACCCTTAGCCATGAGGAGGCCAATATCCTCTACTTTTCCATGAATGCAAAAACTTACAATGAAGGGGATGTAATATTTTCCCTTGGGGAAAAGGACAACAGCCTGTATTTTGTTGATCAGGGTGAAGCAAAGATGATCTATGTAAAGGAGGGTGAGGAACTGGTATTAAAAACCCTTAAACCCGGGGATATTACCGGCGAAGACACCTTTTTTTACACAACAGCCTATAGAACCTTTAGCATGAAGGCCCGTACGCAGATAAAGCTGCGTATAATGGGTCGGGAAAATCTGGCTAAATGGATAGAGACATCTCCTGACCTGGAAAATAAAATCAGGTCATATTGCTCAAAATCCGGTGACATACCCTCTCTTCTTGAGAAAAAGGGGGTGGACCGCAGGAATAATAAAAGGATCAAAATATCCGGAAAGACCGGGGTGCAGTTGTTGAACAGTGCAGGTGCGCCAATGGGAAAGCCCTTTTTGGGGCTGCTCGCAGATATGTCTGAGCAGGGACTGGCCTTCTCCTTCAAGTTGTCAAATGAGGTTGTTCATAAAATACTGGGGGCTAAGTTACAGGTAAGATTTAAAATACCTGTAGAGGGTTCATCAAAGGAGGTTGAACAGCACGGCATAATATCCGGGATCGGCTACCCTGTGCTTGCTGATCATACGATTCATGTCAGGTTTGACCAGCCTGACCCCAATATAAAAAAGCTGCTTGGCGCATAGACAGGGTTCACCACAGAGACACAGAGGACACAGAGTTTTAAATTTTAGCTCCATGTTCTCCGTGCCCTCCATGCCTTTGTGTGATAAAAAATGTTTATGTGTTAATACCGTAGGGGTGGACCTGCGTGTCCACCCGGTATTTTGGGAATTAACCACCATCGCCAAGGCTATGACGGGCCAAGGAGTTCACAGAGTATTTTTTAAGTTTTCCTCCGTGTTCTTGTGTGATAAAAATTGTAGAGACGGGTTTGAAACCCGTCTCTACAGGTTATCAGCCAAGCCTTCCTTTTTTATTAAGCGCATCAGCCACCTTTCCAAGGTTCATCTTTTCAAGGGTGTCCCGTGTGGGGTAACCATTTTCAGGATTATACCCTTCAAACTTATAGAAACTTGTCTTAAAATCCTCCATCTTTTTCCTGTCCAGTTTACGGCCGGCCCCTGAAGCATATTTCCACTTGCCGTCTATGTACATGGGATTAGGTTCTCCACTGCTTGGCTTGTCATAGAGATAGTCCGGGAAAACCTCCATGTCGCGGTGTCTTCCCTGGAGCACCCAGATGGATCTGTCAAGGGTGTAGATCTTGTGACCCATCTCCATGTAATCTGCAAAGGTCAGGTTGTTTCCGGTGACGGCGTTCCAGAACCTGGGCTCTGCCTCCGGTGTGGGGCCACGCCAGTCAGCAGTATTGTTCGTTATACACATTGGCCAGCGCCAGCCGCAGAAGCCTCCGCCGCCGATCCAGAATTTTTCATAATGTTTAATCCACGCAACCTGTTTTACCTTTGAATCGGAATAAATACCTGTTGGCCCCTCGCTGTGATCGATCATGAAGGGGTCTCCCTGATAGGGCACCATGGCGTCCGTATACAGTTTTGATGCCTCTTCTGCCGTGAGATAGGGGTCTCCTGTAAGGGCCATCCAGTGGAGGGGATAATTGGACATCATGTGAAGCATAAGGTCACGGTCACCCAGGATGGAGGCAAATCCCCATTCCGCCTCTATAACAGGGTCATAATGGACAGCGGTTCCCCAGTAGGCAAGGTTCAGATCACCGCTATTTACATCCTCATCATACCTGCCGATCTTTTTGGCGAACCTTGCACAACCTTCCGCAAGATCATTACCTATCCCCTCACGGGTGGCGATCTGTCTCATGAGTGCCTCAACATATGTAAAGCTCCCCGGCATATCAAAGGGAAGATTGGTATCTATCTCTTTTCCCTTTCCAAGGATGCCTTTTTTATAGAGCGTATCAACATAACTCATAAGCGGCATGAGCTGCCAATGGCCCAGGCCATACCTGTGCATCAGGTCTCCTCCCTGGCGGGTGAATTTTAAAGAACCGTTCACGTTGATGGTGAGTGTCCCTGCACAGACCGATTCGTTTGTATCTCCTGTTGCAAGCCTCATCCGGCAGCCCCTCGGGCATGAAGCACATGCTGCAGCCCTGGCCGGTGTAAGTGGCAACTCGCGGTTAAGTGTGTTGCCGCCGCTGGGCCTTCCGCTTATTAACGAATAGGGGCCACCCTTTCCGAATCTCTCCGGATGTCTGGGGTTATCCGCATTCCACTGAAACTGTCTGAACCATAGCCTTGCCTCCATAAAGGCCTTTGGGTCGGCAATTGGAATATCACCTGTCCCTATGGCGCTGATGGCCTTCAGGTTTTTTGAACCGAAAACCCCTCCAAATCCGCACAGGGCCGCCTGCGAACCCGGCCCGTGAAGGAGCGCGCCAAGCCTGCTCTTGTTTTCACCCGCTGGGCCGCAACAGACAACCGCCGGGACCTGTGTGGTAAACTGGTTGTTGGCTAATTCCGCCCATTCGCCCCACTTGTAACTTTTGTCAGATATGACACGCCGGGCGATCTCCTGCTGGGTGTCCCATGTGTCCATGCCCCAGATCCCTCTGGCGCTTTCGATCTTTACATCGCCATTAATAATATTGATCCACACAGGTGCACTGGATGCGCCTTCAACCACAATGCCGTCCCAGCCGGCAGATTTGAGCTGGGCAGTAAACCGCCCCCCAAAATTGCTGTGAGCAAACCATTCTATGGGGTAGAGCATTGGACCAAGCCCCTGCACCTCGCACCTGCCAGAGCCGGGCATAAATGTGCCTGAAAAGGGGGAGGTCATCATTATAATAAGGTTCCTGGGGTCAAATGCCTCAAAGGGGAGTTGCTCCCCAACAAGGTCAAAGAATATGGCAGAACCCATCCCGTGTCCGCCTCCGAACTCCAGGTATTTTTCTGTATCTATTTTGGTAATTGTCTTATCTGTAAGGTTTACCCTTAATATCTTTCCTGTATATCCACCTTTCATCATTCCTCAACCTCCTCCGCGCTGACCCATTCAAGGCTCATTTTGGGCACTATCTCGCTCCTGTCAACCAGACCCAGGTTATACCAGTGATCATTCCTCAGGTTTACATCATATCCCTCTGTCTCCTTCTGATCCGGCATCTCTGATACAAACCTGATTGCCTGTACCGGGCATGCCTCAACGCATGCCTGTTTCCCGCCAGGGCCGCCTTTCTCATTCCAGAACTGGGTATCTATGCAGAGGTCGCATTTGGATGATCGCCATTTCCCGTTTGTCTCGACCCACACAGTGCGATGGGGTTGCTGCGGGCACATTTTAAGACAGGTCTTGCATCCGATGCATTTGTTACTATCTATCCTTCTTACATTACCATTTTCAGTATCAATGAAAGCGGCGCCTACCGGGCAGTTCTGGACACAGACCGGCACCTTACACTGCCTGCACAGTGCCATCTTGATATCATCCGGGAATTTTCCCCATGAATCCTGTATGATCTGTATGCGAGACCGGGACAGGTTCTGGACACCATAATGGGTGAGTGAACAGGCGAGCATGCATGTTGTGCATCCGATACATTTTTTACTGTCATAAACCAGGTAACCTTTGGACGCCGGGTAATTGACCTTTTTCTCATCGGCCTTTACCATTGTGCCGGTTATCAGTGTGCCGGCAGCAACCGTGCCCCCTGTTACGAGAAAATTACGTCTTGATATTCCCCTTTTGGAAATATCCTCTTTTTGCTCTCTTTTTTTATCTTCAGGCATAGGATGAACTCCTGTTGAATGGGTAAATATTGAGGTGATTATGGGTCTTAATATTAGGTTGATACATTAATACAGTTACCTTGTTTCTGTATGGATTGTATGGGTTAAATGGAGGTAAGTCAATTTGAATTCAGCAGGATATTATTAAAATAAATTGCTATTAAGAAGAGAGAAATGCGATATAACAATTGTAAATAAAGACCATGTGTCTTTAGAAAAAAATTTATGGACAAATCCCTTTTCCATTGATAAATACAGCCTCCGGTCAGAATTATTACTAACAGAAGAATAATATCAGTATGTATTATTTGTATTTATCGAACCTAAATAACAGGAGAACTAAAATGAAATCATTAACTGCCTTCCTAACAACCGTGCTTTTATGCCTTGTATTTGCATCCCATTCATTTGCGGACCCGCTTGAGGATGCAAAAACAGCAGTCAACAATCAGGATTATAAAAAGGCCTTTGAACTTATTTCCCCACTTGCCGAACAGGGTAACCTCGAAGCCCAGACAATGCTTGGCGCAATGTATGTCAATGGTCAGGGGGTAGAAGCTGATCCTACAAAAGGTCTGGAATTGATAACGAACGCCGCAAAAAAAGGTTTTGAACCTGCAAAGGCCAGGGCCATCAATTTAAACATTGAAATTGCAAACAAGGGCGATGCCGGTGCAATGTATAATGTCGGGTATATGTGTTTTAACGGTTGGGGTGGTGCACCTGATTCAAATGTATGTCTTAAATGGCTTGAGACTGCCGGTGAGATGGGCCATGAGAAATCAGCAAAGATACTTACCAAGATATATGAGGAAGGCAAGTTTGGCGTTGCTCCTGATGCTACAAAGGTCACATACTGGAAAGAGCAGGAGGCAGCTATTACTGCCGGTATTGATGGCACATGGGAAGGGTCTATCCCCCCTATGGGAGGCAAGGGTGAACCAGTGAAAGTCTCCTTTACATTAAAGAAAGAGGGAGAAACCCTTACAGGCACTTCACTGGGACGTGATGGCAAAAATAATCCTATTAAAGATGGCAAGATAGATGGTAACAATTTTTCTTTCACAGTGAATCCCGTATTTAACGGCATGAAAATGACCATTAAATATGATGGAGCCTTTTATGGAAAGACCATCAAACTGACATATACAATGCCGGCTGGACCTGGGGGTGCCGCTACACCTATAACATTTATTGCAAAACGGGCTATATAGGGATTTAAATAGTGTCCATCCAGAAAGTAACAATTTCTGGATGGAGCTTTCAGCGATCAGCGTTCAGCCAGTCTTTGTATTAAATGTCTCATGCTGAACGCTGAATGCTAAAGGCTGACTGATTACAACTGTCTTACGATAAAGACAGTAATGGTGTGATTCAAAGGTCCTGTCCCGTGTTTTAATTGCCCTGGCTAATTTTATTTGAATCAATAATTGACACCTTTATGCTAATCCCTTATACTCGCTGCCTTAAAATATCTAATTAAAACGAATATATATCATTCTTGTCAGTGTTTAATTGATTCAGATTTGGTAAAAGTATTGCCATTTTATAAATGGTTTTAATAAATAAGAAGGAGAAAAGATATGAAGGAAGTCGTAATAGTTGGCGCTGCCAGGACAGCCCTTGGTACATTCAACGGTTCTCTGGGAGAGATTCCCGCCACAAAACTCGGTGCCCTTGTTATTGAAGAGGCGGTAAAGAGGGCAGGGATAGAAAAGAAGGTTGTAAATGAGGCAATCATGGGTCTAGTGCTCCCGTGCGGCTACGGGCAGAATCCGGCCAAGCAGGCTGTTGTACAGGCAGGGATGCCCTGGGAGGTGGAAAGCCTTACGATTAACAAGGTGTGCGGTTCATCACTTAAGGCCGTAATGCTTGCAACGCAGGCTATACAGACAGGTGACGCGGATGTTGTTGTAGCAGGCGGTATGGAGAACATGAGCTATGCTCCGTACTATCTTGAAAAGGCCCGCACCGGTTACAGGATGGGAAACGGTCAGCTTGTGGATCATATGGTACATGACGGTCTGTGGGACATAGTGAATGATTTTCATATGGGCGTGTCAAACGAGCTATGTTCGGAAAAATACAATGTCACAAGGGAAGACCAGGATCGCTTTGCTGCCGAGTCATACAGGAAGGCAGTTAATGCCATAAAGTCAGGCAGGTTTAAAGAGGAGATTATGCCTGTCCCGATACCCCAGAAAAAAGGTGATATAAAGCTGTTTGATCAGGATGAATGTCCGAGAGAAACCAGTTATGAACTGCTTTCAAAGATGAAGCCTGCCTTTAAGAAGGATGGTGTAGGAACAGCAGGTAATGCCTCAATTATAAGCGACGGCGCTGCTGCGGTTGTTGTAATGTCACGTGAAAAGGCAAATGAACTGGGGTGTAAGGTGCTCGCCACTATAGGGGCCCAGGCATCGTACGGTATTGACATGAAGTATGTCCTTGTAGCGCCGATGTGGGCCATACCCAAGTGTGCGAAGAAAGAGGGTATCTCCCTTGATAAAATAGACCTTATTGAGTTGAACGAGGCATTCAGCGGCTCTTCTGTTGCGGTTATTAAGGAACTCGGTCTTGATCCTAAAAAGGTAAATGTAAATGGCGGCGCTGTTGCCCTGGGTCACCCCATAGGCGCAAGCGGGTGCCGCGTTCTGGTTACACTGATCCACGAGATGATAAAACAGGATAAAAAAACAGGACTGGCCTCATTATGCCTGGGCGGCGGTGAGGCTGTGGCTTTGATAGTAAACAGATAAAATTAAGGAGGGTAAAATGGAGGTAAAGACATTCGGTGTTATAGGTTCGGGTCAGATGGGAAACGGTATTGCCCAGGTAGCGGCAATGAGCGGGCTTAATGTCATAATGAATGATATCAGTGAGGAGTTCGTAAACAGAGGGTTTCGCCACTATCACAAAAAACCTTGACCGCAGCGTTGAAAAGGGAAAGATGTCAAAGGAAGATCGCGATGCCACCCTGAGCAGGATCAAGAAGAGCACGGATATCAAAGATATGGCTAATGCCGATTATGTGGTCGAAGCAGCCACTGAAAAGGAAGAGCTCAAATTCGGGATATTCAAAAACCTGGACAGCGTATGCAGACCCGGCGTAATACTTGCCACCAATACCTCTTCAATACCGATCGGCAGGATCGCAGCAAAGACAAGCCGGCCTGACAAGGTAATCGGCATGCATTTTATGAACCCGGTGCCTGTGATGAAACTTGTTGAAATCATCCGCGGCCTGGCCACATCTGATGAGACATATCAGATCACTCTTGCACTCACAAAGAAATTTGACAAGACACCGGCGCTCTCAAATGACTTCCCCGGCTTTATTGCAAACAGGGTCGCCATGCCCATGATAAACGAGGCGATATTTGCATTGTATCACAGTGTCGGCACAGCCGAAGATATCGATACAGTGCTGAAGCTCGGGTTCAACCACCCGATGGGGCCCCTTGCGTTAGCCGACCTTATCGGTCTTGACACATGTCTTGCCATCATGGAGACCCTTTATGAAGGTTTCAAGGATTCCAAATACAGGCCATGCCCCCTCTTAAGAAAATATGTTGAGGCAGGCTGGCTTGGAAGAAAGACAGGCAGGGGATTTTACAAGTACTAGGAAGAACACATGGACTTTTTGTTAGATGAAAAACAAAATATAGTAAGGCGCTCTGTCCGCTCATTCTGCGAGCGCGAGATACATCCCATTGCGAGGGATATAGATAATGAGGCACGTTTCCCCTGGGAAGTGGTGGAAAAGATGGGCAAGCTTGGATACTTCGGTATCCAGGCACCTCAGGAGCTGGGCGGGGCCGCCATGGATACGGTTACATACTGTATTATTATAGAGGAGATATCGAGGGTCTGCTCTGGCCTTGGGCTATGCGTGACTGTCCATAACAGTGTTGGCGTCTATCCTCTTGTTGCATTCGGTAATGATGAGCAGAAAAAGAGATGGGTCACCCCCCTTGCAAGGGGTGAAAAGATCGGGGCATTCTGCCTCACAGAGCCCAATATCGGTTCTGATGCATCGGGTGTCGAATCAACCGCCATACGCAATGGTGACCACTATATTGTCAACGCCAACAAGGTGCTCATCACAAACGGCGGTGTTGCAGATATATGCCTTATCTTTACAAAGACAGACCCATCTGCCGGCAGTAAGGGGTTAAGCGTTATTGTCGTTGAGAGGGGCGCCCCCGGTTTTGAGATAGGTGATCTTGAAGACCTGTCCGGAAACCGCGCCAACCCGGTCTCTTCCATACGCCTTAATGACTGTAAAGTGCCGGTGGGAAATCTGCTCGGAAAAGAGGGCATGGGCATGAAGATAGGGCTCGCCGCACTTGATACAGGCCGCATAGGAATTGCAGCCCAGGCACTGGGTATTGCCCAGGCAGCAATGGAAGAGGGTATAAAGTACAGTAAGGAGCGGAGGCAGTTTAATGTGCCCATATGCCAGCACCAGTCCATACAGAACATGATCGCAGATATGGCCACTCAGGTTGAATCCGCAAGACTCATGGT
>CAZCMD010000188.1:0-4085 GCA_964499695.1 uncultured Desulfatiglans sp.
CCCCGAGCAGATAGATCGCACCAAAATTATAGCCCGATACCTCACCGGATACAAAAATGTTTATGGTGTCAGGAGAAACCACGACAGGCACCTTGCCGCCCGGTTTAAGGTTTTCCCAGTACATTGGGATCCTCTCTTCAGGGATATTATCGGTTCCGCCAAATGCCTCACTCTTTTCCGAAAGTCGCTTTTTAAGCCCCTTTATCTCATTTTCGGTCAGCGCCTCGTAGGGGACTGATGTCTTATCAATAATGTAGTCAACAAGCCCCTCCCGGGTGAAATCCCGCTTTTTAAGTGCATTTGCTGTATCCGGACTTAATATAAAGATATAGTTAAAAGGTCTGGCAAAGGCCCCTGAGCCAACGCCAGGCAGGTACGAGGCAAACATAAGGCGGTTGGGGGCAATTTTACCGATAATATCATCCAGCATGCCGTCAACTGTCCAGGCACCGCCGGTTCCTCCGCCGTAGCCTGTGAAATCGCCTCCAAGACCTATGCCTGATACAGTAACATAGCTCTCTTCTGCCTTATAACCACGCCCGGTGTGATAGGGTGCCCACGGGCTTAATTTATTGTTTTCAGCAAGCACATAAAAGGTATGGGATGAAGACCTGCCGGTTAATGCGGTATCGAGTTTTCCGGGTTTTAAATGGCCGATATTATTCAGGCAGAGCCTTACAGCACGTCCTATCGTATTGTTTGCACGCCACCCGTGCCCTAATAGGCCAATGCCTGTATGCATATTTATTTTATCAACAATGGGCCCGCTCACACCTATAAAAAGATTAAAAGAGCCATCAGATGAAAATACGTGATGTGAAAAATCCTTATCTGATATTCCTTCCATTGCAGCAACAATGACCGGAAAATATTCCGGTCTGGCGCCCGCCATAACGGCGTTAACAGCAACCTTTCTAACTGTTACATCTGCTATAATGGAACTCCCGTCCGGTGACTTTATTGCACCCAGTACCTTATCAGGTGCAAGACTGGTTGCCTTTAGCATCTGTGCGAGATTACCCGGTGTGGGAGGGACAAGCGGGAGTCCATCACCCCAGTCATTATCCATGTATGTCTGATAGAATTTTTCGTAGGCGGACTCCAGGCTGTCAGCTGAAATTCTTACTGTTTCAATCGCCGCTTTCCCGGGTTTTATGCCTGCCTCTTTCTCTGAAGGTTTTACAGGAAGGGTCAGGGCATTTACTATATCATCAAAAACCATCTCTGCGCAGGGTATCATGCTCTTTGCGCTTGCCCTGTTCGGGTAGAACTCCATGCTGGGCAAGGGTGCCATACGTACAGATGGCATGCCAAGATGATTAGCGGCTGTTTCTGCGTTATGCATCAGGTGTTCACCAAAGACAGCAACACCGGGTTTACCCAGTTTTTCCATTTTTATTGTATAGGATACGCTGTCCCATGCACCCTGGCCGGCATCGCCCACAGCATAGACAAAGGTGTCTACCTCTTTTGGTACCCTGGCCTCTGCGTTATCTGCACCCCGGGTATACCTGAGGATGGAGGCAGATGGATATTTCTTTTTAAGGAGTATCTCCAGTGCATCAAGAAAAAACTCTCCACCGGATTTGCCTGCCCAGACCAGTCCGATTTTGCTGGTGGACAGATCTTTAACCCGTGGAGAAATAAGAGAGATATCAGATGTCATGAACATCTCCTCCTCCGGATTAAGGACCTCAAATGAAACGCCTTTTTGTTTTACTGTCGACTGGGCGGCATGAGCATCTGCATACAGCAGGGCGATTGTAAAAATTAAAATTATCCCAGTTAAGGACTTTAGCAGTGTTTTTTTTGCCTTTCCCATTTATTACTCCTTTCCGGTATTAGGTATTTGAGTACAGTTTATAAATTATGAATTTTTTTAATAGCATGCTATTTTAAAATATAGTATTTCATATTTGATTTCAAACTAAAAAAGGGGTTTTTGTGAAAGACAAAATATATATAGGGATTGTTATAAAGCAGATACATGATGCCCTTGAAAGAGTTGCAAACAGGGAACTTAAGGAAAAAGACCTTACTGTTTCTCAAATGCGTATACTCTGGGCGCTTAAAAACTCCGAAAACGGAAGCCTTACCCTGAAAGAACTTGAAAAGTTGCTTCGAAATTCACAGCCCACAACCCTTGGCATTGCGAAAAGACTTGAGGAAAAGGGCTTTATAGAAGGCGGATTTGATCCTGCTAATAAACGGATCAAGTTTGTAAAATTGGCACCCAAGGGAGAAGAAGTCTGCCAGGATTCACATATCCACATGGATGAAACCGAAGAAAAGTTCCTGAAAGGTCTCACAAAAGGTGAAAGGACTTTATTCACCGAATTGCTTATAAAGATCTATAAAAATATTGAGTCATATGATTTCTAAATAGCCCCGCATAAAACATTTGCATTTAATAATAGCATGCTATGGTTCACACAGGGGAATACATACAGAGTATTAAGGAATAATTTTTTCTAGAGGGAAAGCTATTTGGGATCGGGTCAGTTATGGTCTGGTCCCATTGGTCTATATGCCCCATTTTTTTGATTTGAAAAAGAATCGTTCTTTTTAATCCTCATGTATCCCAGCGAAGACCCTGTCTGCTTAAGATGAAATCCCAGTTTATCAGCATTTTTCAATATAAAATAACCCATTACAAAAAATTATATTTGGGTTTTGTCTTTTCATAGAACAGCAGCATCCCCCAAAATGTCTTGACAAAATTACAGGAGAATTTAATGCTTATCAAACTTTTACCAGATGTAATTTAATCCTTATTAGACTTGAGATATTGTTTCTGAAACGCGACAGGGGCTTCCTTGGAGGTTTTATATTTAATAAACAGAAGGATAGGGGAAAAGGGAAACCATTTTCAGAATCATATTTAAGAAAAGCCTGGAATGAAGCATGTAAAAAAGAAAAGGTTCAAAATATAACTCTTTATGAGGGTACAAGGCACAGTCTAGCGAGTCAGGCAATAAATAAAGGGGTACCTATTTCGACTATTCAGAAATTTCTGAGACATGAAAGTCCAAAGATGACGGAAAGGTATGCACATTTAAATACAGAATCATTAAGAATTGTGCAAAGAAGTACATTGATAATAATCAAAGATGAAAAAAAATATTATTAATTTGTTTTGAATCTAATAAACTATTTATAGAAATAGGATATCTAAATGGCAAAAAATAAAGTAACCATAGTAATATTGCCTGATGGTAAAGACATTGTAAAACAACTAAAAATACCAAAAATTTTAATTCGGGTTATTTTGTTATTTATAATTGCATGGATAGCAATTACTGCTTTCTATTTAAATGGATCAATAGTTAATTTGTTTGAAAAAAGAAAAGATAGAATATTAAGAATTTCAGAAATTGAAAAAAATTTAATTAATACACAATCAAACCTTAAATCGTCTTTATAACAAGCAAATAATATTATCAATGAATTAATATCAGAAAGGAGAGAAAAAGAGAAAGAACTTGAAATCACTAAAAATAGATATGAAACATTAAAGGTTTTAGCAAGTGATCAGGAAAAAATAGCCGAGGCACATAAAAAAATACTAAATGAAAAAAGTTTATTCGAAAAACTTACTGAAAATACTTTTAATCTAGTCCTTGGAATATTAGCAGGAGTAATATCAACTCTTTTTGTTACAAAATTTATGAAAAAACCTGATGAAAATGAAAAAATAGAAATAGTTAGAAAAATGCTTGATTATGATAAAAATGTTAAAAGAAATTAATTCTAGTTTGCAAGAAAATGCAAGAACCAATAAAGACAATGGTTTTTAAAATATATAAGTCTAAGAGTATTGAAAATAAAGCGTCTTAGTTATTGAGTTGTAAATAGATTTAACTAATTGAATATATTTATTAATTTGGTGGAGGCGGGGGGAGTCGAACCCCCGTTCGAAAATATTCCACTTAAGCTTCTACATACATATCCCGGTAAAAGAGTTTAACCTTCAGTTTCCTGCCGGGCGATGTCCCTGAAGGCTGACCCGTTGATCCCCCGCTGGATGCATGGATTGAAATATGATTTAACCGCGAACAGCGCGAACCACACGAACGTCGATTCCC
>CAZCMD010000188.1:4185-8848 GCA_964499695.1 uncultured Desulfatiglans sp.
TTATTTATACTGTATGCAAAGGCAAGTATCTCTGCTACGGCGCGGTAGAGTTCAGGTGGAATCTGGTCATAAAAATCAAGCCTCGCCAGTGCTGTTACAAGATCAGGGTCTTCTGTAATGGGGATGTTCTCCTTTTGTGCTATCTCAAGGATCTTCTCGGCAATCATGCCTGTCCCTTTGGCTGTTACCTTTGGCGCCGCATCCTTTCCCCTCTCATATTTCAGGGCAACCGCCTTCTTTAGCTGGGTCTTATCTTCTTCCATCTGTTTAGGTCTACCTATATTGTGATATCAACCTGCGATTCATCTGTTTTTACGATTGATTCATCCGGTAAGACATTCTCCTTTACCTCGCACCTGATCTTGCCTGTCATAAACCCTGCCTTTTTAAATGCCTCTTCAAGCTCATGGGCGTTTTCAATGATCATATCCCTTGTCTTTTCATTCTCCACATTAATCGTGATGGATGCTGTTTCTTTAAGAAATAAAACATCAATATCCATTATGCCTGTAAATGTCATATCAAGAAGCATGGAAAAATGGAGGCCGCCTTCCTTTGATTTTTTTATAAATAGCTCAGAAGAAAGAAAGTCATCATTGTTTATAAACGGGAGGTTCACAAACCATCCGATACCATCACGTATGGTATCAAGGTTCATCACCTGTTCCTGTTCAATCAGGTTCAATGCCTCTCTTATATTTATGGATAAGGATTTTACACCATCCTTCTCTTCCATGTTTTTTTCCACGCTCTTAAGGAGGTTTAGCAGTATGGCCTTTACATCCTGATCTGCCAGTTCTTTTGGCGCTTCACCTTTTTTACCGGTGATAAGGCTAAGCAGCTTTGCCTCCCAGAAAATACCGCTTCCCTGGATATTTTTTGTCACCCATGAGACTATCTGGGGGATATCTTTAGTAGAAATAGGGTGATTGAGTAATGTCTGGAGTTTATTAATAAGCCCTGATGTCTGAGCTGGCAGGTTTTTGATTGATGGCAGATGTATTGCGTTAGAAATGGCCTGTGTGATTTTTTGCCCCAGGGTGTTTGCAGATGATATGAACCCTGTTATATTCCTTGTGACCTTGCTGTCATCATTAACTACCCTGAGTTCAATACGGTCTTTAGCAGAAAGGAGCTGAAAATCATATTTTTGCCCCTCTTTAAGGGCAAGAGAGGAATGTGCCCTGAAATCCTTTCCGCCCGAGGAGATTATAAACTCACCATCCTTAAGCCTCTGAAGTACAAGACCTTTTATTATGGCCCCCTGTTTTAAAGGGATACCAGTAGTGTTTCTGATTTCACCTGGTTTGGCGGGAATATTACTTTTATTTTGGACAGGGCGGAGCATATCATTCTTTAGCCCCCTTTTATTTATTTTTTGTAGTGTCTATTTTCTGGCTTTTATTGAGTTTTATAAGAAGATCAATCTCGCTTATTGAAATATTAAGCTTTCCAGCGATCTCTTCCTTTGAAAGCCCCTGTTTTAAAAGGTCACTGACTGAGGTGCGCATCCTTTTTGATTCCTGAGCTAGAGGATGGGCGTTAACAGGGGTTGAACTGTATTCTTTCAAGAGGCCCTGGAGTTCATTATATGTGCGGTCAGCCCTTTTTAAGATATCCTCAAGCTGGCCCAGCATTGTCCTGCTAATCTCTCTTTTTTCTTCAAGGTTTTTTTCAAGGAGCCTTGTCAGCTCCTTCATCTCTGCAAGTATCTGTTCCGGTCGCTCAAACAGGGCGCTCATGTCAGCGTTTTTCTTACGCATGGCATTATGGCTTTTTATAAACCACAGCAGAAGCCCTATAATAACAATCTCAACTAATGACTGGCCTATTATCCATGTCTGAATATCCATATTTTATATTTTGAGATCGATCCTGGTGGAAAGGGTCTTTTTTGTCTTTAAATTTCCGTAGCCAGCCTGATCCTCAAACTCCTTATCATCCGCACTGTCTGTATCAATGTCTGTAAAGACCACATCGTCTTCCGCGTCTTTATGTCCGCTACCCTTGTATTTTAGCTGTTTACCCTTTCTATCCCTTGTCTTTCTCTTCTTTTCGATCTTCCATACCCCATCAGAAGTATTAGGGATCGATAAAGAGCTGTCTACTTTTGTAAAATCGTTCATTTCAGTCTCCTCTCATTTTAAAAAGGAGGAACTGGAGTCTCCACTTACGATTTAAAAATATCGGATCTCCTTTATCCTTATTACCAAATTCTGGACACCAAGTGTAGTTCTCAGCATTGAACCGATTTCATTCTCCATATCAGATTTTATAACATTCAGGTCCTGGTGTTGCTTTGCCAGTTTATGGAATTGCTCAGACATCATGTTTCTGGCGTTTAATTCATTATTCTTATACTTTAATGATGCAATCCCATCCCAGACCATCGTAAGGTCTATTCTTATAGTCTTCTTGTCATTGTCTCCCGGGGGCACAAAAAAGGGTGATATATTTTCTTCGGTCAGATTATCCTCGCTGATAATCGCAGGGCCTTTGAATTCCTTTTTAAAAAGCGAGGTGAATCTCTCCGGCATAAACAGATAAAGGGTCCCGGATGCACCCAGTACCACCACGATACCTATAATTATTATCCATATTATTTTGCCGGATTTCTTTTTTTGGGGCTGAGGCTTTTCATTATCCGCGGCCTTTTCACCTTCCCCGGTTTGAGGCTCATCATCCCTGGGCCTTTCTTTTTCCTCCTTATCAGGGGTTCCCTTATCTTTATTCTTTTCCGGCATTCTTATTTATCAAAATAATTTTTAAGACCGTTCTTAAGCCTTAATACAGCCTTTGTGTGAAGCTGGGATACACGCGATTCGGTATAGCCCATGGCCTCGCCTATTTCCTTCATTGTCAGCTCTTCATAGTAGTAGAGCGACACAGCGGTTCTTTCATTTTTAGGTAACCTGTCAATCGCACCTGCAATAACCTTTACAAGTTCAGCCTTTTTAAGGGTCTGTAAAGGTGATTGATCAAATCCAAGTTCAAAGGTATCCTCTTCCGCAGAATCGCCATCTCCATTGCCGGTCTGGATCTTCATGTCATTTTCGTTGAAGATGCTTATACCCCTTGCATCATCAAGGAGTTTGTAAAAGCCATTCAGGTCAATACCGAGCTCCTTTGCCACCTCTTCATCCTGTGCTGGCCGCATCTCCCTGTTTTCCACCCTGGAATAAGCTTCTGTCAACAGTTTTGCATTTTTACGCACTGAACGGGGTACCCAGTCCATTGATCTTAATTCATCAATCATGGCACCCTTGATGCGGAATTCAGCATATGACTTGAACTCAACGCCCTTTTCAACATCAAACTTGTCTATGGCATCAAGCAACCCCATAAGCCCTGCACTTGTAAGGTCATCCTGACTTATGTGCTGCGGGAGCCTTAAGGCAAGCCTGCCCGCTATTGTCTTCACAAGCGGGGCATACCTCGTGACAAGGGCCTCCCTTTCGGTCTCCTTTTTTCCGTTTGACCTTATGGGAAGAGGCTGGTTGTATACCTTTAATTTTCTTTTAGTTGCATGAGGGGACGGCATTCCCCTGTACCTCGTTTCATTATTATTTATTTAAACTATACAAAATTACATACCTTATGTCTATCTTCAACAATTAAGCAGCCTTCTCCAGAAAAATTTTATGTCACCTTCAAAGTTCAGTTCCTCTTCCTTGTAAAGCATCCTTTCTGCAAGGGCCATGATGCTTTTGCTTGCAGGTGAATCAGGATGGGTATCAATCAGCGGTTTCTGGCGCCTGATGGCCTTTGGAATCATCTTGTCATAGGGTATCCACCCGATATAATCAAGTGAAGGTGACTGGAGGTATTTATCAACTGCAATGGAGAGGCTCCTGAATATGCGGTCAGCCTCACTCGCATCCTGTACCAGATTAATAAGCACCTTGAATCTCTTCTGGTTATACTTGTTTGTAAGCACCTTGATGAGTGCATAGGCATCTGTAAGAGAAGTCGGTTCATTTGTGAGTACCACAAGCCTTTCCATGGCTGCAAAATTAAAATACATTACATTTGATGAGATCCCGGCGCTTGTATCAATCAGGATTATATCAAACTCCTCATTGATGGCATCCAGTTCATTTAAGAGAAAACGTTTCTGATCTTCACCCAGTTCTGTCAGCTCCTGCATCCCTGAAGCTGCCGGAAGAAGCTTGAATCCCGCAGGCGTGGTCACGATCACCTCCTCAAGCGATTTTTCACCGCTGAGCACGTTTCCTATAGTGTATCTCGGATTAATGCCAAGCATGATATCCATGTTGGCAAGCCCCAGGTCTGCATCAAGGATAAGCACCCTTTTATTGAATTTCTGAAATGCAACCGCCAGATTTGCCGTAATGCTTGTCTTCCCCACACCGCCCTTTCCGCTCGTGACTGAAATAACCCTTAAGGGTGCAGTCCGGGCAGTGTTTTTATCGGCTCTTTCCGGTGGTATTATAGTTTCCATATTGACCAGTTTCCTAAGACCGGCAGCTTGATCCATTATATATTCCCTCACTTGGTACCTTGTGTGATTTTTCTTTTATTCCTGAAAGCAATAAAGATGCCATCTTCCTCTTGGAGGCCGTTTCTATATCCTCTGGCACCTGTTGTCCTGTTGTAAAATATGAGACCGGTTTTTCCTTTAATATAAGGAAGTTTATCATTG
>CAZCMD010000189.1:0-8814 GCA_964499695.1 uncultured Desulfatiglans sp.
CTGAAAGGCCCATACTGATAGATAAATTTCTTGAAAATGCAATTGAGGCTGAGGCGGACGCCATCTCTGACGGCAAAGATGCCTTTGTGCCTGCGGTAATGGAGCATATTGAGCTTGCTGGGATACATTCAGGTGATTCCGCTTGCGTAATCCCGCCGGTCAGCATACCTGCAAAGCATGTTGAAACCATATATGAATATACAAAAAAAATAGCCATTGAACTCAACGTTGTAGGGCTCATGAATATCCAGTATGCCATTGTTAATGATACTGTTTACATTCTTGAAGCAAACCCCAGGGCATCAAGGACAGTGCCCCTTGTATCAAAGGTATGCAATATCCAGATGGCACGCTTGGCAACACAGATCATGCTGGGTAAAAAGATAAAGGACCTTGATATAAAGCCCAGGAATATCCCCCATTATGGTGTCAAGGAGTCTGTATTCCCCTTTAATATGTTCCCCGAGGTTGACCCAATACTCGGCCCTGAGATGCGTTCAACAGGCGAGGTACTGGGGCTTGCGGATTCATTCGGGCTTGCCTATTATAAGTCCCAGGAGGCTACCCAGCTTGTTCTTCCATCAAGCGGGACAGTGCTTTTAACAGTAACTGAGGATGACAGGCCGGCTGTGCTTGAGGTAGCGAGGCAGTTCAAGGCCCTTGATTTCAAATTAAAAGCGACTAGTGGCACATGCAGATTCCTTAATGAAAACGGTATAGAGGCAGAACCAATATTCAAGATGCATGAAGGAAGGCCCAATATTGTTGATGGTATTAAAAACAAGGAGATCGCCCTTGTTATAAATACCCCATCAGGCAAACTGAGCAAGCATGATGATTCATACATCAGAAAGGCAGCTATAATATACAAGGTTCCCTATATCACCACCCTTGCAGCAGGCATTGCAGCAGCAAGAGGGATAGCGGCATTCCGCAAAGGACACGGGAGCGTTAAATCCCTTCAAAGTTATCATAATGATATAAAATAACAGGGAGATTACCAAATGGACGGCATTGTAGGGATTTACGGACCGCAGGACAGAGAACTTGTCAACAAGGCATTTCTTGCAACAGGCGCATGTCAGCACAGGGGCAAGGCCAGCACAGGAATTGCAGCAGGAAGCAGTAAAGGAATCTACATACACAAAGACCTGGGAAGGATTGCAGAGGTTATTGACAGCAGGCTCGTAAAAATATTTCAGGATCTTTTACCTCAGGCAGTGATAGGCAATATAGGTTACACTAAAAACGCTGTAGCGGAAAAGATAAACGTGGAGCCGATTGAGGTAGTTCCCTATTCAGGCTCAGATTACCAGGTTGTTATAACAATGGACGGGTATCTTACAGGGGAAGATGAGCTGATTGAGGAACTCTCAGGGGAGTATAATTTACAAACAGGCAATATTACCGAGGTTGTAGGCGCCCTCCTGCATAAATACATAAAAGAAGAAGGCATCAGTTTCGGGGCCGGTGAAAAACTCGTTGAAAAACTTGAAGGCAGGGCCACATTTGCCCTTGCTGCGCTTGTATATGACGGCAAGGAAACCCATCTTATTACCCTTAATGACTCTGACGCCTTTGAACCATTCTGTTACGGAATACTTGATGGCACCTTTATCGCAAGTTCCGAGTCCTGTTCACACAGGAGGCTGGGTGGCTCCATCATTAAAGAGTATGACGGGGCTGAGATGAGCATCTGTAACTCCTCGGGCATAGAAACCCGGCGGGTGAGAGTAAAACAGATGAATCCGGATGTGTTTCAGGGTGTCTATTTTGGTAACGTTGCCTCCCTTTTCAGGGGCAAAGAGATATTCCAGATAAGGCGTGAACTGGGGCTCAAACTGGCTGAATACTATAAAAACACAAGCGCAGACATTGTTATACCAAACCCTGAGTCAGGGTGGGGGGTCTCTGTGGGTCTAGCCGAGGGGCTTAAAAAAAACCTTTATCCTGCCCTTATCAAACTGCCCCAGGCAGTCCGCACCTTTCAGGAAGGCACCGGCCAGACACGTACAAAGGAGGTCGGGCTCAAATTCGGCGGCATAGATTCCATACTTAGCAACAAACGCATTGCAATGGGTGATGACAGTATTGTAAGGGGGAGCGTATCAGAAGGTGGATCAGTCTGGGTTGTCTATAATGCAGGCGCAAAATATATCGAATTCTGGATCTCCTATGGCGCCATGTTCTTTCCCTCCTTCAAGGAGTGGCACAGGGGGATAAAATGCCTGAATGAACTTGCTGTCCAGAGGGCATTTAAGAATGATAACCCCTATGATAAATCCCTTGACGAGATAAACAGGGCAATCGCAAAGCTCATTGGTGTTGATGAAGTAAGGTACAACACCCTTAATGGGATAAACGAAGTGACAGGTGATGGTTCTTTCCAGGCCCTTGATGCAAGTTACCCCATATCTGAAAAATACTGGCCTGATTATATAAAGGCAGAGGTTGAAAAGTTTAAGAAATATCGGTAATTAAAAACTAATTGCTGCCAAAACAGTGTTATATATCATACACCGTTATGATTAACCAAGGACACGGAGATCACGGAGAATTTTTCTTTTAAGCTTTTACTCCGTGTTCTCCGTGCTCCGTGGTGAAAACAGGCTTTTGTATTTACGCTAATGTATCGTTTTATGCCCTGCCTGTTTTCATGTATACAGTTAACCTTTCTTCTTTGGCGGCGGGCCAAAGATCTTTAAATTGGCAGGTCCACCCCAGTCAAATGTGGATAAATCAAAATCCGGTACCCGCGGCTCGCGGTCAAGATTAGGCCCGAGATAGAGCGCATGGAAGAGAACCGGTTTATTTATCTTCCTGAAATTGAGAGGTGCATGCTGCATGCCTTTGGGGATAAAGACCACTGTTGTCGAGGTGATGGTATGCTTTTCCATCTCCTCTCCCATCCACAGGTCTATCTCAGCATCGTAGCTGCTGCAAAGGTCAGGCAGGTCTGCGCCAAGGAAAATCAAAAATTCATCATACTTATGGATATGGGGTGTTTCCCAGCAGACCGGCGCCTTGAACACCTGCCATCCTATTGTGGCGGTTGCCCCCGGTAATGCTGAAGCCCCCCGAAAGTAGGTCTGTGGGCTCGCTATCTCAGGAAACATGGGGAGACTGTTAAGGCCGACAAAATCATTTGCCTTTGGAGGTTCACCCTTGTCGGACAGAAAATATTTACCATAAATTGTCCCATCTGCAGATGGGGTATTTGCCGGGGCTGCCATCACCTCGCCCTGATCCGGCATCAGGTATTTCTGTAGTGAATTGGCCAGTGCAAGTCCACCTGCCCCTATGATGAGGTTTTTAAAAAAGCCCCTGCGTGATGTATTGTTTTTCATGGTGCTTTCATTACTCATAATCATATCTCCTTTTTGTTACATGTTAAGTTCCGGGAAGTGAGGATAATCCTTTCTATACAATAAATAATTTATATAAAACAATATTTTTATAATTTTTTGTTCAAAAAATGAATTTCCAGGAAGTAATGTAAATGCAGAATAATAGTAAAAAAGCTACGCGAATTGGATGATAGTGGATATAATTGATAGAGGTAGGCCCTCGTGCCTGCCCGCATATGATGGTACAGCATAATCGTCGCTGAGCAACCACAGGAGGTTGCCTCTACATTGTTGTATAAACCTGGATGAAAAACAGAGGAAAAAATTCAACACCTTTTATAATAAAATGAAGAGATTTAATGACAGATTCGCTGTAAGGCTGGATTTCCCCGGAAGGCCATTTTCTCCTGAGCTTGATGAGATGAAATCCCGGTTGAACTTTACACCTGAACAGGCATCAGAGATTGAAATAATAATGAGAGATGGGTTTAACAGCCGTGAAAATATCATGAAGGAGAGTAGAGAAAAGGAACCCCCTGATTTTTCAATTATAAGAAATAAAATGATGGAGATTGATGAGCTTGATAATAAAAAGATAGAAGAAATCCTTACTGGCGAACAGCTTGAAACATTCAGGACTTTCAGCGAAGAAAGACGTTTCAGGATGCCGCCCGGCCTTTAATCATGAGATTTAACGGAAAGGATGCGCCTGTGGCAGGGGTTTCAATGGTTGGAACACTGCCGGTTTACAGGAAAATGGGATGCTTAAGAAAGGCGAATGAAAGGCATTTTAAGTTGTTACATGAAGAAAAAGGCCGATCAGCATCCTGTTTGCGTCACAGGCAACCATTTACCAGCGTTACGGTTATGCTGTTGTTTCCACACAAAACTCATATGATATTAACCCTCATGATATCCAATTCAGGGAGAACAAACAGATCAACCCCAAAGGAAAATTAACACAGCTCCGTGAAAACGATATTGAAACACTCGACAGGATTTACAGAGAGTTCACCTCGCCCAGAACTGGTTATCTTGTAAGGGACAGATTCAAATGGGAAACAGGGAAGCTGGCCTCTGCTGCGCCCGGCATAGTTTTTGATAAGGTTGTATATGAAGAGGATGGTGTTGATAAAGGTTATGTGATCTATACGGTTGAGTCTTATATTTCCAGCGCAGGTTTCAGTCATCGGGAACAATCAGGGAAATGGCATGGTTATCAATAAGTGCATATTACAGTTTATGGAACCATTTCACCAACATGCACCTTGCCCAGAATATCATCTGGATGCAGGTTCCTCTTGATGACCCAATGCCTCACCTTTTGCTGGAACCGAGAAAACTCAATATAAAATCAGGTAACGGATTTCTTTCGAGAATAGTCGATATTGAAAAGGCAATACCCATGAGGGGATACAGTGATGATGGAGAACTCGTCTTTGAGATTCATGATGATGCAATATGCCCGTGGAATAACGGCACATGGCATATGACCATTTCAGGAGGAAAGGCCTCCATCAAAAAGACAAAAAAATCACCTGAGGTTTCCATGAACGCAAACAGCCTTGCAATGATACTGTTTGGTCAGTTGAGTACCACCAACGCATCAAGGATGGGGATAATTGAGGTAAAAAAGAAGACAGACCTTAACCTATATGATCGACTTTTTAAGACTGAATATATGCCCTTTTGCGGTGATATAATATAGAGGTAGAGACGGGTTTGAAACCCGTCTCTACAAGTTAATACGCCTCATCAATCGAATGAGATTAATGCGCCTCATCCCAGTTTTTACCATAACCAGCATCAACCTTTAATGGAACAGAAAGCTTGTACACATCCTCCATCTCCCTTTTCAAGATGTCAGGTATTATGGCTATCTCCGCTTCCGGAACCTCAAACACCAGTTCATCATGAACCTGGAGAAGCATGCGGGTCTTGAACCCTTCCCTTTTAAGCCGTGCATGAATATTGATCATGGCCATTTTAATAAGGTCAGCGGCAGTGCCCTGTATGGGTGTGTTTATGGCAATGCGCTCCGCCTCTGCCTTAATCATATTATTATCACTGTTGATCTCAGGTATATACCTTCTGCGGTTAAAGAGTGTTGTGACATACCCCTGCTTTTTTGCCAGTTCAGCCATAGTCTCCCTGTACCTTGCAACCCCCTTGTACCGGTTGTAGTATGACTCTATATATTCCCTTGCCACCTTGATATCTATATTCAATTCATCAGAGAGTTTTTTTGCACCCATGCCATAGATAATGCCGAAATTGATGGCCTTTGCTATTCTCCTCTTTTCAGGGGTTATATCCGCGATGGGGATACCAAGTATCTCCGATGCGGTTCGGGTATGTATGTCCTGTCCCATTTGAAATGCCTCGATGAGCGCTGCATCTTCCGAGTAATGGGCAAAGAGCCTGAGTTCCACCTGGCTGTAGTCAGCGGAAAGCAGGTAGTAACCATCCTCTGCAATAAACCCCTTCCTTATCTCCCTCCCCTCTTCTCCCCTGATGGGGATATTCTGTAGATTGGGGTTGCTGCTGCTCAATCTCCCGGTTGCTGCCACAGTCTGATTATAAGAGGTGTGTATCCTGCCGGTTTTGGGGTTAACAATCTTCACAAGGGCATCAAGATAGGTGGATTTGAGTTTGGCGAGGGTCCTGTATTGTAAAATAAGACCGGGGATCTTATAGCCTTCAAGGGCAAGCTTTTTAAGCACTTTAACATCTGTTGAAGATGACTTTGTCTTAACTGTCTTTTTCTGGGCAGGCAGTTCAAGCCTTTCAAACAATATATGGGCCAGTTGCTGAGGAGAATTAAGATTAAAATCTGTACCCGCCTCTTTGAAAATCTCTTTTTCAAGCTCCCTGATACGCCTCGTAAATGAGAGGGACATCTCCCTGAAAAAGGGGATATCTATCTTTATACCCGAGACCTCCATATCCATAAGAACTGGTAGAAGCTTCATCTCTAAGTTATGAAAAAGCTCCTGGTTCTGGTCTTCTTTAAGCTGTTTTTCAAGGATAGCCTTGACCTTTAAGGTTATATCCGCATCCTCGCATGAATACTCCATTGCCCTTTCAACTGTGACACCTGAAAAATTTATCTCAGCCTTTCCTCTGCCAACCACATCATTATATGAAATCATTTTATGATTAAGATAATGCTGTGCAAGAAAATCAAGATTATGCTGCCTCAGACCAGGATTAATCACGTATGATGCAACCATTGTATCAAAATATATCCCCTTAAGTTCAATACCGTTGTTCCTGAATATTATTGCGTCATACTTAATATTCTGGCCCACCTTTAAAATCTTTTCATCTTCAAGAACACCTTTAATGATATTAATGGCCCGCTCTTTATCCAGCTGTTTAGGCGCACCAAGGTACATATGAGTTAACGGCAGATAATATCCGGTATCAGGCTCAAGTGAAAAGGAGATGCCCACAAGCTCGGCTGTGTGTGGGTCAATCCCGGTTGTTTCAGTATCCACAGAGACAAGACCGTTTCTATTTATCTTTTCTGTCAGGTACATAAGATCCTGCTCATTCATTATGAGCTTATAGGCATTTTTGATTGCGGTATTTTTTGTAGCAAACTGCTCCCACAATCCTTTAAATTCCAACTCACGAAAGAGGGCTGAGAGTTTCTCAGCGTCAGGCTCATTTATCTTAAGGTCATCAGTATCGCATCTGAGGGGCACTTCACAGTTTATTGTTACCAGCCTTTTACTCAGCAGGGCATTTTCATGGGAGTTTACCAGGTTTTCTTTTAGTTTTACCTTAGTAATCTTATCAATCTGCTCGTACACCTTTTCAAGGGAGCCGAACTCCTGAATAAGGGAGAGTGCTGTTTTTTCACCCACACCCTTAACCCCCGGCACATTATCCGATGTATCGCCAGATAACCCCATCAGGTCAATTATCTGGGCCGGTTCAAGCCTGTACTCATCATGAAGTGCTGTAAGATCAGTAACCTTGTCCTTCATGGTATCCCACAGGGAGGTCTTATCAGAGATAATCTGCCTGAAATCCTTGTCACCTGTCACGACAACTACATTATAGCCCTTTTCTTCACCCTTTTTTGTTAATGTGCCTATTATATCATCCGCCTCAAAACCGGGTATCTCTATCATCTTTACGCCAAGAAGCTGTATAATCGACCTTATGTAGGGGAGCTGCTCCACAAGGTCATCCGGCATGGGCGGCCTTGTGGCCTTGTACTCTCCATACATCTCATGCCTGAACGTTGGCCCCTTTGAATCAAGTGCAACTGCTGCATATTCAGGGGTTTTGTCCTCAAATAGCTTGAGTAGCATTTTGGTGAACCCGAGTATCGCATTTGTTCTAAGCCCTTTGCTGTTTGAGAGATAGCCTATTGCATGATATGCCCGGTAAATATAGGAGTTGCCATCTACAAGATAGATAGTATTATTTTGCTGTGCCATTACTTAACCTCATGGTGGAATGCGCTAATATAGGCTGGATATTAACTAAAAGGCAAATGGTAATTTGCTGGATATTTTAATAGTCTTACCTATATAAAAGATTTAAATTGATATTATGAATTATGATCAGATAGATTTATGATTATTTAATTAACCTTATAAGAGATGCGAAATGAAAACCTTTTCCGATAAAGTATACGATCTTTTAAGAAAGGTGCCCGAAGGGCGTGTGACTACCTATAAGGATATTGCCCATGCGCTGGGAAGCAAGGCATATCGGGGAGTTGGGCAGGCTATGAAAAGAAACCCCTATGCACCCGAGGTGCCCTGTCACAGGGTTGTAGCCACATCCGGTCGGATTGGAGGATTCAGGGGTAAGAGATCAGGAGCAACCATACAGGAAAAAATAAATATGCTCAAAAATGAAGGGATCGAGTTTCAGGGAGATAAAATAAAAAATTTTAAAGAGGTACTCTTTAAATTCAACTGACACTTATGGAAATTTGGGTGGAAATTCAGATACTGATAGTTATTGGTTAACTGAAAACAAAAAAAGAAGTTAACAAAACATGTTAACTCCTTGAATTTTTATTGGTAGTCCCAACGGGACTCGAACCCGTGTCTCCGCCGTGAGAGGGCGATATCCTAGACCGCTAGACGATGGGACCATGTAAATAAGCTGTCAGCATTCAGCGATCAGCTAAAACTACATTTTTGGCTGGGGGACAAGGACTCGAACCTTGGATAATGGGGCCAGAACCCATCGTATTGCCGCTATACTATCCCCCAGCAGGAAAGCATGGAATTTAGCAATTTCTGTAAGAAAGTCAAGGGAAAAAACCAACCCCTCAAGGTAGAGTTAACATCCGGGATGATCTTCTCAAGACTTTTACCATGAAAGCAATCGACCTGAAGAGCACTTTCTCTCCCAGACTTCGTGCACTCACAGGCGTACCAGGGGCGAATAATTATTCGCCTCTACGTTATTCCTTGAGCCTTGTGCCCTGCGCCCC
>CAZCMD010000190.1:0-7342 GCA_964499695.1 uncultured Desulfatiglans sp.
AAAAACAACCCCTTGCTAGAGGATGGACAATATCATATTGATATCCCTTTTAGTGATAAAACTCAGATCCAGGCATTAAAAGACGCAGGATTCAAAGAAGTAAATGTTATATTCCGTACATCAAGGGCAAATGTGGCTGTCGCCAATGTATAAGAATGGAGGAATGATATGCCATCAAACCTAACAAAACGCTATTTAATCGTTGATGTTTTTACCGATACCCCATTTGAGGGTAATCCACTTGCAGTTTTTCCGGATGCATCAGACATGGACACAGCCACTATGCAGAAAATTTCTAAGGAACTCAACCTTTCAGAGACCACCTTTGTATTCCCCGCAACACGCCCGGACTGCGTGGCTAAAGTAAGGATATTTACACCCGCAAAGGAGATGGATTTTGCAGGGCACCCTACCATTGGTACTGGTTATGTGCTTATGAAAGAAGGGATAATACAGGAAGGAACAGAGGATTTTATCCTGGAAGAAAGAGTGGGACCAGTCTCGGTTCATGTTGATAAAAGTCTGAATCCATTAATATGGTTGTGTACGCCACAAATATCAACAAATATGACCTTTGAAAGAATTATCTGTGCGCAGGTGCTTGGTATAAAGTCCGAAGATTTATTGGATATATCACCTCAACTCTTAAGTGCCGGTAACCCTACCCTTTTTATTGCTGTTAAAGATAAAGAAGTTGTTGACAGGGCACAACTTAATTTTCAGAAGATTGAAGCACTTAAAAAGATACACCCTGATAATTTTTGTCTGTTTGTGTTTGCACCCACATCTGAAGGCGCTTACTCGCGTATGTTTGCCCCTGATTATGGAATCATAGAAGACCAGGCAACGGGCAGTTCAACAGGGCCTCTTGCCCTGTACATGATGCAGCATGGTTTTATTTCTAAAGATTCTGGGACTCGTTTTATCAGTGAACAGGGGACAAAGATGGGACGCAGGAGCATTTTACATGTGCTTATCAAGGGGGAAAATGGTAAGGATGGGATTTTTATCGGTGGCCAGGTTACCCCGATATCTGAATGTGTGATGAAGATCTAAGTTTTTTGTAGGGGCGGACCTGTGTGTCCGCCCGGTATTTGGTGGTATAAACCATAATCGTCGGGCAGGCACGCAGGCCTGCCCCTACAGTCGTAATGATTTTTATGGGTTGTTGAAAATGCTATTAAATATCCACACGTGTGAAGATATTTCTAAAACAATAATTCATGGAGCGATGAAAGGCTGGCGTTTCAGAAGAATATAAAGGAGAAAACATGATCGACGAAAAGATATTGAATGCATTAGCTCCCTGCGGTATCAGTTGTGAAAAATGTTTTGCCTATGCTGATGGTGAGATCAGGAAATCCAGCATGAAACTTAAGGAAAAGCTTGGAAATTTCGAGCCATATGCAAAAAGGTTTGAAACCCTGTTGAACAATCCCATATTTGGTAAATATCCTGATTTTAAAGTACTGCTCGAGCACCTTGCCACCGAAAATTGCAAGGGGTGCAGAAACGAAAATTGTAAGATATTTACTACCTGCGGTGTAAGAGGTTGCCATCAGGAAAAGGGGGTGGATTTCTGTTTCCAGTGCGGAGACTTTCCCTGTAATAAAACCAATTTTGATGAAAACCTCCATAATCGATGGATAAAACTGAACTATGAAATCCGTGAAAAAGGTATAGAAACCTTTTATACTGAAACAAAGGATAAACCGAGGTATTGATTTAAGGAATGAAAAATGGAAAACAAAAAGAACCTTAAAAATCTAAGTGATGTTGTCTATAAGGCACATGAAAATTTTATCGTAAATGAGGTAAATGATAGCTGTCTTAGACTTGCGGTTAATGAAGGTGAATATCCCTGGCACTATCATTCCAATTCAGACGAGTTATTTATCGTTATTGAAGGTGAGTTAACTATTGAATTTCAGGACAAACCTTTTGTTATTTTAAAACCAATGGATACCTTCTTTATACCCAAAGGATTAATTAATAAAACAAAAGCAAATGGAAGAACTGTCAACCTATGTTTTGAAAAATTAGAGGCTGATTCAGTTTTTATTTAATTTGCATCTGAGTCTTATCGTTCTACTGCAATTTTTTTAACAAAGGCTTATAGCGTAGGAAGAAATGATCATGGGAATGATGACTTTTTTTGTTAGTCTGTCATAACATTTCCATATTGACACAAAAGGGCTATCCCCTTACATTCAGCCAATACAAAAGAGGTCTAAAAGATCATAAAAAATGAAGATAAACCTTGAATTGCACTATTCATATCGTAGAAAAGGATCTCAGGCAGATCGTATATCGCAGGCAGGAATAGAACACTTTGGGCAATTTTTTGAACTGCATGGTTCCGCATGTATGATCACATTGGCGCTTTTTAACCTGGTTTTAATATCCTGCTCAAGGTGATCGCACATGGCATGAGAATTTTCAAAGCTCAGATTCCGTGGCATTACAATATGGAGGTCGATAAACCGTTCGTTTCCGGCACGTCTGCTGCGCATTGCATGATACTCGCAAATCAGGGTATCATGTTCACCAAGGCAACTTTCTAAAATAGCCTGCTCCTCTTTAGGCAACGCATAGTCTATAAGCTCATGCATTGCACGGATTGTGACATCATATCCTGCCTTCAAAACAAACGCGGCCATTATAAGGGCAATAATCGGGTCTATAATGGCTACCTTTGTAATACGTACCATAAGCAGACCGATTAATACCCCTGCGGCAGAGTAAACATCTGCGCTGATATTTTTTGCGGAAGCATCAATAGCAGTAGAGCCTGTTGTCCTGGCAACGTTGCGAAGGTGGCGGGAAAGAACAAAACTGACAATTATTGAAATAATCATAACAGCAATACCTTCATCCGGTCTTATTACTGTACCGTGAAGAATGCGCTGTACTGAAGAGTAGATAATAAAAATCCCTGCACCAAGCACGAGAATTGCCTGAACAAGAGCAGCAAGGCCTTCTGCCTTACCATGACCAAAGGGATGTTCCTCATCAGCCGGTGCAGCAGACATGTTAAGCGCAATAAGGGTTATAGCTGTTGAAAAAATGTCAAGCAGACTGTCAGCCGCCTGGGCTGAGATGCTTATACTGCGTGAAATGATGGATATAAATACCTTGAGGATAATAAGGCAAATTATTACGATCATTGAAAGCTTGACAGCACCTGTTCTGGTAGATATTTTTTGTATGAGACTTTTCATTATCTATTTACCACGGCTGTTTCTATATTTTTTCAGACCTGTAAAGCGATCTATAAGAAAGAGTCCATCTTAAAACGCGAGTTTCTTGATGAAAGTTAAAAATTAATACTATCAAAGACAAAGACCTGGCTGATCGCTGAAAGCTCCATCCAGAATTTGTCATTTTCTGAATGTTATATCATCATTTATATATAAAACAATATCCTTGTTCAACAGTTTATATTTTTTTAAAAAGGCTGAGTTCTATAACCTGCGTACTTGTTTAATTAAATATTTTTACCAAATCCAAATTATCACCACCCGTCATCCCACGGCTTGACCGTGAAATCCAGCGCTTTTTAAATAAAAGCAATAGTGCCGGTGACAATAAACCTCAAATACCGGGAGGACACACAGGTCCTCCCCTACTTATTAATTTTATATTCCTGGCTTCTTGTACCTCCTGTCCCGCAGTAGCCTCTGGTGAAGGCGGATGAGCCTTGCGCCATAATCCAAACATTGGTCTAGCTGCCTGAGCAAACCTTTTTTATCAGATGTGATAATCGATCTTTATTCATTTTGCTCTTCATTAATTTTCCATATTGACACATATAAGACATACCCATATATTCTGCTCATCAAAAGGGATTTAGTATCAACAAATTAGCAACCTTTAAAAAGGAGATGCAAATTGACCAGAAAGATATTGCCCATTGTATTATCCGTTTTTCTCATCGCTGCATGTTCGAAGGAAAATTCTTCAGAAAATAGCAGCAAAGTTTCGACAGTAACTTCTTCAGAAAATAAAATAACCGTACTTAACCCTACTCCACCCAACAGGATGGTTGACCGGACACCGCTCATACCCAGGCTTGATACCCTGGAAAATAAAACCATATTCCTGGTGGATATTGGCTGGGGTGGCCCAAAGGCGGCACCGAGTATTTATGCTGAGATGAAGGCATGGTTCAGCCAGAACATGCCCAGTGTAAAGATAGAGATTAGGGGTATTAAAGGCTCATATATGCAGGATCAGCCTGAACTCTGGAAGGAGATAAAGGAAAAGGGTAATGCTGCCCTGATCGGGGTAGCTGGTTGAGACAGTTGCTCATCGGCCGTGAGCCGGTTCGCCAAAACACTGGAACAGGATTTTAATATACCTACTGTTGGGAGCACAGCAGCAAATATTATAAATTATGCACTTAATCACAATTTCAAATACATGAACGGTTCGCCCATAAGATTTATCGCATTCCCATTTCCTGTGGCAGGTCAACCCCAGTCCGTTCATCATAAGTATGTCTTTGAGGCAAATGATGTTGTGAGTGGTAAACCTATGATGAAGGCATTTATAGATGCCTTGACCGTTCCACTTACCGATAAAGAAAAATATAAGGGCCCTGTGCCTGAAGCTGAAGTAGCAGCAGAGCCGGTTGAACCGCGCACACTCGGTCCTGACACAGAAGAAAACCTCCAGAGGCTTTTTAAGGATAAGGACTGGACTGACTACCTGCCTATTATCCTGCCAACAGAAGAACGCGTAGTAGAGATGCTCAAAGGGACATCCCATAAGCGGGATGAGGTCATAAAGACCCTTGACTGGCCAGGAGGAAAGCGTGAGGTTACAGTAGAAAGAGTGGCTATATGCGCCGTTATGTCAGGCGCTAAACCTGAATATCTCCCGGTAATCCTTGCTCTTGCCAACCATGTTCCATTTGGAAACTCCACCTCTTCAATGGCTAACATGATACTTGTTAATGGCCCGATACGTGATGAAATTGGTATGAACTATAAAACAAACGTCATGGGGCCCCATAATGAGGCCAATGCTGTTATCGGACGCAGTTACACAATCATGTCAAAGACCATTGGAGGTCTCCACAGTGAAAAAACCACATGGAGCACACTTGGCAGCACCATGCAGTATAATAATGTCTGCATTGCTGAAAACGAAGAGGGCTTACCAGAGGGTTGGCAGCCTATCCATGTACAGATGGGGTTCAAACCCAATCAAAGCGTTTTATCAGTTGGAACAGGATGGTCTTATATTTCAAGCGTAATAATGGCAGTCGAGGAACACCCTGTCCATATGATAATGGGTGATTACATGAAGGCGCTTGTAATGGGTTCGTCTACAGTTATTATGGACCCGACAGTTGCTGATCTTTTGAAAAAAAGCTATGGTTTTAATTCAAAGGATGACTTAAGCAAATGGTTTTCTGAAAATGTAGAAATATCCCAGTATCCATCCGGTGAAAAAACAAAACCCTTTAAGCCACAATCAGTAAAATTAATTGTTACCGGTGGCGGAATCCAGACCACATGGTTTGTAACGGATTTTATGCTGGGGACTGGTATGTTGGGTGGGAGCACACTTATTGATGATTGGAGGTAGGATAAGAAAGGGGTCGAGGGTTCGAGGGTGCAAGGGTTCACTGAATGCTATTTTTTCTGTAAGGTGGAGTTTTATACTCAATGTTATTGAATTAAGGATCACCCCTCCACTCTGTGGGAGGGGCTGGGGGAGGGGGAAACCCTGATGAATAAACAGAGCTGACTTTACTGCCTATCTTTTCCACCCTCACCCAACCTCTCCCATCAAGGGAGAGGAGATTCAGTTGAATCTTATGTTAACGACATTGGAGGTTATACCCCACCGTAAAAAAGGCGGCTAAAAATGCCACCCTACAATATTATGGGAATACAAAAACAGGAGGAATAAAATGTTTAACGCGGAAAAGCTGTTAGGTGGTATGCTAAAACAAAGCATGGGATTTAAAGGTATGGGCTTTGGCAATAAGGCTCAGATAGGTATGGGTCTTATCGGTGTTGCATTTGCTGCTGTCGAGCATTTTATGAATAACCCGCAGGGGCAGGCCGCTTCAGGTAGTAATATGCCGATGGATTCTTATACAGGAGCGGGCACACCGCCGCCTCCGCCACCTGGTAAAATGGCAGCAGCATTCTCTAATAAACCAACAGCGGCGCCGCCACCACCTCCACTTGCTAGGCCTATGGCGGCTTCCAACGGGGAACAGGATGCCATACTGCTTATCCGTGCCATGATAGCATCTGCTGCTGCAGACGGGTATATAGATGAAAAAGAAAGACAAAACATCATTAGCAGGCTGGGCTCTGTTGACTTAAGCGATGAAGAGCTTGATTTTTTCAGAAAAGAGTTGTCATCCCCATGCAGTATTGATGAAATAGCCGAACAGGTAAATTCGCCTGAACTTGCAAAAGAGGTTTATACTGTATCACTTATGTCGATAGAGATGGACACAGAGGAAGAAAAGAGATATCTAAATAACCTTGCTGAGAGGCTGGGACTGGATCATTCTGTTAGAGATCAGATACATAATAAGCTGGATGTAAAGGACTAAAACTATGACACAATGGTATATAAGTTATGATGGAAAACAACAGGGGCCATTTGACCTGGCCCAGGCAAGGGCTGTTGCCAAAAGCAATCCAAACGGCCATTGCTGGAGAGAGGGTTTTACAGGGTGGCTGCCTATAAGCCAGGTTGCAGAATTGAGCCAGGCCGATTCACAGGTTATTGCACCGCCTGTCCCGCCCACATCAAGGTCAAAGGCCGATGAGATCGATTTTAAGATAATCGGCTCTGAAATGCAGTTTGTAGAGGTAGGACTTGACCCTGGTGAAAGTGTAGTGGCTGAAGCCGGTGCAATGATGTACAAGGAACCATGTATCAGGATGGAGGCAGTATTCGGGGATGGTTCACAGGGTGAACAGGGCGGCTTTATGGGAAAACTCATGGGTGCAGGTAAAAGGCTCCTTACAGGTGAAAGCCTATTTATGACACTCTTTACTCACACAGGTCAGGGCAAGGCAAAGGCAGCATTTGGTGCACCATACCCCGGTAACATCATACCGGTTAAACTAACTGATGTTAACGGCAGGCTCATCTGCCAGAAAGACTGTTTCCTGTGCGCTGCACGTGGTGTTTCAATCGGAATCGCATTTCAGCGGAAGATACTTACAGGGCTGTTTGGCGGTGAAGGTTTTATTATGCAGAAACTGGAGGGTGACGGCCAGGTTTTTCTCCATGCAGGTGGCACCATAGTTGAAAAACAGCTCGCAGCCGGAGAAGTTATCCATATTGATACCGGTTGTGTGGT
>CAZCMD010000190.1:7442-8798 GCA_964499695.1 uncultured Desulfatiglans sp.
TTGTAGAGACGGGTTTTAAACCCGTCTCTACGGAATAGAAATCTAATCTGGGTACTAACTTTACAACATTAAAGTACCAAGCGTTATTTGAGTTTATTTTTCGCATCAACATAGTAAATTTGTTTTTGATCTTCACACCCATTTCATGGTAACAGTTATCAAAAACATGAATAATTCGCAAAAGGCAAAAATATGGTTATGGCATCAGGATACCTTGAACTCTTTGAACGAAAATATGGTTTTTTAAGAACCATTGAGAATAATTTTAAACCACGCACAGATGATGTGTTTGTGGCCCCTGACCTAATTTATAAATACAATCTGCAGGAGGGTGTTTATCTTGAAGGCCCGGCCGTAACAAATGAAACCGGAAAGGGAAACTTGAAGCTTGATGTAATTGAAAAGATCAACCGGAGACCTTTTGAGGAATATGCAAAAATCGTATCCCTTAAAGATGTTGTGAGTATCAGCCCATCCGAAAGGTTCTATATTTCACAGGGTCCTGATGATACTACAGGAAAAGCCCTTGATATTATTGTGCCAATCGGCAAGGGGCAGCGCGGCCTTATAATAGCGCCCCCCAAGTCAGGTAAAACAACAATACTTAAACACATGGCCGGTTCCATTATGCTTAATCACCCGGATGTTACTGTCTTTGTGCTCCTGGTTGATGAGAGACCTGAAGAGGTTACAGACTTTAGACGTGCGCTTAAAAATGCCCATGTGCTTTCATCATCTGCTGATGAGAGTATTGCTCAGCATCTGCGTATGACCAGGATGACAATAAATATTGCTACACGCTTGGCAGAGGCAGGTGAAGATGCTGTGGTGTTTATAGACTCACTCACCCGCTTATCCCGTGCCTTTAATGCAGATACCAGGAGTTACGGTAGAACACTCACAGGTGGCCTCGGCGCAAATGCCATGGAGATGCCAAGGAGGATATTCGGTGCTGCAAGAAACATAGATAATGGCGGGTCTTTTACGATCCTTGCTACAATCCTGGTTGATACGGGCAGCAGGATGGATGATATTATCTATCAGGAGTTTGTAGGCACAGGTAACATGGACCTTGTTCTGAGCCAGAGGTGTGCTGAACTGAGACTCTGGCCTGCCATAGATATCCAGCAATCAGGTACCAGAAAGGAACATCTCCTGCTTACAACTGAGGAATATAATGAAATGGTGAGCCTCAGGAGGGCATTATCTGGTAAGACTGAGACAGATGCAATGGCTGCGCTTATTGAATATCTGAAATGAGATATTGGTGTTCTGAATTAAAGAAAAGAATTGATCGTTATCGATCGGGTCGAGTTACGGGGATTGCGCCCCGTAACCCTCCCACACCACCAAGAC
>CAZCMD010000191.1:0-8729 GCA_964499695.1 uncultured Desulfatiglans sp.
AGCATGAAACTGGTTGATGCCCTGTACCAGTATGACACCCTCACCCGCCTTAATGACAGCAGGTTTGGCGATTCAAAGAGGGATGTGAGCAATATCGAGGAGTATATCAGGATGGGCAAGATCGGCCAGGCATTTACTGCCGATGAAAAGGTGGTGCTGTTGATAGACGAGATAGATAAGGCTGATACAGACTTTCAGGATGACATGCTGGATGTACTCGACCAGATGGAATTTGATATCATGGAGATAGACAGGACCATTAAGGCAAGGCACCGCCCTGTGATAATAATCACATCAAACGCTAAAAAGGATCTCTCAGACCCGTTCCTTGGCCGCTGCAACTTCCACCATATCGCATTTCCTGAACCGGATATGATGGAGAAGATCGTAAGGGTGCATTTCCCGGACATAGATAAGGAGCTGCTCCGGAACGCAGTGGAGTCATTCTACAGGCTGAGGGAGATTAATGGCATAGAAAAGAGGCCTGCCACAAGGGAGCTTATCAACTGGATAAGGGCCCTGCGCTCTGACCCTGACTTCAGGGCGAAGGACCTTGTAAAGGGCAAGACCCCGTATTTAGGCATACTCTTTAAAAAGAGCCCGGATTATGCAGTGGCAAGGAATATAACAGATAGGAGAAGATGAAAAAAACGCGGTTTCAGGTCTACGGTTTAAGGTTTTCGGGAAGACCGAACACCGTAGACCGTAAACCGAAGACCGGTTTCTCGAAGCCATAAAAGCATAAACATGAGCATAACTAATTAATAAGTATTTTTTTGGAGTACCGCCCTTGTTTACCACCTTTTTCTATACCTTAAAAAATGCCGGGATACCGGTTTCGCCTACATCATTTCTCAGGCTGCAAAAGGCGCTTAGCATGGGGCTTGTCAATTCTCTTAATGACTTTTACACGGCTGCACGCACAATACTGGTAAAGAGCGAGAGATACTTTGATCTATATGATCAGGTGTTTGCCCACCACTTTGAGGGGGCAGAGCTTAAAGACCCTGATGAGGCCATAATATCTGATATGGCAAAGGCCCTGTTAGAAGAATGGCTAAAAAACCCGAGAGAGATCGCAAATGCCCTTGGTGTTGATGAATCAAAACTCAAGAACATGACCCCTGAAGAGCTTGTTAAATATTTCATGGAGAGGCTCAAAGACCAGACAGAAGAACACCATGGTGGCAGCAAGTGGATCGGCACAGGAGGTACATCCCCTGTTGGTCATTCAGGCTATCATCCTAGTGGCATGAGGGTGGGGGGTATCTCCAGAAACAGGTCTGCTGTAAAGGTAGCAATGGACAGGCGTTACCGTGACTACTCCCAGGATGGTCCTATTACTCAGGCACAGATGAGTGAGGCGCTTAAACGACTCAGGAACATGGTACCTGAAGGACCAAAGGATCAGATAAATATAGATGAAAGCATATACCGCACAATGAAAAATGCAGGCGAGATAGAGATTGTGTTTGACCGAAGCCTGAAAGACAGGCTTAAAATATTACTTGCAATAGATAATGGTGGCTGGTCAATGGAGCCCTACATCGAGATAGTACGGACACTTTTCTATTATTCAAGAGCACAGTTCAAGGATATAAAGACCTTCTTTTTTCACAATACTATTTATGACAGACTGTGGGAAGACCCTTCAAGGATGCGCAAACCCTTTGCGGTTAATGACCTTGTAAAACTTGACCCTGAAACGAGGTTCATTATTGTCGGAGATGCCAGCATGGCGCCATATGAACTCATGGCACAGGACGGCTCCATTTACTTTGAAGAATATTCAGGTATGCCAAGTTACAGGAGATTAGAGTTTATAGCAGACACATTTCCCCACAGCGTTTGGCTTAACCCCAAGCTTGAGACCCAATGGTCATATACCCGTACCATAGGTTTAATCCGTGAGATATTCCCCATGTTTGAACTCACACTGGACGGTCTTGAAAAGGCTGTGAGTTATATGATGCATAAGAGCTGATCAGGACATAACGCAAATATTGTTGAATTGACGTATCTTCAGGGGTAAAGCGACTTGTCGGATGCCAGGGTTCTTGTGAATTTAAGTTTACTTATCTTCCATTCACCATTAATCTTTTTATACTCGCAATCGTTCCTTCCCTGAACCCATTGTATTGAAGGCCTTGAAAAAAGCATATAGATAAGCCATGTACCTTTTGCAGTATCGCCGTTAATCGATATATCAGGCTGCACAGCCATGTGGCCATCAAACCTTTCGGTGCCGCGTTTTTTAGCCAGCACATCTACATATATCTCCCTTAGCTCCTTTCTGCCTTTTTTCACTCCAAGGTTACGTATCGCTACTGAGGCATCCTCGGTGAAAAGATCAAGCACATCCTCATACCTGAGGTTATCCATGAGGTCGATATATTTTTGATGGAGTTTTTTGATTGCCTCTGCATCTTCCAGCGCCTGTATTCTTTTTTCCAGATCATTATGCGACATAGTAATCCTTATTTGAACCGGTCATAAAAATCATTACCCTTATCATCGATTAATATAAAGGCCGGGAACTCCTTTACGGTAATCATGTAGATCGCCTCCATGCCCAGCTCAGGATATTCAAGTACCTCAACCTTTGTAATGCAGTCCCTCCCGAGCCTCGCTGCTGCACCGCCTATAGAGCCAAGATAGAATCCACCATATTTTTTACATGAGTCTGTTACAATTTTAGAACGATTACCTTTGGCAAGCATTATCATTGATGCGCCATGTGCCTGAAACAGGGGTACATACAAATCCATGCGGCCGGCAGTTGTCGGCCCGAATGCGCCCGATGCATAACCTTCAGGTGTTTTTGCAGGCCCGGCATAATATATAATATGGTCTTTCAGGTATTGTGGCAGGCATTCACCTTTATCAAGCCTCTCCTTGAGTTTTGCATGGGCCATGTCCCTTGCGACTACGATCCTGCCGGAAAGGAACAGAGGTGTTGTAACAGGATATTCTGACAGTGTTGCGCGTATCTCATCCATTGGTCTTTCAAGATCAATGCGTACTGCGTTCTTATGAGAGACTGCCGGCTCAGGGAGATATATAGATGGGTCTGTGCAAAGCTTTTCAAGATAGACACCCTCTTTTGTGATTTTTGCCTTTATGTTTCTATGCGCCGAACAGCTTACTCCTAAACCAACAGGGCATGATGCCCCGTGCCTTGGTAGCCTTATAACCCTTACATCAAGACAGAAATATTTGCCGCCGAACTGTGCCCCAAGACCGATCTTTCTGGAACGTTCCAGAAATTTTCCTTCCAGTTCTGTGTCCCTGAATGCCCTCCCTCCGGGGCTTCCGGTTCGTGGTAAATTATCCAGATATCCGGCAGAGGTAAGCTTTACTGTCTTCAGGTTCAGTTCCGGTGAGGTGCCGCCTATCACAAAGGCTACATGATAGGGCGGACAAGCTGATGTGCCGATATCTTTCAACTTATCTGTTAAATACGCTATGAGAAGATCCTTCTTCAGTATTGCCCTTGTCTCCTGAAACAGAAAGCTCTTGTTTGAAGAGCCCCCGCCCTTTGCAGTAAACAGGAATTCATAGGTATCCCCCTGTGTTGCGTAAATATCTATCTGCGCCGGGAGATTACATCCTGTGTTTTTCTCTTCATACATGGTAAGGGGTGCATTCAAGGAGTAGCGAAGGTTGTTTTTAGTGTAGGCATTGTATACACCACATGAGAGGGCCTCTTCATCAGAATAGCCTGTCCAGATATTCTGCCCTTTTTTGGCGAGTATCAATGCGGTTCCTGTATCCTGACACATGGGGAATATCATATCAGCAGAGATCACCGCATTTTTTATCAGCTCAAGGGCCACGAATTTATCATTAGCCGAGGCCTCCGGGTCATTCAGAATACTCGCCACCTGCTCAAGGTGGGTTTTTCTTAAAAGATGTGAGACATCCCTGAATGCCTCTTCAGCCAGGAGTGTAAGCCCTTCCGATGCCACCTTTATGATATGCTTACCTTCAAAACTGCCGGTTGATATATAATCCTTTGTAATCAGGCGATACTCAGTTTTATCATCACCGGGCTGAAACATATCTTCATATGATAATTTGGTCTGCATGGATGATCCCTGGTTTGATTATTAATAATGAATAATTTCTTTTATTCTCCAAAACAGATATTATGTTGATTCGAGAACAAGCTCCTATACAGTAAAACAGTTGGTCTTTTATCAGCTATCTGTGGGCACAAAATGCTAATAACAGGTGGGGTGTAAAACCCAAGGTTGTTGACTTAGCAAATGATCTATCATAATTTTCTTCCCAATCATCAAGAATCTACATCCGTAGAGACGGGTTTAAAACCCGTCTCTACACCTGATGATTAACGCAACAACATTAGGTCTAAAACCCCACCCTATATTTTAAAGGTTTAAGTAGGGGCGGGTTTTATACCCGACCTTAAAATTTACCTGAGATATTCACCTACTGTATTTATTTAAAGGAGCCCTTGCAAAACTGCTCAATTGCCGCTGTCATTGTTTCATCTTCCTTCCTGATGTCATCAAGGGTCTTTGGCTTTACAGAGTCGGGCATCTTCTCAATCCCGTATTTCCACTTCAGATATTTTTCACCTGTTGTGGGGTACAGGCAATAGATCAGCAGGTCAAAGTCATCCTTTGCCAGATCACCCAGCTTCTCTCTTGCCTTCGCCAGTTCAGGCTCAAGGTGGTTTGCCACTCTGTCTACTATCACGCCGTCAGGCCTGCGTTTCTTGTTTCTTTTTGTGGCTATCTCAACAATCTGAGGATTCACAGGTATAGGTGTCTTCCCGTAATAACCCATTGCAAGGTCCATTGACTCGTAATTCATGATCTTCCAGCGACCCTGAAGCACATTAAGGACGGCCTGTGTGCCTACTATCTGGCTTGTTGGCGTAACAAGCGGCGGCATACCGAGCTCCTTGCGGGCAGCAGCAACCTCTTTATATACCTCAGGGAGTCTGTCAAGGGCATTTGCCTCTTTAAGCTGGCTAACCAGGTTTGAGATCATGCCGCCCGGCACCTGGTGCTGGAGAACCCCTGAATCGATCACAGACATCCTGTGCTTTGCAAGGTAATCCCTGTATTTGGGTGCAACCTGTTCAAGGTGTTCACCCATCTCAAGCAGGAGATCAAGGTCAAACTCCGGGTCCCTTGTTGTGCCGGTCAGAGTTGCAACTATCGGCTCAACAGCAGGCTGGGATGTTCTAAGTGCAAATGGTGCAAGGCATGTATCTATAATATCAACACCCGCCTTTATCGCCTCAAGATAAACCATTGAGGCCATGCCGCTTGTGTAATGGGTATGGAGATGGATCGGGATGGTTATTATCTTTTTAAGTTCTGTAACCAGTTTTGCTATATCAAATGGAGACATGATACCTGCCATATCCTTAAAGCAGAGGGTATCAGCGCCCATTGCCTGGAGTTCCTTTGCCTTGGCAAGATAGTAGTCAAGGGTGAACACCTCGCCTCCCATACGCCTTTCTGTAAGGCTGTAGCAGATGGTGCCCTGAAAATGTTTCTTGTTTGCCTTGATCCTTTCCACAACCGTCTCAAAATTCCTGAAGTCATTCAGGGCATCAAAGACCCTGAAGACATCCATGCCTGCCTCGCTTGCTTTATCCACAAAGAGCCTTGCTACATCATCGGCATAGTTTCTGTAGCCGACCAGGTTCTGTCCACGGAGCAGCATGGAGAAGGGTGTCTTTTTAATATATTTCTTGAGTGCTTTAAGACGTTCAAATGGGTCTTCACCCAGGAACCGGTGCATGGTGTCAAATGTTGCGCCACCCCATACCTCCATTGCCCAGAAGCCGACCTGATCCATCCTTTCGGCTATGGGGAGCATGTCTTCTGTCCTCATTCTGGTTGCAAGAAGTGACTGGTGCCCGTCTCTAAATGTATTGTCCTGTATCTTTATCGGGTTTTTAGGCCCTTTTTCCAGAAAATTATCCATATTCAATCTCTCTCTTTCAATTAAATTACATGGCAAATGCCATGCTGAATTTTACTAAAATAATCAGGAGGTTTTATACATGGATTATGGTTTCGAGTCAATTATCTTGTTTATTCATAATGTTATATTTCCTCTGGTAATATCACCCGCCTTTCATTGATTTGCAGTGAAGGGTTGACAATATCTCTCCATTGGCCTATAAAGCCGCAACAGATTTTTGGGATTTTATTTCGGAAAAGATGCAGATTTGATTATTATCAAATTCTGTCAAAATATTATTGAAGCATTTAAAATTGTCTTAAAGATTGTTTATAATTTAATATCTTTAATTATCTTTTAGTTATTTATATTTTAAGTTTTTATGCTCTCCAGGTGATCTTGTGGATAGCAGGTATTTAAAATTGGTGTAAATCCGGGAAGGCATTCCGGACAATTTTTTAACATAACAGAGTTAGGTTAATCGTTTACATATTTTACTATCTATCCGTACATCTGTTTTTCAGGATCAAGACCGGTTTATCGGCCCGAAAAAATAATCCCGCTAAATAAAGCCATATTCAACAGGATGAGCTGATTTATCCTTTTGAAGATTGGTATGGTCATACCCTGCGGCCTTGAAAGTGAACAAGGCTCAGGAGAAGATCGATCCTGAAAAAAGTAACAGATTCATCTTAACTTTAGAGGATGAATCGCCTTGATGTACAAGATCGCCCGGGGATTTTATAAGGGAGATCAAAAAAAAATGAAAATAAAAGCGATGAGCAGCGAAGGTTTTTACGGCTGGATAAACCTTAGTGTGCTCTTTCTATTTAACATGGTTTCAGGTTCGCTCCTGATTACCTTTGGAATCTATCTGCCCTTCTGGGTCAATGATTTTGCCTGGAGCAGGGGTATTGTTTCAGGGGCACAGTCCGCTAATATGATACTTATAGGGGTTGTCGCCCCGCTCGCCGGCCTCTTTATCATGAGGTTCGGCGGGAAAAAGGCAATAGTCATTGGTAACCTCATAAATGTGTGCGGCCTCATGCTGCTGGCCTTCTATAATGAGGTGTGGCAGCTCTATGTGGGGTACGGGCTCATGGTCGGGACTGGCTTCAGCCTGGGCGGTGTGGTGGCCATGAATACCATCATCAATAACTGGTTCCGGAAAAAGCTCTCCATTGCAGTGGGTCTTGCAACCGCGGCCACAGGGGTTACAGGGATAATCATTGCGCCCCTTGTGCTTTATCTTATCAACAGCATCGGGTGGAGGCATACCCTCCTGTTCATGGCCGCCATTGTAATGCTTTTCTGTGTAATCCTGCCCGCTCTTTTCGTTAAAAACAGGCCCCATGACCTTGGACAGGTACCGGACGGACCGCGTAATAATGGCCAGGCTATAAACCAGGATACAAGCATAAGGAAAAAAAGTTATATTACCCCTGTGGATTTTACTGTAAGGGAGGCATTCAGGACAAAGACCCTGTGGTTTTTGATCGGTTTTTACACATTCCAGTACATGATAATGAACTGGTTTGTAACACATCAGGTAACCTACATGTTTGATATAGGCATCTCATCCGGCCTGTCAGGGATATCAATAGGGGTAATGTCAACCGCCATGACAATAGCCCAGATTACAGCAGGCATATTGGCTGTAAGGATAAATATGCAGTATATTACACTTGGTTCGGTCACCACACTTATAACCGGTCTGATCATTGCACCTTTTGCCACATCATTTACAACCGTGCTGGTTTATTCAGCGCTATTCGGGGTAGGCTTCGGGGTAAACTGCCTTGTCCTGGTAAACCTTATTCCAAGGTATTATGGCACATCCGAATATCCAAAGATCATGGGTTATATAACGCCGTTCAATACCATTATAGGGGGCGTTTCAGCGCCCATAGCAGGTCATGTGAGGGATATCATGGGCAGCTATGTCCCGGCATTCCAGGTCTCTGTATTGATAATGGCGATTGCCTTTGTCTGCATACTCCTTGCAAAACCGCCTGTCCACCCATCCATTGTAAAGAAAGAGGTGGCGCTCAAGAGAAAGGTTACGCAGTATGTGTAGATTCCTGTAGGGGCAGACCCGCGTGTCTGCCAGCGCAACAGGGGTAAAAAATATTTGTACCTGCAAATTCTTATGATAAACCTTATTATTTATGATCATTTGATTTTCATTTTTATATATCATATATGATTCTCATAAATAGATAGAAGGGGATCACAGGTATGACAAACATGAAAAAGGCCGTTGTATTATCAAGCGGCGGTCTTGATTCAACAACCGTAATGGCGATTGCCATAAGTGAGGGGTATTCCATATACAGCCTCTCCTTTAATTACGGCCAGAGGCATGTATTTGAGCTGGAATCGGCCCGCAGGGTGGCAGAGTTATTCAGGGTAAATAACCACATGCTGATAAACATTGATCTGCGCACAATAGGCGGGTCATCCCTCACCTCAGATATTGCTGTACCCAAAGGCAGGGCTGAGGCGGATATGGCAAAGGATATCCCCATCACCTATGTCCCTGCCAGAAACACCATCTTTTTATCCTATGCCCTTGCACTGGCAGAGGTTATTGAATGCGGTGATATCTTTATCGGCGTTAATGCCGTTGACTACAGCGGATACCCTGACTGCCGGCCCGAATATATAGAGGCATTTGAGAAGATGGCCAACCTCGCCACAAAGGCAGGGGTGGAAAAGAGAACCAATCTGAAAATACACACCCCCCTTATTAATATGACAAAGGCTGAGATAATAAGGTGCGG
>CAZCMD010000192.1:0-8422 GCA_964499695.1 uncultured Desulfatiglans sp.
CGGGTATTGAAGGCTTCTGCCCCAATACACTCAATTGTGCGACCTCGTGTCGCACACTAACGCCTTGCATAAGCGGTTTGGCTGACTTTATGCCAAATCCGACTTGATGCAAATGTTAGCGAATTAATCAATATTTTTAAAAGATATATTTTCATATGATGTCAGTAACATGCTTGACGATTGAATTTGACTAACAACATAATTTAGTTTGTAATCTTCAGGTAAAATTAATTTCATTTCAATTTTTAGAGAATAAAATTTATATTTATATTCGAACTCTATATATGGAGATTGAAAAATACTTTCAATGCCAAGTACCTCATCTTCTTTATCAAAGGTAATAGAATTTGTGAAATGGTATCTAAATATTGGTAATGATGCCCCATCCTTCGCTCTGGCTGAAAGCTTGATGGCTTTGCAGTTCGGACCACCAATCACTAATTTTGTAAAATCTCTAGCGATGTATAAATTATTATCTAAAATTATTATTCTGCTTTGATTATCGATTATTGTTCCTTCATTTATACGTTCAGAAAAATTATTTGATGATTGAACATCTTTTGGAGCTAACGTGACTGTTTTATTGTTTTTGATAAAAAATATTTTTTTAAATGAGAAGTTGTTTGGCAATATCGATATAACCGAAATAATAAGACTTAAAACGCCAACAAATGCACCTATAGCAGTAAGTTTGCTTGGCAAACTCCAATTATTCCATTGTTTCAATGTTGGAATTAGATTCTTCATGAATTTCATATTGCTAACATGTGCTGATAACCGGTTTGGCGAGCTTTTTGCCAAATCCGGTTAATTAGCGGGTTATGGGTTTTTTGATTTTGGCATTGAAAGTATATTGTTTTCAAAATTCATTTTGACTTCTTTATAATCAAAATCTGCATGAGAATCACCTTCTTCAATTATCTCCTCCCATACACAAAATCCATCGCCACAAATTTTTGAAAAATTACCACAATAGTACACTTTATCATTATCTATTGAAATAAGTGCTTTTCTATTTTCGGCATTAATACTATTGCCACCTTCATATTTTTGAAAATAAAATAGATTATTATTAATAAAAGCAATTTTTCCCTTCATATCGTTTTGAGGCATTATGAGAGTCATATAATAATTATTCTTATAACGAAGATATAATAGCGCAGAGGCCCATGGATAAAATGGCTCATCATCATATTCCACATAGAAAAAACCAATATTATTTATTTCTGTTGAATATAGTATCTTTCCTTTTGGAGCTTGAGATATTTCCAACTCGCCATAGTGTTCATCGTAAGCAGGTTCTTTAGCAGATATTGAATATGAAAATAGTATACATAATGATGTTAGAATAATAAGTCGTAGAGACTTCATATACGCTCCCTTTTACATGAACTGATAATGACAACTCACAAATCCATAACAAGTTATTGAATAGTTTCTGTTCAACATCCGATAATTTTAATATTCGTCAAAATAATAAAAAAATAGATAAGAGTATCCTTCTTATTTTATTAGTTTATTTACGTTGTTCAACACCCAAATACTCATCATTAGGAGGTTTCTGTTAAATACTTCGACAACCTCCATAAATTCCAGCGTAACTTAGTTAAAACTTGATGAAAACCAATCTGGTGAGACTTGGGCATTATCTGGAATCACGACAGTGATGTCAATAGGTTTCCGGTTGGTACAGCACATAATGTTGTTGAAATAAACTGTTCGCTGATACGCTTTCCCATTGCCGTTGAGTCTTCTTGTCACGCCTAAGTCTACAAACGAAGGCTGGATAAGGTTTGGGTAAAAACCAATACAGGAAGGCATTCTTGTTACGGCATTTTCTAAATAATTCCATTCTTAGCACTTGACTTTAATTCAGGCCATCAGTTAGTACTTGAATCATGAAAAATATAAAGGCCATAGGATTTGATCTTTTCAATACCCTTATTGTTATTGAAGCGGACACCCTTATATGTGCAATGGAAAGGATGATAAAGAGCCTGATCAAAAGCGGGTTTTCTATTGATGAGGAATTATATAAACATGATTACAGGGATGCAGCCTCATTATATGTAGCAAAATCCAGGAATGATGGCATAGAAACCCATAACAGCATCTGGGTAAGCCATGTCTTTAACAGCTATGGTATGGAAATAAGGCCGGATGATGTGAGGATATCCATTGCAGTAGATGAATATTTCATGGCCTTTTATGAAAGGGTAAACCTTATCCCTGATACCATCGAGACCCTTACCAGGCTTAAAAAGAAATATTCACTTGGCCTGTTATCCAATTTCACCCATGCACCGGCGGCAAGGGAGATACTGCGCAGGACAAAACTTGGACCATTCTTTGACGCCATTATCATCTCCGGAGAAGTGGGGTACAGAAAGCCTCACATTCATGTCTTTGATGCGCTTGCACGCGGGCTTGGTGTTAAAAAGGAGGCCATTGTCTTTACGGGTGATGACCCTGAACCGGACATACACGGTGCTTCACAGGCTGGCATGAACCCTGTCTGGTTTACCTATACCTTTGAAAATAAAATGCCTGTAATTAAGGGCACCATACAGAGCGAAATCCATACCCCCTTTATTGAGGTGCCAAGGGCAGCGTCATGGCAAGAGTTTCTACATTTGCTTGAGAATTAAACACCCTGATTTATATATTCATAGATATCCGTACCAATTGCCTGTGATATCTTCTGCATTGCTTTGCTCAATGCCTCTGCGAGGGATGCCGGGGTTTTTTTCTCCATCTTTTCAGTAATAGTGTAGCTCTTCTGAAAGATATCCGTGCCTTTTTTACCCCTGCCTGCTTCAGGTGTAAGGGTTATACTCACGGACAACACGCCATACCGCTCCCCTCCTTCATCCAATTCGTGAAACTCATCGATTATGCCTGCAAGGCGAAATGAAACCTCCTTGTTTCTTTCCCCTGGCGCTATTACCCCCTTAAACATACCCGCCTTTTTAAGGTCACGGCCCAGGAGGTAGGTAACGATGTAAGAAGGGTTCGTCATCCATTTGTGATATGGGTAGGTGCCCCTCTTGAATGCCCTGTCTTTATAAATAATCCCGGTTGTGTTGTAGAGAGGTGCGGCATTGAAGTTTTCTATCTTAATAATATGAGGAAGAATCTCACGTGTTGCTAATACAGGTGCCTCGTACTCAAGGGTATAGTATTGCATATCAAGGCTGGGCTGCTTCAGGTCCATGCATGCTGGAGAAATGAAAACAATGAATAAACTGGCCATAAATAACAGTGTATTTCTTAAGTGCATAATTTTACTCCTCTGCATCTCTTTTGGCCGGGGGCTCCCCGAAAATAAGCTGTGAGGGCTGATCACCCACTATATCAATAATCCGGTTCAGATTTTCTGTAGCCTGCTCTATGTTTCTTGCGATCTCATTCAGGTCATAGCCGAGCTGGTACACAGTATCATCCACCCCTGTAACAACCGAATTACCTGTATCAAGCAGGCTGTTTAACTTTGTCATGGCCGTCCTGAAATCGGCTATCGCCTCTGTAATATTCTTTTCATTTCCGGTTGAAATCTTTTCAAGGCTCGCGAGGGTGTTATCAAGCCTGCCCGCACTAACATCTGCCTTACCTGTTACAGACTCAAGGGTTTTCATGGCATTTTCAGCAGATGTAAGTATCCTCTCCCACCTGTCCTTATCTACTATAGCATTGATATCATCAAGGGATGATTCAAGCTTTCCTGAAAGACCCTTTATATTGGCGTCCGCCATAACCTTATTGATGTTATCGAGAGTAACCTTGATCTTGCCAGAGATACCATCAAGATCTATCGCCCTTATCTGCACAAGAAAATCATCTATCCCTTCAAGTATCTCGCTTATGTTGGAGGGTTTTGATGCAAACACCGGGTATTCGGGTTTAAAACTTAAAGCAGGGGTTTTATCAGGCTCATCCTTTGCCTTAAGGTCAAGCTCAATGAACATGCTCCCTGTTATGCCGACAACACTCAACTGGGCAACAATGTCTTTCTCAAGGTTATGCCCCTTTTCCATCTTCGCAATAACCTGGATAAGCTTTGAATCAGGTGCAACATCTATGTCAACTACCCTGCCGGTTGTGACACCACGGTACTTTACAGGCGCATCTATATCAAGTCCCTGTACGCTTTCATCAAAATAGATGGCATACTTCTGCCCCTTTTCTAAGATACGTGACATGCCCAGCCAGAGAAAGGCGAGCATTGCAATGACAATCCCTGAAAAGACAAAAAGCCCTACTGTAAATTTTACCTTTTGTGAAGCCATCGGTTTTTTCCCTGAATATGGTTATATAGTTTTATGATCTTCATGCGCCTTCTCTTTGCCGGGGTTAAAAAAGGCCCTGACATAGGGGTCAGTACTGTGATCCCTTAAATACCTCGGGTCTCCCTCAGCAATAATGCCCCTGGTTTTTTTGTCCAGCATTATAATCCTGCTTGCAATAGTAAATATGCTTGATAATTCATGCGTTACAACAACCATTGTGGTGCTTAAGTTTTTGTTCAGATTAAGTATCAGTTCATCAAGCCCTGCGGATGTAACAGGGTCAAGCCCGGCTGAGGGCTCATCAAAAAGGAGGATCTTGGGATTAAGAGCCATTGCCCTTGCCAGGCCCGCCCTTTTTTTCATACCGCCGCTTATCTCTGACGGTAGATGGTGTTCAAACCCCTCAAGGTCAACAAGTTTAAGCTTCATCCTTACTATCCTGTCCACTGATTCAGGATCAAGCCCCGCATACTCCCTTATGGGAAGGGCTATATTTTCTCCGATGGTCATCGACCCTAAAAGCGCTGCACTCTGGTATAATACGCCTATTTTTCTTATAATCCTTTTGAAGGTCTCCTCATCGTCCTCCGTAACCATGTCACCATCTATTGTTATGACCCCGGAAATGGGTGGTATAAGCCCTATAATATGTTTCAGGAGTGTGCTCTTCCCGCATCCGCTTCCGCCAAGGATAACGAATATCTCACCAGGGTATACATCAAAGGAGATATTTTCCAGTATTACAGTATCATCATAACCTGCAACCAGATTTTCCACCTTTATTATCGGTTCGCCTTTTTCCATCCTAACCTACAGCCAGTAAATATGTATAATGGCAAATACAGCGTCCAGTATGATTATCATAAAAATACCTGTTACTACAGCAGATGTTGTGGCCTTTCCGACAGAGTCTGCACCGCCTCTTACCTGAAATCCCCTCAGGCACCCCACCCAAGCGATTACAACAGCAAAGACGCAGCTCTTCATGATACCCCAGAACAGGTAAAACAGGGTGAGTGACCTGAATGTCTCTCCTATATATGCGGTTGTAGTAAGGTCAAGGATAAAAACGCCTACGACGAGCCCGCCCAGTATGGCAAACATATCAGCAAAAAGCGTGAGCACAGGCACAACTATGAAAGAGGCCAGTATCCTTGGTATAACAAGAAAATTAACAGGATCAAACCCCATGGTATAAAGGGCGTCTATCTCCTCCGAGACCTTCATGGTGCCTATCTCGGAGGCGAATGATGAACCTGATCTGCCTGCCACAAGTATGCATGTCATAACAGGTGAAAGCTCATAGGACATGGCAATAGCTACAAGGGAGGAGACATATATGTCAGCGCCGAATTGCCTTAGCTGTATTGATGACATAAAGGCGATGATAAGGCCCAATAAGAAGTTAATAAGAGCCACGATAGGCAATGCCTCCACACCTGCCCTCTGCATGAAATGGATAGTATCGGCCACCCTGATTCTTTTAGGGTGCAGGCATACATGATACATAGCAAGAAACACAGCCCCCAGAAAGGAGAGCATAAGCCTGAAATCATCCATAAACTTGAGGGTCTCTCCGCCCAGGCTCTCAAACGGATTTATTCCCTTTTTCTTTCTGGTACCTGGAGTGCCTGTAGAATCAAATGCCATTATGGAGAGGAAATTGGATATACGCTCATCCGCATTTATGATCCTGAATGCATTTCTATCCTTTAAAATGTCCCGCAGCTCTGTCAAAACCATCACCCCGTAATCATCAAGGTATCTTAACCCGGAAAGATCTGCTGTAATGGCCTTAACCGGACTGCCTTTGAGTCTCTCTTTAATTTTCCTTAAGAATACCCCTGAATTTTCTGTGTCAAGGCTCCCTGAAAGGTATAGCATGAGCCCGCCCTGATCATCAGATAGGCTGTATTGAATGGATTCGGTCTGCCCGGTGTTTTCAGCTCTTTTCATATTAATGGTTTATAGGGTGTTTCAGGGGGAGTATAGGTAATGATGCCAAGGGAGTCAAGCAGGGGATAAAAGTATTTCCACGATTCAGACAAATCCTTAAAAATCTATACTGACTTTAAAGAAAAAATAGGGTATCCTTTGCGGGCAGGTTAACTTGAAAAGGAAACATTATTATGGACACCGTAATAAGCTTCAAGACCGGAGAAACAATAATAGAAGAGGGTGATGAGGGGTCATGGGCATATGTGATCCTTTCAGGTAAGGCCAGGGTCTTCAAACATACCTCAACAGGCGAGGTCACCCTTGCCATTATGGAAAACGGCGAGGTATTTGGCGAGATGGCCCTTATTGAAGACCGTCCAAGGTCTGCATCGGTAAAGGCCGAGACCAATCTGAAGCTCAGGGTCATAAGCAGGGAGCAGTTTAATGAACTCTTAAGAGAAAACCCTTCCAGGCTAATCCCCATAATGAAGAGCCTTTTTGAAAGGCTCAGGCAGGCGAGCGATATGCTTGCTGAGAGGATAGACGACCATGAGAACAGCATAGAGGCCCTGCTTGAAGGGCAGTCTGAAAAGGCCAAGAGGGCGCTTAACGGCAGAAAGCTCCTGATAACAAGGTTTCCGTTCAGGATAGGCCGTTATGTACCGCCGGATGACTCTGAAATGGATGTCTTTTATTCCAATAACCTCGTCATAGAAGAGGAAAAGCCCTATGTTATCTCGAGAAACCATCTCTCTATAAACTACGAGGGGGGAAAGCTCTGGGTGGTTGACAGGGGGAGTGCATTCGGCCTTGTAGTAAACGGGATGGAGCTTGGCGGAAAAGCAAAAAAGACACGCATCCCGCTTGAAACGGATCAATGCCAGATCATTATCGGCCCCCCCACATCAGGGTTTGTCTTTCTCCTGAGCAGGTATACCTCCTCCTGATTCTGCTCCCTGGCCGGAGAACTGCATGTCTCAAAACCTGCCTGTGAAGAGCTTGAAATAAAGATCAAAAAACTGGAAGAGGCAGAGACTACCAGCAATCAGGAGGGTTCCGGGCAGAGAAAAATAAATCAGGCTCGCACATGAATATTGCCATATTAGGTGCGCTATTATATATTTGCTGCCGTATATAATTTCTCGGAAAGGGTTTTAATGATGAGTGAACTGAATAACGAGGTCCGTTTTGGAAAGGTAGCCATTGACAAGGGTTTTATAACAATGGATCAGATGTTAAATGCCATAGAGGTTCAGGTAAAAGAAAATATAGCCTTTGGCACCCACAGAAAAATAGGTATGATTTTGAAGCAAGAGGGTCACATAACAATTGCCCAGATTGAAGAGGTGCTTGAGGTATTGGGGGAGAGAAAATAACCTTTCCTGTATCACGTTTCAAGAAGGGCAATACACTCTATATGTTCCGTATGGGGGAACATATCAACTGCCCGGATGGATACAGGCCTGAACCTCTGTTTGAGGAGTATGATGTCTCGCTTTAATGTAACCGGATTGCATGAGACATATATTATGCGTTTCAGAGAGGAGCCATTGAGGCCTTTTATCAATCGCTCTGTAAGACCAGCCCTGGGCGGGTCAAATATTGCGCAATTGTAATCATGAGAAGAGAGTGTTACCAGCTCCTTTTCCACGTCCCCCTGTTTAAAGACCACATTTTTCACCCTGTTATATGAGGCTGCTGCACGGGCATCCCTGATAGATGAGGGGTTTTCATCAATCCCTAAAACATACCCCGCCTTTTTAGAGACCCACAGGGCAATGCTCCCTGCCCCGCAATAGCAATCCAGGACGGCTGAACCCTGAGGCACATGATTAAGCACCTCATTATAAAGCTGCGGTGTCTGGAAGGGATTAACCTGGAAAAAGGTGGATAGCCCTATCCTGTAATGCCACTCCCCCATTATCTCCTTTATATATGGCCTGCCCCACCAGATAACCTCATCATTTCCAAGCACAACATTAGTAAAACGGTTGTTGATATTTTGGACAATCCCGACAACAGTGCTCCTGTGAATACCTGCCTTATCAAGCCTTTCAAGGAGCATCTTTGAGATATTCCTGCTGCCTTTAGGCCTTCCGCTACTGGTTATAAAACCGATCAGGATCTCACCTGTCCCGTTTCCCCTGCGTAAAAGCAGGTATCTTAAAAACCCTGCGCCCGTCTTTTCGTTATATATG
>CAZCMD010000193.1:0-8386 GCA_964499695.1 uncultured Desulfatiglans sp.
AAGGCTGAAACCGTGAACATAAAGCTTGACCTGAAAAATCAGGGTGAGGCCATAAGCCCCTTTATCTACGGTCAGTTCATCGAGCACCTTGGCCGCTGCATCTATGGCGGTATATGGGCAGAAATGCTTGAAGACAGGAAGTTCTATTTCCCGATCACGGCCAATTATGCACCCTATGTAAGCCTTACAGAGACCAGTTACCCTGTAGTAGGCGCATCCCCATGGCAGATTGTCGGTGATCCGGCCTTTGTTACGATGGATAAAAAAGAGCCTTTTGTCGGAGATCATACACCGCTCATAAAGAAGGGAGCTGCAATACAGCAGCATGACCTTGCAGTTGTTTCAGGTAAAAAGTATGTCGGCTATATCTGGCTTAAATCTGATAACAGTAATAACGCGCGTGTCAGTGTCTCCATCGTGATTGATGGTAAAGCCATCCCTGCCAAGGTTATATCCCCCGGTAACAGTTATACGAAAACTGCATTTGAATTTGTTGCAGATAAAGATAGTGACAAGGCAACCCTTAAAATTGAGGCCCTTGAGGGAGATGTTTTTATAGGGACTGTTTCTCTGATGCCCGGAGATAATATAAAAGGGATGCGCAGGGACACAATTACCCTGCTTAAAGAGCTGAATGCGCCCCTTTACCGCTGGCCCGGTGGAAATTTCACGAGCGGTTATGACTGGCATGATGGCATCGGTGACCGTGACCGCAGACCCCCGCGCAAGAACCCTGCATGGACAGGGGTGGAACATAATGATTTTGGCACGGATGAATTTATCGCCTTCTGCCGTGAGATAGATACCGAACCAATGATAGCAGCCAACACGGGATTCGGTGATGCCTACTCTGCAGCGGAATGGGTAGAGTACTGTAACGCAGGGGCAGAGACCACGGGAGGCAGGTATCGGATTAAAAACGGTAATGAAAAACCCTTAAACGTAAAACGCTGGTGTGTGGGTAATGAGATGTTTGGTGACTGGCAGCTTGGTTTCATGCAGCTCAAACAATACACCATCAAGCATAATATAGTGGCAAAGGCAATGTGGGAAAAGGACCCTGACCTGGTGCTTGTAGGTGTTGGAAGCTTTGACACCATTAACGCGGCATTTGATCCTGATTCAAAGCAGAAGAACAGGACATGGTCAAGGGGTATGCTTGAGGAATGCGCAGAATATATGAACATGCTCTCCGAACATTTTTATGTGGGCCGTACACCCTGGAGCCAGGATGAGCGCAAGCCAGCTCTTCAGCATGTGCCAATGGTAAAAAATGCTATCCGTGAACGTGTTGAGGCACACAAAAAATTACAGGCATCAATAGAAAGCCTTAAAGGTCGCTTTGTACCCATCACCCTGGATGAATGGAATTACTGGCACCGTGACTATGTATATGGCGAACTCGGGTGCATCTATGACCTGCAGGATGCCCTTGGCATAGCCATGGGTCTCAATGAGTTTTTCCGCCAGAGCAAGTATATACATGCAGCAAACTACGCACAGACAGTTAATGTTATAGGGGCAATAAAGACTACAAAGACAAAGGCCGAGTTAGATTCTACCGGACTTGTTCTGAAACTTTACCGCAACCATTTCGGCGCAATACCGTTAAAGTTTACTGGAGAGATAGGGGACCTTGATGTGATGGCTGCCCTGAACAAAGCAGGTGACATCCTTACAGTAAGCGCAGTAAACCCAACAGACAAGGAAATCGTGATAAAACTGGATGGACTGGCTCTTCCATCTGAGGCAGTACAGTATGTTATTACAGGTGAAAAGGATTCTTCATACAATGCCCCCGGTAAAAAGCGGGGAGTGGATATCTATAACAAGGGCAATGTATCTATTGATGGAGGGCTTAAGGCCGCTCCATTAAGTGCCACAATCTGGGAGATTTCCATCGATAAATAATGAGAGGTAAATCATGAAAAAAACTATCTTTTTATTATTTGTCCTGATTACAGTCAGTTTCTCTGTATACGGCCGGAACGCCGTTATCAAAATCGATGTAGAGAGAAAGATCGGCGACATTGACCCGAAAATATATGGTGTTTTTATGGAACCGATCCAGTTTAATCCTGCAGATTTTGGAGGAGAACTTTTATTTCCGGAAAATACCCTGTATGGCACCCTCTATGATCCTGAATCACCGCTTGCTAATGAGGATGGTTTTAAAAAGAACTTCATTGAGGCAGGCCGTGAACTCAAAATCACCAACATGCGATGGCCGGGGGGTAATTATGTAGCCGGTTATAACTGGCAGGACGGCATCGGTCCGAAGGACAAGAGGCCTGTGCGTAAAGAGCTTGCATGGGGAACCCTGGATACCAACCAGGTTGGAACTGATGAATGGGTAAAGCTCAACAGTGCCCTTGGAACGGAAAACGTTCTGTGTATCAACCTGGGAACAGGTACATTGAATGATGCCAGGTACTGGGTTGAATATACCAACTCGGAAGTCGGTAGCTATTATGCGGATCTGCGTGCAAAGTACGGAAACAAAGAACCCTACAATATTAAATACTGGTGCCTGGGCAATGAAGTGGACGGCTCCCCATGGATAATGGGGCACAAAAATGCTGAAGATTACTGCAAGATAGCAAAAGAAGCCGCAAAGATCATGAGGTATACGGATAAGAGTATAAAGTTAATAGCCAGTGGATCATCATACTACGAACCCACCGGTAAGTGGATGGATTGGAACCTTAAGGTGTTAACTGAATTAAGAGATTTTGCTGATTTTCTGTCAATACACCGCTACTGGGAGGATGAAAAAGATTATTATACACACATGGGGAAATGGGCCAATGATATTGAAGAAAAGATCACAATAACAGCAGCCCAGATTCAGGAAGTGCGGACAAGATACAAGGTTGAAAAACCCATCTACATTTCCTTTGACGAATGGGCACCCTACGGCAGAGGATATTTAGGGACACTGGCTACTGCCCAATTCTTAAATTCCTTTATACGCCATGCTGATGTTGTAAAGATAGCAAACTATACGATGTTTACCACCCTCCTCGGGTATGACCAAAAAAAAGGGTCATTCAAGACACAACTGTTCCATACTTTTAAACTCTTCTCCAATAACTGTCTTGGAGAATCGGTTGATGTCTTTGTCGACGGAGAGACATTTGATGTGGACGAACAGAATAGAAATATCCCCTATCTCGATGTTTCAGCAGTCTATTCAAAGGACCAGGAAGCTTTATTTATAAATGTTGTAAACAGGCACAGGGAACAGCCGATCACTGCTGATATTATGAGCATCACCGGTGTATTTACGGGTAAGGCACATATAAGCGAAATCAACAGGAAGGATATTGAATCACCCTACAGGTTCGAGGAGCAGGAACAGTATTATCCTGTTACAGGAGAGATAAAAGTGGACGGAAATAAAATGGCTCATACCTTTCCGGCACATTCCTTCACTCAGATAAAGGTAATGATCAACAGGTAATGAGGAGAATAAATATGTTAAGAAGAGTCAGGGTTGAAAACGGTCTGGTCGAGGGATTGCCTGCGGCTGACCCGCGTATTACATCCTTTAAGGGTATCCCCTTTGCTGCTCCACCAACAGGTCAAAACCGCTGGAGGGCCCCCCAGGCGGCAAAGAACTGGGATGGGGTCCTCTATGCCTATAAATTCGCACCTATCTCCATGCAGCATATACCCGGTGAAGACCCTGAAATCATCTATACAAGGGAGTGGAATGTAGACACCTCCATTGAAATGAATGAAGACTCTCTGCATCTCAACGTATGGACACCCGCAAAAAAGGCGGATGAAAAGCTGCCGGTGTTTGTCTGGTATTTCGGGGGCGGCTTTCAGGAAGGTAATACTGCAGAGATGGAGTTTGACGGAGAGCGCATTGCAAGGCGCGGGATCGTGGTAGTAACAATCAATTACAGGCTGAATGCATTTGGATTTCTCTGTCACCCGGAGATTACTGCGGAAAACCCTGAAGCACCCGCAAACTTCGGTCTCCTGGACCAGCAGTTCGGGACCCGCTGGGTGAAGCGGAATATAGCTGCCTTTGGAGGAGACCCTGACAACATGACAATAGGAGGGCAGTCTGCAGGCGGCGGCAGCGTAATGGACCAGGTGACTTCACCTCAGAACAAAGGATTGTTTCAAAAGGCTATCGTAGACAGCGGCCTTATGATGACCGCCTATCCCGGTAACCTTTTTCATGAGGAAAATGACCTGGCAAAGGCAGAACAGGCCGGGGTTGAATTCTTTAAATTTTTAGGAGTATCATCCCTTGAAGAGGCCCGCAAACTGGATGCAGTATTTCTAAGGGACAAGATGGTGGAATACAAGGTCTTCTGGGGGCCTGTAATCGACGGGAAATTTCATACAGGCGATTCCGGAAAACTGTTCATGGAAAATAACTGCCAGCTTGTTCCCATGATGTTCGGGCACACACCCACCGAGTTTCCTGACAGGCCCCTGGTTAAGAGTGTACAAGAGTTTGAGGCCTTTGCCAGAAAGACTTATGGAGCGGATGCAGATGAATTTCTTAAACTGTGTAAATCAGAGACCGGCAGCATTTCCGAGATGCTCTACAGGGCCACTGTAAGCCACCTCGAATATTCCATCCGCCTTATCGGAAAGGCAAAGGCCAGGACAGGTGATAAGACACCCGTATATTACTGGGTGTTTAACGCTGAGATCCCCGGCTGGGATAATCCGGGTGCATTCCATTCTGTTGATCTCTGGTTCTTCTTCGAGACCCTTGCCAAGTGCTGGAGACCCTTTGTGGGCAAGCATTATGACCTCGCACGCAAAATGTGTAATTACTGGGCGAACTTTATACGCAGCGGCAACCCCAACGGAAAGGATGCGGATGGATCAGACATGCCTCTATGGAAACCCTTTACAGAAGATGACCCCAACAGGATCTGTTTTTATGACGAGGTTTGCACAGACAACAGAAGGCCTGATGATCTGATGAAATTTCTGATAAAGCAGTATTTAAAAAAACATAAACAGTGTTAGCAATCATAAACTCAGGTTTGAAAGGGAATAGATATAAATGTCAGAATTATTTAAACCGTTACAGATAAACAGGATGAGCATAAAGAACCGCTTTGTCAGGTCCGCAACAGTTGATAACCTTGGTGAAAACCAGGTTGTAACCGGTGCGCAGCTCAATTTTTACAGGGAACTTGCAAGGGGTGAGGTAGGGCTCATTGTTTCAAGCGGGCTCTTCCCGAGCCTTGACGGATGGGCAGCACCGGGCCAGCTTGGGATTCATACAGATGAAATGATCCCATCCCTTAAAAAGATAACCGATACGGTCCATGCAAATGATGGAAAGATTGTCGCCCAGCTCATGCATGCAGGCTGGTTCGGGAACCCCGGTTTATGCGGATTACAGACAGTAGGCCCCTCAGAAACAGTCAATCCGGCTAACAATCTCAAGGTAAGGGAGCTTTCTTCAGATGAGGTTGAGGAAAAGGTGGATGAATTTGTGAAGGCCGGCGCAAGGGCGGCAGAAGCAGGCTTTGACGGGGTACAGATTCATGCTGCTCACGGCTGGCTTGTTAGCGCATTCCTGTCACCTGTTACAAACAGGAGAAATGATAAATGGGGCGGGTCTGCATCAAACAGGGCAAACTTTGTAATAAAGATTACTGAGGGGCTGAGAAAGGTTACAGGGCCTGATTATCCTATCCTGATCAAGCTTGGGATCAGGGAATACCATCCTGCGGGCAAAAGTGCAGAAGAAGGGATTAATTCCGCAAAAATGTTTATTGAGGCAGGCATGGATGCAATAGAGGTAAGCGAGGGTGTCGAAGAAATCCCCTTTAACCATATCAGGCCGAACAGGATGACACCCTATTATGTTGATGAATGTAAAAAGGCAAGGGATGCCATATCAAAGCCTTTAATACTGGTCGGCGGAATGAGGAACCTTTCTGATATGGAAAAGGTAGTGGATGAAGGGGTTGCTGATGCCATATCAATGTGCAGGCCATTTATTATGGATCAGCATATTGTAAAAAAGTTCAGGCAGGGGTCATCAAAGAAATCTTTATGTACATCCTGCAACAAATGTATACCAACAATGCAGGAAAGAAACCTGCATTGTACCTTTAACTCAGGATTGATTAATTTTTAAACCGTCTTTTTTAAAAGGAGATTTTAACATGAAAATTAAACATTCAACCTGGCTAACAATCATACTGTTTATTTTTTTCATAACCTTTGCATGCGATTCATCGCCTGATAAAAATCAGGTTAAGGAAAGCAGCGCCCCTGATGTTAAGGAAGAGATAAAGGAGGCGCCACCGGTTACAACAAAGGTTGAGGTAACAGGCGGGACAATAGAAGGTATGGAGCAGGATGGTATTCTAACCTATAAAGGTATCCCGTTTGCCGCACCGCCTGTAGGTGACCTGCGCTGGAAGGCCCCCGCCCCTGTGCAGCCCTGGACAGGCATCAAAAAGGCAGCTGCCTTCTGTAATGGCTGTATGCAGGCGGCAAACGCTATGGGCAACACGGCACCGGTAAGTGAAGACTGCCTCTACATTAATGTATGGACACCCGCAAAAAAGACGGATGAAAAGCTGCCTGTTATCTACTGGGTACATGGCGGCGGTTACAGCGGAGGCTCTACCAGCACCCCCATGTATGATGGGATGGGTTTTGCCAAAAAGGGAGTGGTTCTGGTAAGTGTTGCCTACAGGCTGGGCCCATTCGGGTTCCTTGCACACCCGGAATTAAGTATGGAGAGCGGGAACGGTTCCGGCAATTATGGAATCATTGACATGGTTGAAGGATTAAAATGGGTAAAGGATAATATTGCAAATTTCGGTGGAGACCCGTCTAATGTTACTATATTCGGCCATTCTGCCGGCGGGGCAGCCATAAGCCTGCTTGCAGCTACACCTCTTACAAAGGGGCTTTTTCACAGGGCCATCTGCATGAGCGGGGGATCATTTTCACCCCTTATGAAAGAGAATCAGGCAGGTATTGGCCTGGGTCTCCCCACACTAAAACTCGCAGAATCAAATGGCGAACAGTTTTTAAAGGACCTGGGTGTTGCGGATATTAAAGCGGCCCGCGCATTAAGCGCAGAGGATATCCAGGGCAAACTTCCTGGCGGGATGGGGGGTATGAAATTCAGGCCTGTGGCAGACGGCTATGCTATATCGAATGACCTTTACTCCCTGTATATGGCAGGCAATTTTAATGACACACCGGTATTATTAGGCCACACATCCAATGAAATGGGCTCATTTGGCGGAAACCAGAATATAACAAAGGCAGATTTTGAAAAACAGATCAAAGAGCAGTATGGCAAAGAGGCAGAAATAATACTCAGTGGATACCCCCATTCAACAGATGCAGAAGCAACAAAGGCATCAAGAGACCTCAGGAACGATAACTCATTTTCATGGAACACATGGACATGGTCACGACTGCAATCACAGAAAGGTAAAAACAGGGCCTATCAGTATTATTTTGATTATAATCCGAAGGCACCTGATGCAGGTTCAGGACATGGCAGTGATGTCCCGTATGCATTCCAGACACTGGGTGGCCCCACAGCACCATCTGAAGAGGATCTGAAACTCTCTGACATGATCAGCACCTGCTGGGTTAACTTTGCAAAAACCGGTGATCCGAACGGCCAGGGGCTGCCTGAATGGCCTGCCTTTTCAGAGAATGATCAAAAGGTGATGGTGTTTGATGCAGCACCCGGGGCAAGGCCTGTGCCGAACATGGAGAGATTGAAAGTAATCGATAGTTATTTTACCTTACTGAGAGGCAAAAACGAATAGGATAATACCTTGCTATAACCTTTTTATTAAATAAGGAGAGTTTATCATGAGATCATCTGATGGAATTAAAAATGGAATCACTCGCCGTGAATTTTTCAGAAATACGACTATTACTGGCGCCGCCATCGCTGCTGGCGCAGGAGGCATGTTGCTTCCTTTATCAGCAAGTGCGGCCCAATCGACCGCGATTACCGGTAAGACAATCAAAGAGGCTGCCCGTGAGACAAAGGTATGCCGCACAGCCGATGTTGTGGTTGTGGGCGGCGGGCCGGGAGGAATAGGTGCGGCACTGTCAGCAGCAAGGAACGGGGCTGACACAGTTCTTATTGAAAGGTATGAACACCTGGGCGGCATGGGGACAGGGGGCCTCGTCACCATTATCCCTGCCATGACCGATATTACCGGAAAACAGGTGATAGCAGGAATAACCCAGGAATGGATAGAGAGGCTGGATAAAAGGGATGGGGCTGATTACCCGAAAAAGGAACACTGGGGTTCAACCGATAAAAAACTGGTTGAATATTACCTTAACCGCTCCTTTTTTTATGCGACAGGTAACAGGGTAGGATATTCAGCGCATATCGATGCGG
>CAZCMD010000194.1:0-8288 GCA_964499695.1 uncultured Desulfatiglans sp.
ACTTTTGATTAATGTTAAGTTATACATTAACAATCTTCAAGTAAAAAATGAAACCCAAAGCAAATGATTTACAAATTGATAAGCGCAAGACTTGAAATTATAACGATTCTAACTTAATTAAAATGATAAGATCAAGTTATTTTAATATTATTGTCATTTAAAATGCCCAGGTATTACATTAGCAAAGTATCTTTAAAACCTGGACATCCCTTTACAGAATTTCCACATAAATCCATCGAATTCGAGGGGTTTAGATTTTCATCGCTTACAATTCCAGACAATGACAATTGGACACCAACTGACTGTCTTCTCTTTATAATTTTCCCTCTATGAGCCGCACCTTCCATTTCTATTCACCTGTCTTCATGTTACCAAGGTTGTTGTCGCTGTTCATAAACATGATATCAAAATCAAGATTGCTGTAATCTTGATCCATAAAAATCATACTTTCCTTCTGCTATCCATTCAGATAACTCAATTGATTTTTTGAGGTACGCCCCTATTTCACACGTAATTTTGCAACGGCCCGCTGCAAAATTACAAATCCACACCTCCAGCAATTCATTTAGCCAGTTCAAATAATATTTTGTGGTGTGTCCTTTTTTTGCACTTTAGAAGTTATTTCTAAAGCAATCCTTTTTCCAGAAAACTGTAGTAATCATTCCTGTTAAAAATAATATGGTCTAGTAGATTAATGCCCAGCACTTCACCTGCTTCTTTTAGACGTTTAGTAACCGAAATATCATCTTCACTTGGTTCTAACCCACCTGAAGGGTGATTATGGGCAACTATAATGCCCGACGCTCGGTCTGTGATCGGATCGGCAAAGACTTCTCTGGGATGCACATGGCTTCTGTCAATAAGGCCAATAGACACAACGCGTATATTAATAATCTCATTTGCACCATTAACCGAAGCACATAAAAAATGTTCCTGTTTTCTGTCTGAGTAGTGCCTGATATGCGGGAGTAAATCAGCGGGAGTTTTAATTATTATTCCTTCCGGGCGTATACGGCGGCGGGAAAATTCTATTGCAGCAATTACAAGGGCGGCCTTGGCGCTTCCGATTCCATCAAATTGTGAGAGATCATCTATTGATAACGCCATCCCTTTTTCATCAATAACCGGGATTAATTTTTTGGCCAGGGTAATTACATCGTGCTTTTGTGTACCTTTGCCTAGTAAAATGGCAAGAAGTTCATGGTCTTTAAGAGCATCAGCGCCATTAATTATGAGTTTTTCTCTGGGGCGATCATGTTCCGGGAGATCTTTTATTTTATTATTGCCCATATTGTCTCACGCTGCCGCCTGCAAACCATAATGGATTACTGTAAGTGCCATGGTATCAAATATTGCCCCTTGTTCAATATACTTCGGGTCTGCCAGTTCCTCATATCTACCCCTCTCATCATAGGAGTCCTGAATTGAAACATTAACCTGCCCGGCATATGTTGTTTCAAGAAAAAGGTATCATTTCTGTGTGCAGTAATTGTTGATTGTATTTCTTGATCATGCATCTTTTCCTCTGTCACCTCTTTGATATAAAGAGCTTCCTCATCGCTGATCTTAAACCTTTTACTGATTTCATTAATCATGTCCTGCACAGAAACCTTTTTAATAGGAGGGCCGCTACCGCCGCCTTTACGACCTTTAGCCAGTTTTATCTTACCAGAAATACTTACTTCTCCTTGATACTGTACACCTGCCCTTATGACGATTGTCTTTCTAACCTGCTTCATCAGTTCAGAAACAGAACCCTGTTTTATCAGTTGCGGCCCCACATATTCGGCAAAGGTAGAAAAGATACCGATATTTTCATGGTATGTGAAAAAGCAGGTTAAAAAATGGTAGCTTTTAACAAATTTAGCCAGCAGATAGACAAGGCTTTTTCTTTCATCAGGCACTAAAACCATATCCTGAAACCTTTTCCTTAAACCATGCACCATATATGCAAGTTGAGGTTGATTATCCTCAGCAATAAGCTTAACAATCTTATCAGCGTCACCCTGGGTGAAGACACCTTTACCTAGTATCTCATCATAATATTTTATGCATTGTTCCCTGTCAGGCTCAGAACCTTCAAAGGGCGTTCCTTTTCGGTATTTATTAAATGCCTTTAAAATGGCATGTGCATTATTTGTAAAATCCACCACAACAACAGTGTTTTTGTCATCGTGGCATCGATTGAGGCGGGACACGGTTTGAACAGCATTTCGATCCATTACTGCTTTATCTAAAAACATCCCTGCAAGCAGGGGCTGATCAAAACCAACCTGAAACTTGCTTGCTACTACCATGATCCTGTATTCTTCATTCTCAAAGCGGTCTTCTATAGCCTCGCCAGGTAATAGTTCATTTACCTGAGTTTCTGTAATGGATTTATTTGTCTTTGGATGAATGAAGTCAGTGAAGGCATACAACACCTTATAATCAGCATTCTTTCGCTCTTTTATCTTATCCTTGAGTATCTCAAAATATCTTAAACCTGCCACACGCGAACTTGTCACTATCATGGCCTTTGCCCTGCCATTGATCATAGGCTTTATCTGCTCCTCAAAAATACGTAGCATTACTTCCGCCTTGTATTGGATAAGCCCCTCATCCTGAAAAGCTACATTCTTAAGGGCTTTACTAACCACACCGGCAGGATAATGTTTTTCGTGATCCACATCAGGGATTATGGGGCAATGTAAATTATAAAGGGTTTTATATGATATTATGCTGGTGGCAACATCAACAATATACCCTTCCTGGATAGCCTCAGCCTCAGAATATGTATCAAAAGACTCTCCAAATAACTGCACTGTTACAGGTGATGGGGTTGCTGTAAAGGCGACAAAGAGCTGGTTATTATCATGTGCGCGGATTATTTTTGCTATTTCCTGCTCATCGTCTATCTCAGCGTCAGGAGAGTCACTGTCAGGTTCTTCAGGATTGCGGAAAGGAACCCTGATTGCAACCGCCATTTTCCCCTCCTGTGAACGATGCGCTTCGTCGATTAAAAACGCAACCCTGCGCTTTTTCAGGTCAGGATCATTTTCAATCTCGTCCAATATCCATTTGAATTTTTGCTGCGTACTTACAACTATAGATTTACCATCCTTTAAATATTGTTTAAGGATGTTTGCATTTTTCGCATAACCTACCACATCATGGAGATGATTGAATTTTTCAAACTCATCTTTAATATTTTTATCCAGGGATCTCCTGTCTGTTACAATAAAAAGCATATCCAGCATCTTCTCATTTGTACCGGGCTTATATAAGCTGTGCAGACGGTCAGCAAGCCAGCAGATGGAAAGGGTCTTTCCTGAACCGGCAGAGTGGTCTATAAGATATTTTTTGCCTATGTCTCCATGTTCAGTAAAATGCCCTAATGCATCCTGTGACAGCTTCTGCACCATCCTGGATTGATGGTAACGAGGAAACACTGTATATGCTGGTATTTCAGGCCTCCCCGGTTCAGCCTCCTTTAACGGTACATAAACCAGGTAAAAGGAAATGGCCTCGATTATCGCCTCTTTGGAAAGCACATCTTTATAAAGGAATTCAACAGGGTATTCATTTTCGTTTAATGCCTTGTTTTCAAGTCCAGTGTTATACCATCTAAAGTTTTTCTCATCTTTTGGGTCGGTAGCCACCATAACATCAGAGGTATCAGCCGCAATATGGAGAAATGGGAGTTGAAATATCTTGTCACTGTGATCCCTTTCAGCATATTGTTTTACTGCGTCATGCACAGTCTGATTTTTTTCATGCTTCAGCTCCATGGTTATTATGGGAAGGCCATTTAAGAAGATACCAAAATCAGGCCTCTTATCACCCTTTATTTTCAGCTCAGGTATAAAGATAATTCTGTTTTCTTCGTAGTATTTATTGGCAATGCTTTCACTGGATCTTGGTCTTGGGTAATAGAGTTTAAATTCCAAACTCCTTACCTTAAGCCCATGTCTTATTATCAGCCACAGGGGGGATGCCTTAAGTTCATTCTTGAGGGCCTTTATTATCTCATCACTGGCATCTGTACCGTAATCGTTTTCAAGTGTTTTAAAGGTTTCGTTCTGAGTGGCTTTAATGAATGCAATCAGGTGGTCTTCCGCGAAATAATATTCCGTATCAGTTATCTCACCCTGTTCAAGAAGGACATACTTATGTTTTCGCAAAAAGTATTTCGCAATATAGCGCTGGAATTTCTTTTCAGGGCCTTCAAACATGTTCTATCAGCTATTCCTCGTCAGCATTCTCTTCAGGGGGCTGTAATACTATTTTGCCATTTTTATATATAACAAGCGGTGTCTTAGTCTCTTTAGCTATTTGCCTGGCCTTTATCGCCGCACGTTTGAGGGCAGTTTCAACCTTTGCAAGGTCAGGGTCTTCAATTGCAGTATCATTCAAGCTCATCTGTTTTTTCCTTTTTCTATCAGTTGAGGGCTTTCACCTGAATTATCATAAAATATCCAGCTATCTGCCAGTTTTTTATACACATTATGGAAATTATTTAACCCTTTGTCAAACCTTCGCCTGATAACCGATTCATCAACATTATGTCCGCCCTGTGCAACACGATTTTTTACGCGTTCAATAGCCATTTCAACATCGGGCAGACTTAAGAATATGAGCTTTACCCTGTAACCTTTTTCCTGCCACTCATGGATATACCGAGTATAGATAAGACCACTTAAGGTGGTTTCAAAGGCAAAGCTTACACCACGTTTCGCATATCCCCTGATCTCTTCTAGCATAACGCGACCAGCCCTTAAAGCAGCCTGTTCAGGTGTGAATGGTGAAAGACCTGCTGCGATCAGGTCTGCGTTAACAAAATATGGGCAGTCTGCCTCCCTTACCAGAAACTCTCTGGCGAATGTGGTTTTGCCAGCACCATTCGGGCCAGCAATGATGACTATTTTTTGTTCTTTACTCATTCATTCCCTTTATATCATCCTCTGTTATTCGTCGTTTGCCAGTTACGCATTCGTGGATTAAGGATTTGCGGTATTGTTCAAGGGTTGATATTTGAGCCTGTAAATTATCAGTGAGTTCTTTATTTTTGTTGATTTTATCTCTTATAAATGAAGCAATTAATTGCTGCTCTTCATATGGAGGCAAAGGTAATTTGAGAAATTTTATTTTATCTACAGCTAATCCAGGTTGAGCGGCTGCATTTGAATACTGATTTAAATTCATAACACGTAGTAATTCTCCAAGCCATAGGATATCATTCTTTATTAGATTAGTAGCAACAACTGCATGTTCAGAAGCCCAGAATTGACCTTCTGCATAATTTATATTTCCACATAATGCCCCTTGTCTTCCAATAAGGATATAATTACCATCATGAGTATATGAAGTTGTGAAACCTCTTAATCCATTACCTCCAAAAACAGGATAATCTCCACTTGGAGCAATAGTTTCCGCTGTTATTGAATCTCCACTTTTTAGAGAAACGATATCTTTTATTCTTTTTACTTTCCAATGTTTTGGTATTCTCCCAAGCCATTCTACTCCTGAATCCTTAAACTCAACTGCATCATCCAGCCCTCGTGTAACGGCCTTGTGAATAATCGACTTATAATCCTCACCTCCTAGACCAACCCTCATCTCCTCAGCCTTTTTCTCCAACTCCCAAAACTCCTTTAACAGTTCGTCAGCAGGCATTGGAGGTTGGTACTTATAGAAATATTTATTAGGGAGGATTTCATAACCAAGCTGCGGGCTGTCCTGCCATCTGATAATTGGTTTTGCTATTTCACGTTTAAGGAATTCTTCAATATCCTCGCCATATTGAATGTACTCATAGTCAGCGATATAGTGCCGGTGGGTGTACTCAATCGTAACATCAAGTTCTTTAATAAACATGTCTATGACATTGTTCTTCTCTCTCGCTGTTTCAATATCTTTGGTAAGATCATCTAATTCTTTCTTAAATACTTTCTTTACCTCTTTCTCATATACCTTTGAAAAATTATCTTCAGGACGAAGAATAAACCTGATTTCCCGGTTTACCACATCTATCTTCAAGGCAATCCTGAAATCTATGTCCGACTCATAAAACTCCTGCTCCTTTTTGATGTTGGCAGGAGTGAATGTCTTTGTGTATGGCTCGGTAACATATGCCGGTTTATCATTTTCATCTGTCTGCCAGAAGACCACGCTCACCTTGTGATAGGCAAAATCAGTGGTTTTAAATATCTTTACAATGTCATCCTTAGCAGTATCTACATTTTCTTTCCGGTAGAGGTTTGCAATATCCTTCCTGTGGGTGTCAGCAATCCGGTTTCTTTTATTGCCGAATGACTTGGGTTCCTTTCCAAAATATTTTCTTGCATCAATGAATCTTACATGTTGTTTTCGTGACTTTGACTTATTGTTGGTTAACAGCCAGATATAGGTGTAAATACCGGTATTGTAAAACAACTGATCAGGCAGCATGATAATAGCATCAAGCCAGTCATTCTCAAGAATCCAGCGGCGGATCTCACTCTCGCCCGAACCGCAGTCACCATTTGAAAGGGGTGACCCATTAAATATAATAGCAATCCGGCTACCACCCTGTTCAGCAGGTTTCATCTTTGCGAGCATGGTCTGTAAAAAGAGTAATGCACCGTCATTAGTTCTTGGCATGCCTGCCTTGTACCGGGTTGACTCAAACCTTCTCGCCTCCTTTTCATAACCATCCTTGCCTCCCCATGTTACGCCAAAGGGTGGGTTACTAAGCATAAAATCAAATTTGTGCTCTGGCCCGGCAAGCTGATCACCCGGTTCATTACTCTGCTTTAAGTCCGGTATAAGGGAATTGCCATAGCAAATTTCAGCCTGCTGATCATTCTTTATCAGCATATCTGATTTACAGATTGCATAGTTACCAGGCTGGAGTTCATGACCGTGGACAGTGACATATTTTTCTACATCATTTTTTTCTTTATCGGTCTTGGCCTTATCAAGAAGGTGTTCTTTGGCAATGGACAGCATACCTCCGGTTCCGCAGGCCGGGTCATATATTGATAAGTGTCTTTTGGGTAATGGGATACCCAGCAGATCAACCATTAGTCTGATCACCTCGCGTGGTGTAAAATGCTCCCCTGCCTCCTCTCCGCTCTGTTCTGAAAACCGGCGTAAAAGTTCTTCATAAACATAACCCATTTCAAGATTGGAGAGGTTATCAGGCCCCAACTCTTCGGTTGAGTATTGCCTGATGATGGGAGAAAGACGTGCATTTTTTACCATCTTTCCAATAACCGCTCTGTAATCAAAATTCTCTATAATATCCTGTATATTTTTCGAAAATCCATTCAGGTAATCCCTGAAATTCTTTTCCATAAGAGTAGGGTCTTCATCACAAATTGCCTTCAGGGTCCAGTTTGTTTTATTGGAGAAAGGCGCCTTTGCCGGGTTCATCTCAAGGTCTTTTACCAGTTTTTTAAGAGCTGCTTCTTTGATATCTGGTCTCTTTTCAAGAATCTCGGCAGCCTGTTTTTCCCGCCACGATATCAGAACACACTCCAGCCGCCTGATAACAATGATAGGCAAGATTACACTCTGGTACTCATATGCCTTGAACTTTCCCCTCAAGCGTTCCGCTGATTTCCATATTTCACTGGTAAGATTGTTGAGTTTGTCTTTATTTAAAATAGCAGTCATATAAATTCCGTTAATAGTATATCACAGAATAAAAGGATGATAATTTCATGGTAAATGTACTCAATTTCAGGCCCAGCCTATTACCGGTCTTTTATAGCCGATTTTTGAATATTCTTTCTTTAAATGTTTAACTAATTGGATTGCTTATTTTTTTGACTGGTTTGTATTAGCAGAAAAGAGATCAATTATCAATGAACAAATATCAATGATCAGTGAGCAGTTATCAGTTATCAATGATCAATAATCAGTAATCAGTAATCAATAAACAATGATCAATTATCAATTATCAATTATCAATTATCAATTTTAAAACAGGCTGAAGCAGTTTAGGCTGTAGGCTGTTAGGAAAAGCAGGAATCTGAAAGCAGGTTGATTCAAAATTAAAGATTCAAAATTCAAAATTCAAGATTTCCATCTTCGCTAAAGCTGCGACGGACAAGCAAGATTTCTGGTGTCGTCATATGCTTATGTCGGGACAGGTCGCACTCACAAGACTCCGGGACAGGGAAAGCTCAAGGATGAAAGATAAAGCTAAAAGACAATAAACAAGCTGTTATTCTAAAAACAAAAACGCCCTGAAGAGTCAGGGCGTTTCTGTTTTAAACCTTTTCTGCTGTAGTTACGGGTGGAGGAGAATTCCTGTCGTAAAA
>CAZCMD010000195.1:0-8141 GCA_964499695.1 uncultured Desulfatiglans sp.
CGTCAAAATCCTTCCATTTTGATAGCAAACGCCCATGCCGGGCACACTAGGGGCGGACCTAAGTGTCCGCCCTGTTTTTGGAGATATGAATCGCCAGTACCGGGCAGGCAGCCACCTTCGCAAAGGCTTCGTCGAGCCAAGCAGCAGGCCTGCCCCTACATTGCTAAAACTTTTTAATATTTTACTTCTTCTGTATTATCCTCGCATCCACAACATAAAGTTCTTTCCCATATCCCTTTACAGGGTTAAGGTCTATCTCTTCAATCTGCGGGAAGTTATGCACCAGAAGGCTTAAGCGTGTGAGGTAATCAGCCAGCACATCAATGGAAACACCCTTTTGACCACGTATGCCTTTTAATATCGGAAGCGTCTTGATCTTATTGATCATAGCCATACTCTCTTCTACACCCAGGGGTGCAAGGGCAAAGCTTACATCCTTCAATGCCTCGGTATAAATACCTCCAAGGCCGAACATGATGAGATGACCGAACCTATCTTCTTTTTTAGCACCAATGATCACCTCTGTACCCTCTATCATCTGCTGTATGAGTACACCTTTTGCATCCTTGATTTTCATGAGTTCATCAAATGCGACAACGGCCTTTTCATAATCTGTGATACCTACCTTTACACCCCCCACATCACTCTTGTGGAGCGGCCCTATTACCTTCATGACAAGCGGGTACCCTGCCCTTCCACATGTGGCTTTAAGGTTTGCCTTATCAAACAGATCCGCCTGGAATGGGAGTTTGAAACCCGAAGCAGCCATTATCCCCTTTACAGCATCAGGATCAAGCTGTTCACCCTGTTTACTCAGAATGCCTTTAATCTTATCAATGTCAAAATCAGAAGGAAGCTTCATGGGTTCAGCTAAGACCGGTTTACGGCTCAGCCTGCCAAGTGCTATACCGACCGGCACCTCATCGGGGAATATGATCCTGCCTGCATCCCTTAATTTATCTATCATATCACGACATGTGGTGGCAGAACTTATGATAGGAATTGCCGGGATAGAGCCTGTGTCCATGCCCTTCATGATGGCTTCATAGAGTTTCCAGTTATCTGTCATACCGGAGTTACCTGTTATGGCAAAGATAACATCTATATTATCCTTTTCTGTTTCGTTCAGTATCTGGAAGATCTTCTCCATCTGCTCAGGGGTGCGACTCGGAAGCATATCAATCGGGTTACCAATAGCCGCCTCAGGGGGCAATACTTCAGATAGTCTCTTCTGTGTCTGTTTGGTAAGTACCGGCTGCTTAAGTCCCTGTCTACCGAGTTCATCAGAGAGCATAACACCCGGGCCGCCTGCATCGGTCACAATGCATACCCTGTAATCTGTAATAAGTCCCTTAATGGCGTTAAAGGTGCAGGCTATCTCTATAAGCTCTGCCTTGCTCTGTACCCTTATGATACCTGCCTTGTCAAAGAGCGCCTGAACGGCAGTATCAGGTGATGCCATGGCTCCTGTATGGCTTGCAGCAGCCCTTTCACCGGCAGCAGTAACACCTGATTTTATGCCGACTATTGTGCATCCCTTTGTAGTGAGGCTTCTTGCATGTTTTAAGAGCTTCTGCGGTTTTTTGACCGACTCCATGTACATGAGGATAAGCTTTGAATTTTCTGGGCCATAGTTTTCATCCACCAGTTCAAATATATCTTCAACACCTATCTGTATGGAGTTACCCATGTTTACTACATTACTGAATGAGAGCCCCCTCATGGTGGCCTGTTCCATGAGGTAATCCACTGTGGCGCCTGAACCGCTTATAATATCTATCTGCCCCTTTTTTAGTCTCGGGATAAGCCCGGCAAATTTACCAGAATAGCATGTGGTTAAAAAACCCGAACAGTTGGGGCCGATCAGGGTCATATTGTTTTTTGCTGCTATCTCAAGGAATATCTTTTCCTCATCCTTTCCCTTCTGATCCTTTTCGCCAAACCCTGCTGTAAGTATAATTACCGCCTTTGTGCCTTTAGCGGCAAGCTCTTCCAGGCTCGCCCTTACAAACGGGGCAGGAATGGCAATATAGGCAAGATCAGGGGCACCGGGGAGATCAGCAACGCTCTTAAAGGTCGGGAGCCCCATTACATCAGGGGCTTTAGGGTTTATTGCCCAGAGCTTTCCAGTGTATCCATTGGATTTGATGTTATCTGTTACCCTTCCGCCTGTCTTAAGCTTTTCATTGCTGGCCCCGATTACCGCTATGCTCTCAGGATGGAAAAGCAGCTTGTAAAGATTCTCTGTCATATAAGCTTCCTTCCTGCCATAAACGCAGCATAGTTACCTGCCCATATTGCAGGTTTCGGGCTTACATTCTGTATGGCCTTTAACCACAGTTCAACCGGGAATTTGTCAAAGGGCGGAAGTTTGCTCATTACACCTATCATTACCACATTGGCTATCTTACCTGTCGGGTCACCTATCTCAACGGCCTTTGCCAGTATATCCACCTCAACCACCTTGAAACCCTGAACAGCTTTTGCTATATCTGCATCAGTGGGATACTGCTCATATGTAATTACAGGCGGAACTATCTTTGTTTTGGATATAAGTATTGTGGCTCCATCCCTTAACAGTTCAAGGAAACCCGGCCTTAACAGTTCGCTTACCTCCATCGTAATTATGCAGTCAGCACTCTTCGGGAACAGCACAGGGCTGTGTACCTTGCCGCATGAGAAGGTACTTATTACAGGCCCGCCCATCTGTGCCATACCGTGGGTCTCGCCCTTTACTATATTTTTCTTTGAATAACCTGCCACAAACGCAAGCTGTGTCATAACCCTGCCGAAGAAGAGGTTACCCTGCCCTCCAACACCCCTGATTGCAAGCGTTAACCTTTCAGGAAAATCCGCGATGCTGTATTTTGGCATGATAAGTTCAGGTGGGGTTGGAAAGCTTACTGCCTCTGCTGCCTTGTTCTCACCTTCTTTAAGAAACTCAATTGCATCAAAGGGGCACATCTGCAGGCATGCAGGGTTTTCACCTGCGCACCCTGAACAGAGGGTGTTATATGATGGAAATTCATCTATACCCTTTTCAATACCCGCACACATCAGGCATGAATAGCACTTTTTACATTTATCATGGTTGATCTTGAGACGTATCGCCTTTTTGGAGTTGGGCTGCTGTTTAACACAGCATCCTCTTACTACGACAACAACAAACTCGCCCTTTTCAGCAAATTCAATGGCCTCTTTCATGGTCTTCTGAAGTTCTTTTCTATCATATGCGCTTGCCACGAGTACCCTGTTACCGTTTCCCTCAAGGGCCTTTACAAGGTCATACATGCTCTCCTGACCCGCAAGGTTTACCGGGGAACTCGGGGCTGGCTGCCCGCCTGTCATGGCGGTCCAGTAATTATCAAGTACAACCTTTACTCCAGGTATACGCCTGTATACCGCATTACGTGTGGCAGCCATACCTGAATGGCATTCTGTACTGTCACCAATAATGCTTATGCATTTTGCTGCCTTGTCCGGTTTTGTAATAACAAAACCCTGCCTCTGGCTGTCGCTCGCACCCATTGCCAAACCTGTTTCAAGGGCATGCATAAAATAAAGAAGGGCGTTGCAGCCAATATCTCCGAATACGTTCTCTATCTTGCCCTGTTTTCTCATCTTGGCTATTACCCCACCAAAAAGCGTATAGGGGCACCCGGCGCATATCATGGGCGGCCTGGGGACAGGTTTTACCGGGGTCTTTTTGTGTTCTATATTAAATCCGAATTTTTCCGCTATCAGTGCCGGTGACCATTCGGTAATCTTTGTATATTTTTCCTTGCCGATTACCTTCATTCCTCCCCTTTCCATCTCATCCTGAAGGTATTTGAAACCATCCTCAATTACATATACATCACCGTCAATCGCATCATAGAATTTTTTGATCTGTTTCATCGGCACTGGATTGGTCATTGGGATGGACAAGACATCAACATCAAGATTAAACAGGTCAAGAACCTCCTTTACATAGGCGGTATTTATACCATATGTAATAACTCCCTTTTTACCGCCTGCCTTTAACCACTCTATCATTGATGAATTTTCTGAAAGCTCTTCAAGGCCGGGCATCCTTTGATCTATAACGGAGTCATAGTTTTCTCTTGCCATTGCAGGAAGGAGATTGAAACGGGAAAGATCAGCAGGCATTTCAACAAGATCACGTTTTTTGATCTCATTAAGCCTTACAAGACCTTCACTGTGGCAAAGGTTGCCGTTTGCAAGAATAACAACAGGGGTATTGAATTTTCTGCCTATATCTGCTGCAAGGCCAGGGGCTTCCATCATCTCCTGGTGTGTTCTGGGCTCAATAACAGGAACCATGCATGTCTTGAACAGGTATCTGGGGTCAACAAGATGCTGTGTTGAACTCGGGGTAAAATCACTTGCTATAAAATAGATAAGTGCGCCCCTCTTATCCTGAAAAAATGATGCGCTTGTAAACAGGTCACCTGCCTGGAAAAGGCCTGGGATCTTCATGGTAACAACAACATCAGCACCGGCCAGGGTATAGCCAAAACCAACACCGGCAGCAACGGCCTCATTTACTGACCAGCCAACATTGATCATGTCCTGTACTTCACTTAATCCCCTGTCTATAACCTCTGTGCTGGGTGTTCCCGGATATCCGTCAGCACCATGGATGCCTGATCTCACACAGCCCACTGCAAAGGCCATATTTCCCTGAAGCACATACTCCTTTCCCGCCTCATCAGTGCACATTTTTTTCATTTCATTGGCGCTCATGCTCTTATTATCCTCCCTGGATGATAATCTGTTTACATATGGTAATTGAATCAAATAATTAGTTTTCAGAGCTTTGTGGTAATGCGGTAAGATTACACAAAGTTATTAAATAATACTGGCCAGATTTTTATTAGTCAAGGGATTATATAGGTTACAGCATTAAAACACCCTGTTAAAAATCCGGTTGACCTGAAATTGGTAACGTGGTAATACCAGTTAAAATACTTAAAGGGATAGATTAAACATATGCTTAAGCCAATCAGATCAGTAAAGGTATCAGATAAGGTCTACTCACAGATAAGGGACATGATTTACCGGGGTGAACTCAGGGCTGGAGAAAAACTCAGTTCCGAAAGAGATATGGCCCAGATGCTTAATGTTGGAAGACCAACCGTAAGGGAGGCCATTCAGAAATTAATCGATCAGGGGCTTATAGAAAGTAGACGTGGCGTCGGAACATTTGTGATGGGAGAAGACACACGGAAAAACAAAAAACCCCTTTTACAGTTACTGAACGGACATGATTTCACCATTGTTGATCTCCTTGAGGTAAGGCTTGTGCTGGAATCAAGCAGTGCTGCCCTTGCAGCAAAACGGGCCACAGAAGAGGATATAAGGATAATAGAACAGAGCCTGAACAGGCTTCTTGATGCAAAGGAGAGCCTTGTAAGGGACCTTGATAATGAGCTTAGTTTTCATATGAATATTGCCTATGCAGCAAAAAATATAGTTCATGTACACCTTATGAAGAGTTTTTATGATGTATTGTATTACGGCATGAACCTGGCCTTCCCTACCCTTATCAAGGATGAAAAACTGGATGAAATGACCTTTGACCAGCATATAACCATTTTCAATGCCATAAAAAAACGAGACCCTGAACTGGCTTCCGAAACAATGGAAAAACATATCGGGATATTACTCCAGATATGCAAGGAAAAGGGGTTGTAGGAAGTCTTCTTGCTTCAGCTACAACCTTAAATATTTTCTTTAACAAAATCCCTATAACCCATTAAGGAACTCTTAAACCTCCCCTCAACTTTGTGGGAGGGGCCGGGGGAACTCTCCTCTCCCCTCGTGGGAGAGGGCCAGGGAGAGGGGGTGCCTATTTAGACCCAAAAAATATCTCTACTTTCACCATTTTCACCCTCTCCCAACCTCTCCCATCAAGGGAGAGGAACTACTTGTGCTACCTGCCCTACTTTGTTTTCGCGCCTGTCCTCCGCAGTAGCCTGCTACGGAGGATGGAAAGGCGGAACCTGCGAATCCCACAAAGCATCATTCCCCGGCTCGCCTGTCCTGCCGAAGCTTATTAGCGAAGGAGGAACCGGGGAATCCCTCAAAGCCGTCATTCCCCGGCCCCGACCGGGGAATCCATTTTTTCTTTTTTCTCCATAAAATCAGGGTTATTTATGATTGATAAATAAAATGCAAATAGTTATTATCTGCACATTCGTAAAATTATGGCTTAAAGTAAAAGTCATATAAATTTTGGTTCATCTTCTGTATAGCATCCTAAAAGTAAAGTTATCCAGAACTGGCGAGTTACTTGTTATGTACGTTTCAATTCGTATTCTGTAATTCCTCACGATAGGCCCGATGCTTGACTTGTAGGTGTTACAAATAACGGTGTCTTCCTGAAAGAGCGCGTCTGCAATTCTCCCAGTTCATACAACCTTTTAATCGGTATTCCTTAATTGACTATAACAAAGCATAGGTCGATTTTGATAGTGATTCACCCTTTCGAAAAGTAATCCATATTAATCGCGCTATTGAATTTCCCAATAATCGAATCTTTATAACCTTACGTTTTTCAATTGGGGCTGAAAACAAAGAGCATTCCAGAGGTCTTGCATCACCCCCTTTGGTAACATTTTATTTGAGGCAATTCGAGGTTTCTTCTCAATTTGACATTTCGGGAGGAATCCATTATATTTAAATAGATTAAAAGCACTTAAGCAGTGTAGTTCATTTTCTTTTCAACTCTCAGCATCAACCAAAGCGGAGAGTATCAAATGGATGATACATCCAGTACTTATCAAGAACTCATTGAGGAAAATGCTCTATTAAAGCAGCGAATACAAGAACTGCAGGCATCCGGGCCGTCTCGCAGGCAGACTGATGCGGCGTTGAAAGAAGGAGAAGCGAGGCTCAAAGAAACCCAGCGTATTACGAAAATTGGAAGTTGGGAACACGATCTCCTGACTAATAAGATCGCCTGGTCCAATGAAATGTATCGTCTGTTTGAAATTGATCAGGAACGTTTTGACTTATCCTATGAGGTCATTCGGGACCGTGTCCACCCGGAAGATCGAGATACTTTCGACGCCATCTACACAAGGACTTTGACACACCTCGAATCAACCCAATGTGTTCACCGGCTTCTCATGCCGGACGGCAGAGTCAAATATATCGATTCACGGAGCGAAACCTATGTCAACTCGGACGGGAAACCGATTCGCTTAACCGGGACGGTACAAGACATCACCGAGCACAGACGGGTGGAGGAAAGCTTATCCAAGTCTGAAAGAAAATTCTCTCCAACTTTTCATCTTAATCCTAATGCCATGGCGATCAGTGACATTATTACATCAAAATTTATTGATGTGAACGAGGCGTTTATATCACAAACGGGTTATTCCCGGGAAGAAATCATCGGCAACTCAACCGAAGATCTTCAGATGTGGGTCAATCCGGATGATCGAAAACAAGTAATCAACGCATTAAAAGAAAAAGGTGAAATTAAAAGCACAGAAGTTTTAATGAGAGTGAAGAACGACAATATCCGGAATGTTCTTTTTTCTGCCCGGTTTATTGAAACTGAACAGGACAATTATCTTTTAACGTTTGTCCTGGATATCACCGATCGCAAGCAGGCTGAGGAAGCTCTCCGCAGGTCGGAGGGAAAATATCGACTGCTCTACAACGGCATGCGGGATGGTTTTGCTTATCTGAACATGGACGGCACCTTCAGGGAAAGCAATCCGGCCTTTGAAGAAATGATTGGCTACAGTCTGGAGGAACTCAGAAACCTTACCTTCGATGATATTACGCCGGAAAAATGGCGTTCCACCGATGAACAAGCCTTAAAGACATTGAGCGCGCTTGGTTTTTCAAACATCGAGGAAAAGGAATACCGGCGGAAAGACGGTGCCATCATCCCGGTTGAAGTTCGGTTAACCCTGCTCCTGGATGATCAGGGGAAACCATCAGGCATTGGGGCTATCGTGCGAGACATCACCGAGCGTAAACAGGCGGAAGAGGCACTGCGGAAAAGCGAGGATCAATTCCGCACGATCGTCAACAACATGCAGGATGTTATCTTACGTGCTAATCTAAACGGCAACATCACTTTCGCATCTCCCTCCGCTGCTTACACCATGGGCTGTTCGTCC
>CAZCMD010000196.1:0-8119 GCA_964499695.1 uncultured Desulfatiglans sp.
TTCTATCCAGACTATTTCTTTAAATGATACCAGAATTATTCATTAAGGCTCATCAACATATTGTATATGTTTTGTATTTGGCATGAGAAAATAACGATAAGGCAGGTATCTATAATTAGCTATAACTATCCTTCCAATACTGTCAGGTCAAGTATAGGCCGGGACACCTTGTACCTTGCGTCTTAAACCGTAGACCGCAAACCTCAAATCGAAAACCTTGTTTTTACAGCCCCAGGCTTGAGAGCAGGTTATCAACATCATCCTGTCTGGCGCGTCCCTCTGTCCCGCTTCTTTCATAACCAGTCATTAACTGGTCGTTTTTGTCCTTATCAATATTATGCCAATTCAGTTTTAGTTTCCGGGTAATCTTGGTTATCTGATCCTGAAATGTCTGTATTGTTGGTATTATTTTAAGGAGCTGCTGACCGATCCTGTCCTGTATCTGCTGTGTGCTGCTGAGGTTAAGGCTCTGCCTGTTTATAAAATCCAGCTTGCCCATGAGGGTTTCTATGTGTTCAGTGACAAGGTCGTTTGATGAATCGCTGCCAGCCTTTATCTGCAAAAGCCTGGCCCTTATCTCCTTTTCAATATCAAAGAAATTTTCAACTATTTCAAGAACAGCGTTTGTCTGGGTCTCTGTTTCAGATATGATATTTTCAAGCCTTTTAAGGGCCGTCGGAATACTCTCTATATTGGAATGATTCAGGTCATCCTCAAGCTCGGTTGTGGATGTAAGAAAGTGCTGCAACACATCCTTGAGCCCCTCTATTACCTGAGCCTCGTCATCTTTATTTTCGGGGTTAACCACCCTTGAATGTATCTCCTGTACGGTGAACAGCCTCTTCTGGGCAATAACCGCCATATCCCTCTGTTCCTGTGTAATAAGGCCCTGTTCAAGCAGAAAGGTCCCCAGTACCTTTCCTTCGGGCTTTATGGTGAGCATTTCATCTATGCTCTGCCTGTCAAGGTAGGAGAGGCGGACAAGAGTCTCACCATAATATTCCACAGGCGGGATCTGAAGATAAATCTGTACCGCCTTTATGCTCTGCCTCAGCCCATCTTCATTTTTTGTTCCCCTTGTCAGAGCCTCTGCAACAGTATTAATCAATGGGGCAAGTCGCCTCGTATTTGTACACTGATCCTGGTAGATACAGTATTCCAAAAAGAGCTGCGCAGCAATCTCTGCCTGGTCATTTGTATCGTAACTATTTAATATTTCTTTAATAACTGATAATCCGCTTTTGTTTTCCGACATGTCTCAACCCAAAAAAAATTACTGTGGCTGCCTGTGAATATACTATTTTACCGGCTTAAAAAAGTTTACCTTTTATTATTTTGATATGGTTATCGACAGGTAAATAAAGTAACTTAAACCATATTAAAGATATTCTAAAATATTTTAAGTTTTTTGAATGAAACTATTTTATCGTATTGATTTTATGAAATTCATAGGGTAAGCTTTTACAAATTTAATATTTTCAGGCGCAAAACATATAACTAATTAGTTTTGATATGGAAAATCGTTACCATTTTCTCCATGTTTGAGATTAAACAGGTGCCCCGGTTGTTAAGTTATTGCGTTTTGAAAAGCATTCTAAAAAAAGAAAGGAAATAAAATTGGCAGAGATTATCAGAACAATACCTGAACCGAATAAAACGGTTGATGTGGTCCGTGAATGTGATGTTGTGGTTGTAGGCGGCGGCCCCGGTGGAATCGGTGCAGCGATCGCAGCGGCGCGCAACGGAGCAGATACTGTTCTTATAGAAAGATACGGTCATCTTGGCGGCATGAGCACTGGCGGGCTAGTTACAATTATCCCATGTATGTCTGACTTTGACGGCAACCTTCAGATTGCGGGTATAAACCAGGAATTTATAGAGAGGCTCTCCGAAAGGAAGGCGGAGTCTCATCCCCCAATGGACATCTGGGGCTCTAATGACCCCAAGCTTGTCAACTACTGGAATGAAAGATCATTCTTCTGGGTGCGTGAAAGACGCATAATCTACTCCTCACTTATAGATGCTGAGATAGGTAAGTGCATACTGAACAGCATGGTCAATGAGGCGGGTATAAAGACATATCTTCATGCATGGGGCACAATGCCCATTATGGACGGTAACAAACCTGTTGGGGTGATCTTTGAGAGCAAATCAGGCCGTCAGGCAATAATGGCAAAGGTTGTAATAGACGCCACAGGCGATGGTGATCTCCTGCCGTTTACCGGCGCCACATTTGACACGGACATAGACCCGAGGATAAGGATCGCCAATCTTTCACTCTGCTACTGGATCGATAATGTGAACCTGGTGAAGGTCGAGGATTTCCGCAGGGAAAACCCTGATAAATGGGGCGAGATGATGATGGAACTTATGCAGAAGGGCGGGCACCCGGGTTTCATGAGAAGTAATCTCCCCAACCAGGAAAAGGTGGTATGGGTGCATCCCAGATACGCAAACAAGAGCCAGACCGATGTTGAAGAGCTTACAAGGGTGGAGATGCTTGGACGTGAGAAGATGCTTCTCTCCTTTGATTACTTTAAAAAGAATATCCCCGGATTTGAAGAGAGTTTTATTGTGCTCTCATCACCACAGCTTGGAACAAGGGGCGCAAGAAGGGTACATGGCGACTACATGGTTACATCTGAGGATCTCCAGCGCAATGAACCCTTTGACGACACAATAGCTGTATTCCCGGATCTGGACAGGGGTAAGAATTCTCTTAACTCACCCCTTACCTTTATCCCGTACAGGTCACTTCTTCCCAAAGGGGTTGATAACCTGCTGGTCGGATGCAGGGCATTCTCATCTGATCAGGAAACCAACAACTTCTTTAACCTTATCCCCCACTGCATCGCAATCGGTGAGGCAGCAGGGACAGCGGCTGCCCTTTCACTGAAACAGGGTGTTACAGTAAGGGATGTGGATATAGAGGCCCTTAAAAAACAGCTTATTAAGCAGGATGTAATCCTTCCCGGCGCATATCCTGATAAATACAAAAAACCCGAATGTGACAGGGTTACAGTATTTGAGGTCCCATTCTTTGGCGAATGGCAGGTTCCTAAAAAAGAGGGTAACCAGATAAAAGCTGAACACTAATTTCTATTTAAATAACGGGTTCATCTCCTTACGGATTTGAACCCTTTTTTCATTTCTCACCACCTGCCTCTGGACTTAAATCATTAATTATGCAAATATTATCTTTAATTATGTTAAAGGAGAGATCATGCCCTATTTCAGTATAGAGACCAGTAAGAAGATAGATATCAAAGAGACAGAAAAACTTATGAAAAAGGCAAGCAGGTTTCTGGCAGAGATGATGACAAAGCCTGAACGGGCGATTATGGTTGCCATCAAGCCCGGGACACCTCTTATTTTTGGCGGGACAGATGAGCCTGCTGCCTTTGTGAGAATAAAGGCACTGGGGCTTGATAAGGGCAGGTGCCCGGAGTTTTCAGGCAAGGTATGCGGGTTTCTGGAAAAGGAGATTGGCGTACCCGGAAACAGGGTTTTTATAGAATTTACAGATATAGATGGAAAGTGCTTCGGGTATAATGGCAATACACTTATGCATGGATGATGAAAGGCACAAGGCACAACGCGCAAGGGGTAAGGAATAAGGTGTAAAATAATAACTGGTTTGCGGTTTGAGGTATGAGGTTTAAGGTTTGCAGTCTGCGGCGTAAGGAAACCGCAGAGCGAATACCTTAGACCGTAAACCTAATTTCAGGGGTTGCAGGTAAAATCATGGATATGGAAGATGACATTTTAGAAGATGACAATAAAGAAGAGAATGGCAAGGTTGAAGAGAGTGTTGGAGAGAGCTTTGAGGAGCTATTAAAACAGAGCGAGGTAAAGGCCACATTTTTTCAGCCGGGTCAGGAGATAGAGACCACCATTATCCAGATCGCTGATGAATGGGTCTTTATAGATACAGGGAGTAAATCCGAGGGAGTAATTGCCCTGAATGAGTTCAAGGATGAAGAGGGTAACATCACAATAAAGACAGGCGACACGGTCAGGGCCTATTTCCTCTCATCCCATAACAGTGAAAGGCTCTTCACCACCAGGCTTACAGTTGAATCCACAGGAAAGGAATTTCTTGAGGATGCCTATCATAATGGCATACCGATTCAGGGTATTGTTGAAAAGGAGGTAAAGGGGGGATATGAGATCAGGATAGCTGGCAAGACCCGTGCCTTCTGCCCCTTCTCTCAACTGGGTCTTGGGCGGATAGAGGACAGCAGCACAGTCACAGGTTCTGAACTCACATTCAGGGTTACTCAGTATGGGGAAAAGGGCAGAAACATTGTCCTTTCACATCGTGCAATAGTCGAGCAGGAGAGAGAAAAAAGGAAACTTGAATTAAAAGATACCCTCAAGGTGGGCATGACAGTAACCGGTACAGTAACATCTATAAAAAAATTCGGTGCATTTATAGAGGCAGATGGCATAGAGGGGCTGATCCCTGTGTCAGAGCTTTCATGGGGACACGTGGATGATATAGAGGGCATACTCTCGGTAGGACAAAAGGTGGATGTTGTCATCTCATCCCTTGACTGGGATAATAACAAATACTCATTCAGCCTGAAGGAAAAACTCCCAGACCCGTGGGACTTAATTATTAATAAATACCCTGAAGGTTCTGTGCATAAGGGCAAAGTGGCAAGGCTTGAGAAGTTCGGGGCATTTATCACCCTTGAGCCTGGCATAGACGGGCTTCTCCATATCTCTGAGCTTGGTAAGGAAAAGAGGATAAACCATGCAAGAGAGGCGCTTACCGCTGGTCAGGAAATAGATGTAAGGATCAATGGCATAGATAAAGAAAAGAGAAGGCTTTCACTTGGCCTGGTATCAAATGAGAAGGATGAGGAAAAAGAGGTCTTTGAAAGTTTCGCCAGTGCTGGCGTTAAAACCGGGGGTTCCTTCGGCACACTTGGAGACCTGTTAAAGGCAAAGCTTAATAAAAAATAAAAACAAAAAGCCCTGATCTTGGATCACATAAAATGGTGGTGCATGAATCAGGGTTTCTTTTTGTGGGTCCAATAACCGAGGTTTACACAAGATATCTATTACGTAGAGAAGGGTTCGTGTCCCGCCATAGCCGGAAGGCGCCCGTCCTCCGCAGTAGCTACTGTTACGGAGGATGGAACGGCAGATAAAACCCGTCTCTACAGGGGCAGCATGTAATCAGCAAGCAAGCTTGATGTCTTTCTCATGTTCATGCTCATAAACTTCGCAATCCCTTTAAGCAGTTTTACACCGATCTGAGGGTGCTGTTCGAGCATCTCTTCAAATCTTTTTCGCGTGAGGATGAGCAGGGTGGACTGCGTTTTGGCCCTTACTGTGGCTGACCTTGGAAAATCATCAATAATAGACATCTCACCAATGGAGCGGCCCTTGCCAAGGGTGGCTATAACCACATCCTTGCCTTTCTCATTTTTTTTGACAACATCAAGGGCGCCTCTTGTTACGAAACAGACAAAATCCCCTTTGTCACCTTCGTTAAAAATAACCTCCCTGGGTTGAAAATCCATAAAGTTCATGCTTCTGGCCAGGATTTTCAGGTCATCAGACTTGATCTGATCAAACATGGGGATTTCAACCAGAAGGTCTATCACTGCCTTGGAAAGATTAGTCTCAGGCATCTCTTTTTCTTTAACCATATCCGGCATCCTTGATCGTTGAAAGGTTTAGTAAAAAATTTACTGAAATATAACATGTTAATATTTTTATAGTCAATGCACCTGTTCATTCCTTATTTATTCAACAATAATCAAATTCTTTATTTACGGGGGAATAAACGAAAAATTATTACCAAAAGAACAAGCGTTACAAATCCCAGCACCCCGTACAGCCCCCAGCCCTTTTCACTGAAGATGCTAATCAGTCTTGAAGTCCACTTAGTGCCATGTAATGATTCGGGTTCATTCATAATGATTTTTTTTGGCACCCTGTTAAAGAGATAGTCCTGGACAATGGAGAGGTCATAGGATGCGGCCTTTGCTTTTGGATTACCCCCTGCGACCATATATTCACCTGTCTCTCGTACCATAAAAAAGAGGTCCTGACACTCATAAATGGCCTCTATCTCTTCCGGTAAAACAGGCTGATTATCCCCATGATCAATGATTAGACGCATCCCATCCCTTGATAGCGGCAGTTCATTTTTAGTAATATCAAAGTATGATGTATCGTTACGGGTGCTTATCCATTCTTTTTTAAACAATTGCTGCCATTCAACCCTGCCAGGCTTCTCGGTTTCTATGATAACCTCTCTTTTAAAGATCCCTTTACCAGTAAGCCTTATGCCCGTAATATGGGTTAAAGCATCGGGTAAGGTTAAGGGCATGGTTGAGAGGTTATTTACCCTGTCATATTCAAACTCCTGTTTGATATCTATCTTTCTATCTTCCTTCCGCCCGAAAAAATATGGCACCTGCATGCCATCCTTAACTATCCTTAATCCCTGCCGGTTCTCCTCAATCCCGGCCCTTTCATTAAGCATAAGTCTGAAAAATCCCGGTTTATCAATCTGGATGACGGTTCTCCAGGTGTATCCTTCATCATTAAAAGGGCCACCCTTGAGCACGGTATCATCCGGTATTTGCTCAGGCTGCCACGCGGGGTTTTGTCTCAGATCAGCAAAGACAACCTGTTTAAGCTGCCCGGCTTCCATGCCGGATGCGGTCTCATTTATGCGGGCTGTTTTATTAAGGCCTGTCTTTAAGGTGTATGACCCTACCTGGTCAGCATAAAAGGTCAGGCGGGGTAGCCTTGCATATATGCTTACATCAAGGATCTCTCCGAAATACTCCTCTGATTTCAGCTTTATAATCATGGCCTCGCGGTTTGATGACATGCCAAGGTCTATCACAAGGGAAGGGTTTTCAATGTTGGTAAGATAGCTTTCTCCCCTCCGTATTTCCCTGAATAGCTGTTCACCCATGGAGATGGTGTCCCAGCCGAATTGCCATCGGCCTTTGAATATAGAGCCGGTTCTTATGACTACTCTGTCAATAAAGATACCAGAACCAGGTAGGGTCATCTCTATCTCTGCTGACTCTTTTTCATAAGAGCTTTTTATTGCAGGTTTAATGACCTCCTCTTTATAACCTGTTTTGCTGGTCTCCCCCTCTATCTCAACCTCCTCAATAAATGCAGGGATCTCCTTGAATCTGAGGTCATAACCGCTGAAGGAAAGCCTCAACCTCTCATACTCACCTTCACGGATATCTATTACTGCCCTGTCATCACCTGCTGCCCTGTAAAGGGCAACATCTGTTGCAAGCATCCTCCACCCAGAAGGGGCTAGCCCTTCAATATCCACCTTACCTATATGGTTTTTTTCCGAGATGCCCACCATTATCTTTTTTACTATGAAATTATCAGGGGTAATACCCTCCCATATAAGTCTTTTTTGGTTATCAAGCTTGAGTGATGATCCCTCAAGCCTGACCTTTTGCATATCTCCTTTTTCTGTCCAGAAGAGTTCAAACGGCCTCTGCCTGTTATCAGACCCAATGAGCGCCAGATCAAGCCCGGAACCTGTTATTGGTGAAGTTATCAGCATATGATGCAGGCCGGGGAGGAGGGTGGTTTCAATCATACCTGTTTCATTGATATTAACCTGTGCCTCTTTGAACCAGTTTGTCTTTTCCTCCTCTTCATTCTCCTGCGCAGAAAATATGGCTGCATGGGAGAGGATTAAAAATAGTAATAAAATGGTTTTTGTATACTTATGCATCTTTCCTCCTGTCAGATAGATATCGTTGATAGAGATAGGAGACAAGTATCAGCACAAGGGCAAGCCCGATAAATGAGGCTACCCTGTACAACTGGCCCAGTGACCAGAGGTCCTTGAAGAATACCTTTAACACGGTAATAACAAGGAGTATCAATGATGCCCACCTGAGCTTTACAATATCCTTTTTTATACCGATAACAAGCATGCATATGGAATAGATGAGCCAGCCAAGGCTGTAACCAAGCTGGTGAGATAAGCTTCCGTACGTCATGAGGCTGAATGGGCGGCCCTTTATGCCGAATGCTGCGGCTATTTCTATGTTCATGATACAGAATGCAAATATTGCGAGTGTCACTCCCCAGAAGGGCCTGGGCT
>CAZCMD010000197.1:0-8092 GCA_964499695.1 uncultured Desulfatiglans sp.
TTCCTGAACCGCCAAAGGGTGCAAAGAGCGCCTTTATCAAGTTTGCATTCAGGAAATCCATAGATTTTCCCATAGTCAACTGTGCCGTAATGGCTGGTGGAGATAACCCCAGGATCAGCCTGAATGCGGTTGCGCCCAAACCTATAAGAGCAACAAAGGCAGAGGCAGTAATAGCAGGTAAAGGCATTAAGAGTATAAGTGAAAAGGATGCAGAGGCAGCAGGAGAGGCAGCAGTGGCTGATGCTAAACCCTTTAAGGCCAACAAATTCAAGGTACAGATAGCAAAGACACTTGTTAAAAGGGCGCTGTTGACCCTCAAGGCTTAATATAATAATACGTAGAGACAAGGCATGCCTTGTCTCTACAATTTATTCATCACAGGCATGTTTATCCATCTTCTTGAGCCCCTTCTGCCTTGGATAATGTTTTTTAATATTTTTTCATGAAAATATAATTATCGTAGGGGCACGCCGCAGCGTGCCCATACCTTGCTGGCTATCTGGATTCAACATCAGGAGGGCTACCTTAAACATGATCGGTGCAATTGCTGGCGACATAATCGGTTCGGTTTATGAATTCAACAACATCAAGACAAAGGAATTCCCCCTCTTCTCCCCTCTTTCCAGATTCACCGATGATACTGTCCTTACGGTTGCTATCGCAAACGCCATTGTTTCCGGCACACCTTATTGTGACTCAATAAGGTCATTCGGAAGGGCTTATCCGAATGCCGGGTACGGCGGTTCCTTTAAAAACTGGCTTTACTCTGAAAATACTGCCCCATATAACAGCTTTGGCAATGGTTCTGCCATGCGCGTGATCCCGGTCGGTTTCGCATTTAACAGTATTGATGAGGTGTTAAAAGAGGCAAGGCTATCAGCAGAAATCACACACAACCACCCGGAAGGGATAAAAGGGGCACAGGCCACCGCCCTTGCCATATACCTGGCACGGACAGGGAAAAACAAGGATAGCATCAGAAAAGAGGTCCGGAAAAGGTTCGGGTACAATCTTGACAGAAGCATTGATGAGCTCCGCGTGAACTACGATTATGACATATCATGCCAGGGCACAGTACCGGAGGCCATAATATGTTTTCTTGATTCCCTTTCATACGAAGATGCAATACGTAATGCCATATCCCTTGGCGGCGACAGCGACACCCTGGCCTGTATAACAGGCGGTATTTCCGAGGCCTTTTACGGGCCTGTTCAAGAGGATATTATAAAAAAGGTGGAAGAGATTTTACCCGATGACCTCATGGATACAGTAAACGCATTTTATAAGAAATTTCTGCCACATTTCTTTTAATGTAATCACGAGCATGACTATCAATATATAATGTCACAACAGCTTCAGGATCAGATATTATTCTATTATCCGCTGTTTGCTTTGTGATAAATTATTTTGCATATTAAAATTTCCAGGCCATTAAAACGAGGGATTACTTTCAAAATACATTGTTTTATTTGTTTCAGGGTGTCTGAATGTCAGACTGAATGCATGCAGCATCAGGCGTTCTCCTTCGTTTACATGGCCGTAAAGCCTGTCGCCTACAATAGGGCACCCTAACCCCATAGGGTGTGATGCATGTACCCTGAGCTGGTGTGTCCTCCCTGTTAACGGTGAAAAAAGAACCCTTGTGCGATTATCTGTTACCTCTATTTTTTTCCAGAGGGTTATCCCGCTCCTTCCATGAACAGGGTCATATATCTGATAGGGCCTGTTTGTTATATCCACGCGAAGGGGAAGATTTATTTCACCGCCTTCATTTTCAACAACACCCTCCAGCACAGCAATATACTTTTTTTTAACAATCCTGTCCTGGAACTGGATGGAAAGGGTGCTGTGTGCCTCCTTGGTTAATGCAAAGACCATCAGCCCGGATGTATCCATGTCAAGGCGGTGGACAGCAGGCTGGAGGATGCAGCCGGGGAAATAATCCCTGATGCGGTTTGCAAGGCAATCCTGCTTGTCAGGGCCTTTACCCGGTACAGACAAAATGCCTTCAGGTTTCACCACCACCACAATAGAAGAATCGTTGTAGATTATATCAGACTTAATAACCATAAAATCCGTTTTAACTGATCCCACAGAGCATAAAGCCAAGTAATGGGAGGCACTTTTCCCTGCATGGTCCGTAAAAATTACCCTGTATGCGTGTCCCTGCAAGGTTTGTTTCACCCCAGAATACCTCTGCAAGAGATATAGGCATAAGATTCATCATGGCAGCCGCATTTAATAGTTTAGGCCCGCAGCAGTCCCCTGCGCCTGCCGGTATTCCATGTTTAAAAAAATATGTAAGGGGCTGTACCTCAGACCGGAAGTTGTGTACACGGTAAAGCCCGTGTATCTCTTTCATGAGATTCTGTGACAGCCTTTTGCGTTTATATATCAAAGCCTCTCTGTCATCACCCAGCAGGAGTTTATTGATTATGTTACCCAGTTGTTTTATTTCTCTGTCAACATCTCCTACAAGCAGATCAAACTCTTTAGTATCAAAGATAGGCGGTATCCATCCCTTTACGTCCCATACACCGTTGTACTGGCCTGAAAATGCCTTTAAAAATACAGATTTTCCATTAGCATCCAGACACTCCAGCACACCGAACATCTGCCCCCTGGCCTCGCCCTTAACATAGTCAAGGGTTAACCTGGGGTCTGCCTCACCCATAGGAGCATGGATATCTATTGTGCCCATTTCTTCAAGGGTATTCATCAGATCAAGGCAGTATTCCTTTGCATAACCCTGTTTCAGATGATGGATACTGTGGCATGAATCGCAGTATCCATAAGTAGAGGATTCTATATCCTGATCATATTTTATTTCGTAATTATTTAACACAAGTTAATTTCCATCCCATCCTGCGAGCCTTGCCCAGAGCCACCATGCCGCATATGCCTTTTGATTTGCATTCAAGGGCTCACTGTGTGCTGATGAGCAGTCATACCAGTCAATACCTTCTGTATGGCTCTCCTGCCACTCCTGTGCCCAGTTGCCGCCATTATAATCACAACTGTCTGTTACATCCAGGTCTCCATAATATTCACCGTCAGGGTCATAACTCTCTATATCTTCAAAATCAAACAGTATTTTTCCGTTGGTCTCACAGAATTCCCTGATCTGGGTGTTTCGCTGATGTACATTTCCATCAAGTCCTGTTCCGTTTGTGTGCCCTGTCATGTAGACAAACATCACATCTGGGTAATCTGCCTCAAGATCGTTCATGAGACCAAGATACTGGTCTATCTCCTCTTCAGTGCCATCTACCTGCCCGCACCATGACCAGATTATCACGTTTATCTCCGGGTGGCTAGTGAGATAGCTGCGTGTGGCATTAGCCCAGGCTGTCCGATTGGGATTACCAAGGTCACTTGCCCCGGAGAATGGTGAATCACGCAGGTCAAGGGCATTGTTTGTCCCGCCGCTGTTCCAAACATATGTTGAACCACCATAAGGGGCATTTGTATAGGTTGTTAAGCCGCTCATGCCTGTGGTTATCTGGCTTCCGTGAGACGTGTGGCCATAGGCAATATGAAGTTCATCCTTTGCTTCTTCTATATATTCAACCGGGACCATCGCCAGATCCGTGTTCTCATGATCTATAATAATAGCGCCGGTATTCAAAGGATCAGATGGACCAATATTGTTACCTGCCGGTGGCGTGTTGTTATTTCCCGGTGTGACCGGAGCAGCATCCTGGGTCTCTGAATCTCCGGAATTGCAGGACATGGCGAAACAGAGGCACATCATTAATAGTATAAAAAGGGAAGTCTTTATTATTACCGGTCTCATTTTCATATTCTCCTGTCTGACAAATATACTGGTTAATCCTCCGGGCATCAACACTGTATTTTAGTGTTAATACCCTGATATCTGAAATTTTAATTGATAAAGCAAATGCAATATAATTCCTTCAGGCATTTTTCATGCCATAAATATAAAAAACTACAGATCTTATATCTTTACACCCCATAAACCCTGCTGAGCATGATGAGACCCTTATCAGTATGGGTTCTCGCTGATTCGCGGCAGGCAGGGTTATGCTTCAGATATATAAAAAATCTAATATTTTCCAAGCTTTCGTTACAGGAAAAATAACAGATTGTATGGAATTATAGACAATATACCTACGTGAAAGTGTACAGGCATATTTAGATTCTTTCTGATTCGTGTCTGTTTTATAATATAACCGTTCTTCTGTTAATTTTATCATTGTCTTATAAGCCTTTTTTATATTCAGCAGGTATAAAAAGGTTAATTTTTTTATTTATTGGTGATATAAGCAAGCCAATATCTAAACAAGGAGGATAATCGTGCTGACATTAAAACAAAATGTATATGAGACTTTAAAAAACGGTAAACCGGACGCATTTGTAAACGAGTGGGAACCCTTTCCGCAGGTCTGGGACCCGGTTTTTTTCTATCTGTTTCCTGTAGCTAAAGGCCAGACTGCCATCAACCCCTGGGGAGTTACAATTTACTGGGGAGAACATGAACCAGGGATCATGCCCATGGTTAATGAAAAAACAAAGGTCTGCCCTGATATAACCGAATGGCGCAAGACCTGCAAGGCCCCTGACCTTGACAAGGTACCAATGGACTGGAAAGCCGCCAAGGCCGATACAGCCAGGATCAAGGCCGAAGGCAAATTTGCCATGGTCTGGGTTCCGACCGGTGTATTTGAGCAGCTTCATTTTCTTATGGGCTTTGAAGATACACTTATGAATTTTCTGGCAGAACCTGATGCCATGCATGAGCTTATTGACTATGTTAAAAAGGCAAAGATGCAGCAGGTAAGGCTCCTTATTGAAAACCTGCGGCCTGATGTTATCATGTTTCATGATGACTGGGGTTCAAAACACAGCATGTTCATGAGCCCTGATACATGGCGTGAGTTTCTTAAAGAGCCCTACAGGGAGATCTACGGCGCCATGAAAAAGGAAGGCGTCATCACCATGCATCATGCTGACAGCTTCTGTGAACCCATTGCAAAGGATATGGTTGAGGTCGGTATTGATATCTGGGAAGGTATACTCCCATCCAACAATATCCAGAAGATCAAGAAGGATACAGATTACAAGCTGACCCTTATGGGAGGCATTGATGCATCCATTGTTGACCGTGCTGACTGGAAGGAAGAGGTCGTCCGGGCAGAAACAGCACGTGCCTGCAAGGAATACCATGAAGGCGGCATGTTTATCCCCTGCCTGACCTATGGCGGTGAAGGCAGCATCTTCCCCGGTGTTAATGACTGCATCATGGATGAAGTAAGAAAACAGAACAAGATTTACTTCAAGTAGATATTTTTTTCGATCAAAAGGGTATTGTACATTGTATGTATAATACCCTTGGGGGGATAAATATGTCTGACAGGAGTTTCTATGGCTGGAAGCTGCTCACCGCCTTGTGGGCGATTGTCTGTATAAACCTTGCCTTTCCCATTTATGGTGCAAGGGTACTTGATGCGGTTATGGTTATTGACCTGAACCTCAACCGTCAGGCCCTCGGGGGCATCTTTTCCATCTATACAATCATGTCAGGTCTTCCCGGGCCCCTTGCTGCCCTTTGTGTCGGAAAATTCGGCGTTAAAATTACCATGGTCATAGGCAGCGTTCTGGTGGGTATCGGCTCTGTCTTAATGGCAACGGTTGTAAAAAGCGGCTTATCTGCTTCCCTTGCCTTCGGGTTACTCGTCGGGGCCGGTGTATGCATGGGAGGTGTTGTTGCTGCACAGGCAGGCATTGCAAAATGGTTCATTAAAAAACGGGCACTTGCACTTGCCCTTTTCAGTTCAGCCTCAGGTATCGGCGGGTTTATAGCATCACCTCTTCTGAATCAGGTGCTTTCTTTAACTGATAAAAACTGGCGTATGGGGTGGTTCATTATAACGGCCCTTGCGATTTTAGCACTGTTTATTTCCATTATTTTTATAAAAGAAGACCCGAAGGAACTGGGGCAACTGCCCGATGGGGAAACATCTATTTCCCAGAATTCGAGTATACCCGGTTCCGGCAAAGGCCATAAAAGGGTCTACCAGACAGAGGTTAACTGGACATACCATGAAGTTATAACAGGCAGCTCCTTCTGGATCATGATGATCTGCCATATGGGTATGGGTTGCGGCTATTCCTTATTCCTGGGTCACGGTGTGGTTCATCTGATGGATATCGGACACACCCGCGATGCGGCTTCGTGGGCGATAAGCCTTATTGCACTTACAAGCCTTATCGGTAAGGCGATTATTGCGGCATCAGGCGACAGGATTGAACCTAAAAAAATCTGGGCCGGGTTTGTAGCCCTGTTCAGCATCGGGATGATACTCTCTGTTAAGGCAGTATCACCCTTTCTGCTTGTATGTGTGGCATCCTCTATCGGGATCGGGTTCGGCGGCGGTGTTGTCTGTGTCGCCACGGTATTTAGCAATTATTACGGGGTAAAGGCATTTGCCTCCCTGATCGGGCTATCCCTTGCCGTCAATACCACTTTTGGAGCAATAATCCCTTATGTTGCAGGCAGGCTGTATGACAGCGGGTACGGGTATCAGGGGGTTTTTTATGCCCTTGCCCTTTGGTGCATAGCAGGCGCGATCATCCTCTATTTTTTGAAAATCCCTGTTAAAGAGGCCAGGGCTGTCAGTAATTAAGGATATTATTACTAACCATACGTTTTTATTACTATTATTTTCTAAATAGCAAAATAATCCATCTGTATATCAGTATAATCCTTGATTTATTTAGCAGTTTAAATTATATTCTCGCCGTTTTCTAATTTGACTGTTTTCAGTCAAATATTTTTATTGTTTTAGTTTAAAGGAGATTTAACATGAAAATGATGGTGAAATTGTTCACAATAATCGCACTTCTCGCCATGATAGCATCATGTGCTACCACAACAGCACCGGTGGTTACCCTGCCAGAGAAATACAACCTCGGAAATGAGCTTAAAGAGGTCAAAAGGGCTCATGCACTCAACGCATCAAACTGGACGCAGGTTGATAAACAGTCCCTTACTTTTTCAGCCAATGGGAACAAATTATTTCTGATTGTACTTGACAGACCGCTTGAGGCAGATATTGCCAACAAGATAGTTGGTATTGCACAAAAGAAAACAGATATCTATGCCGGTGTGGACAATTTTTCTATGTGGGTTGCTAATAACAGACAGCATTATCGTATAGAAAAAATATATGTGCTTAACGGACCTGAGCAGGCGAAGGAAATAAAAGAGAAGCTCAGCAAATAATTTATTGCAATCTAATCTGTTACATGGCCCTTTTTATAAAAAGGTCCATGTAACTCATATCTACATTCTCATGAAGAATGTTTTGACTTTTAAAATTGCATACCCCTCAAAATTCATCTGTTATTGATCTGTGTGATAATGTAGAGACAAGGCATGCCTTGTCTCTACGGTACTAATTTTTCATGGTGTGCCTAAAACAGATTAATTTTCATCATCTCTCCATTCCCAGTCTCTTCCGCCCTTAAACACCGCCGCATTCATCTCGTTGCTCAAGAAGAGGAGGTTTGATCCCTGGAAACGTAAGACCATATTCAGGAAGAAGTCGCCTGTTGTCCTGGTGTTTGCAAGCTCTTCCTATGTGACAGCAAAATATTTTTTCATATATGTAAAACATGAGGAATCAAATGGCATACCCGGTTTCTGATGGCCCGGGATAACAATCTCTGCGCCAAGCTTTTCAACATCCTTGAGCCACTATTTTCTTTCATCAGCGGTAAGTAATCTCACATGTAAATGGATGTGATTCATTAAAAAGCACATCGCTTCCGTCAGATATACACCTTTTTATATGGTATTCAAGACCAAATATCATTTGAATGGCACCTGTACATATGCTACAAGGCATTAATATTTTTAATCCTTTATTCAGGGCTTTTGTATTGTTCATCCATTTAAAGGAGGCTTCCATATGAATTTAACACCACCCATTACCAGTATGACCGATGCATTCAGTGTGAAAGGTAAAAATGTTGTTGTTACAGGTGGTAACCGCGGGATCGGGCTCGGGATCAGCACCGCCTTTGCCCAGAGTGGGGCAAATGTGGCTATCCTTTGCCGTAATAAAGA
>CAZCMD010000198.1:0-8028 GCA_964499695.1 uncultured Desulfatiglans sp.
AGAAATTTCCAGCGCTGGATGCTTCCCGGGTATATGCAGCAGGATATTCTCTTGGAGGCGGCGCCACCCTCCGGGCTATTTATGGTGGCAGGGAAAAGATCGCTGCTGCTGTTCCCATGGCCGGTATGCACGATGACCTGGTCTATTCCAGTACCCCGGAAGAAGATGCCCGACTGCGGGAGATTGGAATGCCTGTCATGATTCTGACCTCTACCTTCGACCTGGGCTTTAACCAGCAGGAAGGCCGGCTGGCAGACAATACGCTCAAGCAGTTGCGCGACTTTGCCCGGGTGAACCGGGTCCAGCTGGCTAATGCCTACGACTTTTCAGCCAACCCTATTATTGGTTACTCGGCTGACCGGATGGATGTGACAACTTTGGCAGGAGAATGGCGTAGCTTTCTGTGGTCCTTTAAAAATGATGGAGGGATCCCAATTCTAAGCGTGTCGTGCACAGAGAATTTGACGCATGCGCTGTATCCCAATTATGGCGAGATCGCCTGGAACTTCATGAAGCATTTTGCTCGTGATCCCGGGACCGGTAAATTGCTGTATACACCTCTTAAAATGGCGACGTGCAAAAATGTGCCCATAAGTAACTAAGAAACACTAAAACCAGTGAGAAAGAAAAGGGGGCAGGTCTGCCTTTGACTCTTACTTATTAATAAATGTAAACAGATATTCAAAGGAGGAAAAAACAATGAATAGTTTCACAAACCGATTCAAAATTTGGCTTGGCCTGATTTGCCTTACATTATTTTGCAGCTCTATTGCTCAGGCAGAAGAAGTAACTCTTGAAACCTTGATCGATCGCCAGAAGGTACAGGATTTAATTACCCGCTATTACTTCAACTTCGGTGGAACGCCTGAAAGTTTTGCAAACTTTTATGTGGAGAATGGAGAGCTGTATCTGGTCGGTCGGAATTTTAAGGGTAGAGAGGACATTGCTAAGGCTTATACATTTCCTGAGAGTGAAGCGCCCAGGAATTTTTCATTCAATAGTATTATCAGTAATTTACTCATTACGGTGGAAGGTGATACCGCCAGGGCGAAACTGGTGTGGACCGAGAATGTTATGCAAAAAGAAAGGGGTGATATACTGCTGCGAGCTCAGGGTCGGGAGTACTCTACTTTCGTTAAAAAAGATGGCAAGTGGATGTACCATACTCGCATAATCAAGGGCGGAACCGAGCCGCCAGATGGTTGGAAGGATTAGTCGATAAATGTGTCGGCAGAGAGGGACCTTAAAAAATTAAACAACTCTTTTCAATAAACTACCCCGCCGCAAGCGACGGGGTATCTAAAAAGCATCGTACGCCCCAAGGGGCGGGGTATTAAACCCGGTGCTTCGCAATAAACAGTTGATAAAGCAGGCTGAAGCAGTTTAGTCTTCCGTCTTCGATAAAACTTCGCCGGGACAGGTTAGGCTGTTAGGGAAGAAAAATATGGAATTGGAATCGTACCAAGCTAATATTAATTTAATTCAACAACTAATGGATAGAATCGATGAATTGGATAGAAGCCTTCAAGAACAAGAAGATATTCACCAGATAAAAAACCTTCAGAAAACATTGCCTTCGGAAAAGACTATTAATAAGGTAACCAAATGATAATATTCCGGTCATGCTCCGGTCATCTATAAAATAATAGAATTCATTCAATACTTAACAACCTCTCTATTCAATATGACTGAGAGCTATGAAGGAGGATGTTGACCCCAAAACAACTTGCTAAAATCTTGATCGATTCTGGCAAGGATGATATATGCAGTTAAAAGGAAAATTTTAGAGATATATTTATTGAGAATAAATGATTAATTTTCTAATGAGAAGTTGTCTTGAAACTCCCCTTTACAAAAATGTTTAATGAGGTATCGAGGAATGCGGAGATTGGACTTCAGAGCAGCGGATGAAGGTCATTCGTACCTCGCCAAAACGGTTCTGACGGTCGCAATGTTTTTTATTTTATCCGGTTTTGGCACCATGGGACTGTGCGCCGACAATTCGGATACAAAGCTGTGGATGGAACAGGAAATATCCTATGGCGTTTCCGATGCGCTCTCGCTCAAACTGACGGTCGATGAACGGTTTTACAAAAGCATTTCAACTTGGGAAGAGATATTCTTCGATGTCGGAGTCGATTACAAACCCTTCGACTGGCTGGTGCTGGGGCCGAGAATCCGCCATGTCAAGGCAAACTTCAATTCGTCGGACGAAGTGACTGAAAACCGGTATCACATGAATGTGGAGCTGATCGCCAGGCTTGAAAAAGTCACCATGGAATCCAGATCCCGGTATGAATACCGCACTTTCAAGGGGTTGCCGACCCGGCACCGCTTCGTGCAGCGCCTTCGGGTGTCGGCACTCCTGCCGTGGGAAATCAACGCGAAGCCGGTGGAGGCGTATCTGTCCGACGAAATGAACTACGACCTGGACAGGGACTTTCTGACCCATCATGAAATGATGCTGGGCACCAAACTGACATTTTCCAAGGTGTTCGGTCTGAAACTTTTTTACGGCCATGAACTCAAGAAAAGAAACGGCAGTTGGGATTACAACACTCATATCATCGGCATTACGACGACGTACAGCTTTTAAGCCGGCCAGAGGAGGGATGAAATGAAAACAGCAAAGACGCACCATGTGTTCACGAACACGTTCGCCCAATGGGTTATTACGGCGGCTATCTATCTGTTCTTTTTCTTTTTTTTCATCTGGTATCACGATGTCCGGGGCAAGTCCTTTTCCCTCTTCACAACGGAAAAATGTACGGCCATCGCATCGGTCTGCTGCCTCGGACTGGCGCTTGCCCTAGGCCCTCTCTCGCGGTTCCGGCCTTATTGGGGCAGGCTGTTGCCCTATCGCCGGAGCCTGGGCATCACTGCTGCGTTCATGACGATTCCACATGTGCTCCTCGTCATCACCTACCTTCCCTGGAAGTATCCCGGAGACTATTCTCCGCTCTATCCCTTGAGCTGGTTTGTCACCCACTGGTTCACGACCCTTATGGGATTTATGTGTTTTGTCCTGTTTTTATGGATCGCCGTGTATTCGTATCCCATGGGAATCCGACAGTTGGGCATGCGCAAATGGATGCTTCTTCAAAAGTTTGCATATCTGGTGATGATCCTGCTCGCGCTCCATCTGCTTTCGACGGGAAAGATCCCGAAGAACTGGATCTCCTGGCTGAATACACTGGATTACCCCTTGCCGCCCGGCTCTTTCCCCACCATGGTGGCCTGCCTTGTGCCGATCCTGTTGAAGATCGCGGATGTGATCGCCCACGGGGATTCGCTGACGTCCGGAAATCATATTGACCGAAAGGAGAAATAAATTGTCTTGACTAATATTTTTCAAATTCATGTCGAAAGGGGGGGCGTTCGTGCTGAGCGTGCTCAGCTATTTCATTTCACGTTCTGCACGAACATCCCCCTTAACCCCCTAACCGGTAGTTCTATCTCGATGAACATAAAAATATTATCGAAACTCTATTATCGCGGAGGACTAAAATGAAAAAAATATTAATTGTTATCCTCTTTTTATTTATCGCATCGATTCTTTGTGCATGTGAGAATAGAAATAATACAGCGAAAGGAGATACTTCTATGAAGAAAGACTATCTAAATCCAGATAATATGGCAAAACCAAAAGGTTATTCACATGCAGTTTCAGTAAGCGGTAATTATAAAACCATTTACATCGGTGGACAAAATGCAATAGACCAGAACGGGAATCTTATTGGCAAAAATAGTCTAAAAGATCAGACCGAACAGGTTCTAATAAACATTGAAAAAATTCTAGACCATGCTAATGCAAAAATAGAAAATATTATAAAATTCAATATCCACATTATTACTGGACAGAACCCTGTAGAAGGTTTCCAGGTTTTTCAAAAAAGGTGGGGAATGGCTAAGGACTTACCTATTGTTACAGTTATATTTGTTGCGGGACTTGGAAATCCGGATTGGTTAGTCGAAATAGAAGCAATCGCAGTAGTTCCAGAGTAATGCTCATTAAATTGTTTTTAATTTGTGTAATTTAAATCTGTATATGTATAGTTTTGTTCTAACATTAATCAAGCCTGATGTGGACCGCCCTTTGCTTTTGTTGGAGTTTCAATAGAATGAAAGCTAATTTAGTTTTCGGAAGTCATCATAGGAGTTCACACAGCTTATTTTTCAGTTATCTTTTACATGATTTCTTAAGACTGATCTCTACACAAATATTTTACTAAGGAGAATATTTATGGGAAAACTTAAGATGTGGAATCTAGTTGCTATCGATGGATTTTTTGAAGGAAAGAAAAAATGGGAACTTGATTGGCATGAATATGCTTGGGGTGAAGAATTAGAGAAGTTCTCAATAGAACAATTAAAGTCTGCTGAAATGCTAATCTTCGGAAGTGTAACATATACAGGCATGGCAAATTATTGGCCTTCAGCAGAAGGAGAGCTGGCAGAGATAGCAAATCTAATGAATAATATACCAAAAGTCGTTATATCTAATACTTTGATAACTGCTGCTTGGAATAATACAAAGATTATTTCAAATAATGTCGTAGAAGAAATAAAAAAATTGAAAGAACAATCGGCTAAAGATATATATGTTTTTGGAAGTGCAATTCTTTGCGATACTTTAATTAAGAACAATTTATTTGATGAATATCGAATTTGCATAGCTCCTGTCATTCTTGGAGAAGGAACTCCTTTATTTAAACCTCAACCAAATAAATTAAGGATGAATCTATTATGGTCAAAAACTCTTAAAACAGGAGCCGTAGTTCTTTGTTATAAACCTTTGTAACATTGGAAAATGTCAATCTAACATCGCCTCCATTCTGATGTCGCTGGCTATGGTGTTGCACTCGGAAGTGAGAATTAGCAATCTGCCTGATTTTTTTCAATGTTAGTGCCTCTACCCGCAAAACATTTGATAGTGGAAAGCAAGATGCGGGAGGCCTCACGATGAAATACAGATGGTTTGTCTTAACAATTCCTGTTGGCATTGCCTTTGTTTGGTTGCCAGCACATTACTATACAGGAGAGAACAATGCTCATGAATCAGTCGGTTATGAGGAAAGTATTGCTGACAGCCGCCATTAATGGAAGCAAGCCTGTCAAAAATGTCGAAATTCAGGAAGTCACGATGAACGTCGGAATAAATGCTCCCTTGCACTTGCATCCATGTCCTACGATGGGTGTTGTCACCGAAGGAAAAATTGTTTTTGAAATTGAAGGTGAGGGAACCCAATACCTCAATGTTGGAGATGCGTTCTATGAACCGTCGGATATTAGAGTCGCCAAGTTCAATAATGATGGGGATATACCTGCGAAATTTGTCGTATTTTATCTGCTTGGTGAAGGTGAGACGGACACTGTTCGTATATTGGAGAAATAAAATATACATCACCGAACGAATCGGTACTAAGGAGTGAGGAAAGGCCGAAGTCTTGAATCTTGTCGGGGTGTGCCTTCAGCGAAGATCGAAACCTTGGCTACGACGGCAGCCTGTGTTCTTAATTTTGAATCTTGAATTTTGAATCTTGAACTTGTGATTTGTTGTTTACTGATAATTGATCACTGATCATTGCTCATTAAAATCCCCTGCCAGCCTTTGAAGAGATGGGAAAGATAGGCATAGGCAAAAAGCTCTCTGACAAGCTGAAAATCAGTCAGGAGCGGGTTTTGTTATTCCCTTCTTTCGCCTATCTGTTGGCGCCACATGGCGTAATACAAACCTTTTTTTGCAAGAAGATCCACGTGAGATCCGGTTTCGATAATCTTTCCTTTCTCAAGCACATAAATCTTGTCCGCATGCATAATGGTGGACAATCTGTGTGCTATGATCAGGGTAATCTGCTCCCGGATGCCGGATAGTTTTCTTATTGTATTGGTAACCTCCATTTCTGTTATCGAATCCAGCGCTGAAGTTGCTTCATCAAATATCAACATCCTTGGCCGCCGCAATATCGCCCTTGCTATTGAAATACGCTGCTTTTCACCACCCGATAATTTCATCCCTCCTTCGCCCAATATTGTTTCTATGCCTTTTGGAGAATTGCGGATCAGCTTATCGCATGAGGCTTTGTTTAATGCATCCATGATCTCGCCATCCGTGGCATCTGATTTAACATAAAGCAGGTTATCCTTAATGGTGCCGGCAAACAGTTGCGTGTCCTGTGAAACAAAGCCCATCTGCCTTCGTAATTCATTATACCTTATTTTGGTTGATGGAATCTCGTTAAAAAAGATTTGTCCCTGTATGGGCTTGTACAATCCTACCAGCAACTTCATCAGCGTTGACTTTCCTGAACCTGATGGTCCCACAAAAGCGATCGTTTCTCCTGTTCGAACATTAAAGCTTATTTCATCAATGGCATTGCTTGTGGCCGTTTTATGGCGAAAAACTACTCCCCTGAAGCTGATATCATTCAGGTCACCCAATTCAATTGGATTTTCAGGCCTCCTGTCAATCTGCTTGTGCATTAACTGATCAAAGCTTGCAACGGATGCTTCCACTTCGCGATAACTGAGAATGATATTCCCCAGGTCCTGCAACGGGCCAAATATAGCAGTGGAAATGAACTGCATGGCAATAAGCTCGCCCGTTGATAATACATTCCTGAAAATGAGCCAAAGCAGTATGAATAAAATCGACTGCTTTAAAATGCTTAACATAGTACCCTGGAGAAAGGAGAGTGTTCGCACTTTTCTTACTTTCGACATTTCAAGTTCATATATCTTTAGGGTTTGATCCCTTAATCGCTTTATTTCAGGGAAAGTCAGGCCCAGGCTTTTTACCAATTCTATATTCCTTAATGATTCAGTAATAACGCCCGACATTCTATTGGTTTCCCGGTTAATGGAGCGCTGTGTTGTTTTTATTCTTTTGCTGAGCAAACCGGTAAGGGATCCGAGAACCAGGATGCCAATGACGAAAACCGGTATAAGCATCCAGTTTTTTGTAATGGAATAGTAAATAAGAAAACCTATTCCAACAATAGAAGAAAACAACACATTAATAAATGCGTTGATAAATTGCTGTACATCGGATCGTACTTTTTGCAGTATGGATAGAGTCTCGCCACTGCGCTGTTCCTCAAATTCCTGAAACGACAAACGAAGTGTTTGTTTTATGCCGTCATTGAATATTTGCATGCCAAATTTCTGAACAGCCATCCGGGAAAAATAATCCTGAAAAGTTTTTGCTATTCTCGCCAATAAGGCAATAGCAATAGCCACGCCAAGCCAGAACAGCACTCCGTTAACCAGTTCTTTTTCAGAACGGTTGCCTGGCTGAATGGCATAGTCATCAATTATTTTCCCAAAAATGACAGGATCGATAAGCATCAGCAATTGGCTGATTCCTGCTAATAAAAGTGAGAAAACAATCAGCCATTGATGCGGCTTCAAATATGTCCAAAGAATCTTCATGTTTATTGCCTCTGCCAATGTTGATCTTATCAATTCAATTATCAATTATCAATTTTCTTTACATACAAGTTCGGAGAGGTTTCGGGGTCGCATCTTGATCTGTCGAAAAGGGGGCGTTCGTGCTGAGCGTGCTCAGCTATTTCATTTCACGTTCTACACGAAGGTCCCCCTTTATTAACTCGAACCCTCGAGACCTTGAATCCTTGAACCCTGTCTTTTTCATTTTGAATCTTGTCGAAGATCCCGTGTAGTGTACGGGGAACCTTGAACTTTTCAATTAATTGTACCCAATTAATTGAAAACTCCTTGCTTTTTCAGACGATTAGTCTTAAACCTAACCCACTGTCTTACAAGTCTTATCGTTTTATTTGCAATATTGGATTTTGAATCTTGTCGAAGATCCCGTGTTGTGTACGGGAAATATTGAATCAAGATTTTTACTTATAGTATTTTTGTCGTCATTCTCCGACTCGATCGGGGAATCCAGTTGTTTTTGATTTGTAATTACTTGTCCGCCTCTGGCGGATTGGGAACTGTCCAATGTCAACGGGCTGTTGCCCAAAGCCCTCCTCAGCAAATAGTTGTTTTGTATGTCCC
>CAZCMD010000199.1:0-7932 GCA_964499695.1 uncultured Desulfatiglans sp.
GGTATTAAGGTTAGAGATATTGTCACCTATGATCTGCATTGCATTACCTAAATTTGTCAGACCGCTGATACCTGAAAAAAGTGCACTTGATAAAGCCATAATTGCCTCCTGTATTTAGCTTAATAATTAAAATTACTCCGGAAATTTTCCGGGCTATTGATTTATATTTCCGTATCCGTAACCATGTTTATATTAACTATCTGAGACATGGTTAAGGGTGTTGCATTTACATATAATATTGGTTCTTCATCGCTTAAATCTATTCCTGAGACTGTACCCTTGATGAATTTATTTACAGATACATTTTCTTCGTTGTTGTTTATGGCTTTCACCTCATAGGTGAACTGGCCTGATTTATAAAGTTTTTTATTGTCGTCAAACCCATCCCATTCAAATTCATTATTACCAGGTTGAAGCGCCCCCATCTCAATGCTCTTGATTGGGACACCATTTTCATCCAGTATGTATACTGTGCAATTTGCTGATTCGCCCAGATTAAAGAACCCCTTTGCCGCCTTCCCGTTATCCAGGACAAGTGTGCTGCTGTCTGCCTGAACCTCTTTGCCAATCAAATCAATAGTCTGGTATTTGTTACTGCTGCTCTGGACGCTCTCAATGGATTCAAGGTTGCTGTTAATATTTAACAACTGCTCAAGGGAGCTGTACTGTGCGAGCTGCGAACTCATCTGGGATATATCCATTGGGTTAAGCGGATCCTGATTATTCATCTGTGCGATAAACATCTTCAAGAATGAATCACGGCCGAGCTTATCCTCTGCGGCTGCTTTGGCAGTGGTTTTATCCTCGTAATTGGTAATTGCACTGATTCCTGTTACCATATTATCACCATTCCTTTTTTCTATACATGAACATCTATCTGGTTGTTGCCTGTAACACTCTTTGTTAAAGGGGCAGCAGCAGATATCTCTATGATGCTATCCTGTTTGAACCCATGACCCCTGCCGGGACCTTTATTATCTTTGTCCTGAGCCCATGTGCTGTTGTCTTTACGTTCTCCATTATCCGTGCTGACCATTACATTGAATTTGTCTATGGTTAAACCCTGGCTGTTCAACTGCTGTTTGAGCTGGTTCAGGTTTGCCTCTATGATCTCCTTGACAGCAGAGCTTTCTGCGCTCAGATTGGCCTGTACGTGGCCGTTTTTTATTACGAGATCAATATCGAGCTTGCCGAGTTCAGGAGGAGTTATCTGCAACCTGCTCTGATATTCCCCTGCCCTGAACATGATGAGCATTTTTTCAACTATAGTGGGGAGGGGTTGTGGTATATAGACAGTCGAATCACTCTGGCCTGTTTTGCCAATATTCCTGACACTGTTTTCATTGAGCATATTGAGGGCTGTCTGACCGGCAGATTCCTTTATAATAAAATTGCCCTTATCTTTCCCTGATATCGCGGTCTTAAAGGTCGCCCCTGAATGATCTCCACCTTCGAATGATTTTTTATTAAATTCGGTGTCTGATCCTTTTCCCGTTGTCCTGAGCAATTCTGTGAAGTTCAGTTTCAGGTTTCCCTGATTCTCAGATGATGCAAAGGAATCATTCTTAGATGTCCCGGTTCCCCCGTCATGAAGAAGGGCTGACCTTAGATTTTCGTTCTGGTTCAGGTCTGAGGTTTTATAATTGACCCTGAATGAATCAAGTATGTTCTTTATATCACTGCCAGGGACGCCCCTGCTTTTTAAAAAAGAGGAGATATCCTGCCCCTGATTCTCTCCAAACATACCTGATATGACCTTTTTATCTTCACCCATTATACTGATGGTGTTTCGCGCCCCGGTTATTGAATCCTTTGCCTGCTGCTGATTTATGGCTAATCCTGTAATAGCGGAAGTGAGCCTTTGAAGAACAGAATCAACCTTTTCTTCCGGAATGCCGATTTCCTTGAGTGTAGCGAAGATATCCTGTTTTGCATTGTACTCTTTTGTGCCCGACATGGTCTTATTAGCGTTTGCAGAAATATTATTCGACTGCTGATCAATACTGAATCTTGCGATTGCAGAATCCAGCTTTGTCATTGTTGAGCTGATTTTATCTTCGGAAATGCCTTTTTCTTTGAGGAGGTCATTGATATTTTGTTTCAGTTCCTTCTGTATTACATTTAACCGGTTTTCTGTTGAATAGGCTGATAAGTTATCCAATGCGGTTTTTTCATCAGGTTTACTGAACATGCGTTTTGTCACAGAGATATTATTTTCTGAAAGGGCAGATATCAGGTCTGATTCAGTAACAGGCTTTGTCAGTAACCTGTTAAGCTCTCCGGTGAGTTTGCCTGTCTCAAGTTCACCTTTGCCATTCGTGCTCTTTTCCAGTACCTTTTTCACATCCTCTGCGCCAAGACCCAGTTTGAACAATACCTCTCCAGTGCCGGGAATACCGGATGGCTCTATAAAAGATGCCTCTTTTTGCTCTGATGTTGAAAGATCATTTTTGATCCCTGCAAGGAAGCTTCCGAAATTTTTAATATCAATGCCCTGTTCTTTCAGATAATCTAAAAAACCCTGTTTAAAGGTTGCCAGGCTTATAACGCCTGCATTTTCATTATTAATTGCTGAAAGCCCCTTTAACAGTCTGCCAATCTCTATAAGGCCATTTTGATTTTTTGATGATGAGATAATCTGGTTTATGTCCCTGAGCGCAAAACCCTGTTTTTCAAGATAGGCTATCAGTTGATTCTGCAGCGCTGCAGGTACAATCATCGCATCAGAATTTATATTTTTGTCCTTCAGATTCTCAGAAGTAGATTTTATAACCGGTTTTCCAGAAAAAAAACCTCTGTTATCTGAATAAAGACCGGAAAAGATACTTTTCGCGCCAGTATTATTCCCTATGCTCTCAAGTATGGAGGCGAAGAGATCGTTCTTGTCTGCACCACCTGTTTTTGTACCATGATTATTTCCGTATGTTTCGGAGCCGGGCGGTGTATTTATCTCAAAAAAGTTTATCATTCTGTTTCCTTGTATCAGGACATTTTTATTTTGAACTGCTATAAAGCAATGGCTGTGCCAAAATATTTTAATTTAATAAATGTTGAAAAAACAATATGATAGGACAACATGAAAATAATAAATATTGTATTTTAACGGTAAAAAATTACCAACCTTATGAGTGACTAGGTAAATTTTTCCCTGTAAAGGAGGCTGCATTATTTAAAATAAAAGGCGGTTAAAGGATAAAACCCTTAACCGCCTTTATTTTACCGGATTCCGGAAGTTACCTGATACTTTAGAGCGTTCTTCTCTATGCTCCAATCATAACTTCAAAGACTCCCCCTGTTAGAAATCAAAAGTAAGTGTAAGCCCGTATGTCCTGGGTGAAATATAATTGCCAGAGGAATAACCGGTGTAAGGCTGCCCACCCCATGCTGCAAAATAGGCAGACATATCTGTATAGTAAATACTTGTCAGGTGCTCACTTCCAAATACATTGTTGCACCAGAGCCTTGCTGTCCACCTTGTGCTTTCAGGGACCCAGCGGCTTGAGCTGTATGTAAAAACTCAGGGGTATTCACCTCACCCCCGTAATTGATGTTTCCGGTCTTGTAACCCTTTGAGTACTGTACAAAGGTCATAGAATTATCTGTTACAAACCAGTTCAGGTTAATCTTATATATGTTTTCATCCCAATCGACTTTTTTATAAGGGACACCGGTAGTAGTAATCTTATAATCACAGGTATACTCCTTTTCATCCATAGCACGTCTGTAACCTATTGAGAGATTTAATTTATTATAAATCTCATATGCTGCCTGTGCATAAAGGCCGTATGATTTGGTATCTATGTTAACCCAGTAGTTGGCGCCCAGATCATTGACTTCAGATGTTTTATCATCCTGTCCAATGGCGCCAACAACCCACTCATATTTGTCTCCATTAGTGATGGTCTCCTTTGAAACCAGGCGCAGTTCCAGAGAATCAGTATCTCCCTTTGAGACAGGATGTGAAGACAGCATAGGTGTCTGAATATACATTCCAACACGGTTAAGTAATCTGGGAGTTGGCTGCACTACGCCGTCAGCAAATGGGAGTTCTCTTTCCCACTGGGCCATATATCCGTACGTCCATAGGCACTTTCTGTAATTCTGCCTCTCTTTTTTCTGCTGTTACCGTGATCTATTCCAGCATGAACTCCTCTTCCTCTTCTGCTGCGAAGAGTGAGGTTGCCAGGCTGAAGATAAATAATGCCAATAGTATAAAGCAACTAAAATCAATTTTTTTTATTATCAGTTCTATGATCATTTAACCCCGCCTTATATTTGAAATATTTGCCGGACAACTAACACTGAACACTATTGGGACTAAATGAAAAGGCCGGATTACCTGGAGGAATTCTGGGAGGAATTCATATAGGCATATCCGGCCTGGTAGGGACTTAGACTTTCATCTAAGCTTTGGCATTAATAATGTAAAAAAATAACCTGGTTGTGTCAATTATAAAAAGGTAAATAAATGTAATTTATTTGTTAATAAATTGTAAATAGTACCCATTATGTTCATGTAGATAGTTAATTTGCCTGATTCGATCAATCAGGCATTATGTTAAAGATAAATAAATTCGTTAATAACTGATTCAGTACATTTAAATAATCATGTGAGAGTAAAATCCGGATATGATTAAAAAAATTTGACCATATCTGGATTTTTATTTTGATTTATCAATGCTGAAAATACTATAACCTTTTGTATTGGCAAAGAATTGATGGAGAAATTATTATGAAAGTTTGTTATCTGAAACGCTCATGGCTTATTCCTGTTATCATTTCAGCAATACTTTTATTTATAATACCGGTTGCCTATTCTGCTCCTCCGGATGCAGAGATGTGTGCCTTTCTTGAAAAATTCCATGGGCACATATGTCCCGGGTCTCTCATGGGATTAAGGCTGGGACTTACTGCAAAAGAGGCATTACATGCCGAAGGGAAAGTAGAGGCAAAGACATTCCTTCTTGCCTGCTCTGTTGATGGGATTCAGGTTGGTGCAGGAGCCACATATGGAAACAAGGCCCTGACTGTTGATGATAAAAATGAGATGTATCTTATTTTAACCGATACAAAAAGCGGGAGAGAGGTTGAGGCCAGATTAACTGATGAAGCGATGGAAAAAGGTAAGTAATTCAGGGAGCTATCCGCAAAAGTAAGAGCTCTTAATGCCGGGTCTCCTGAACAACTGGCTGCAAAAAAAGAGGTTGATGATATACTTGACTGGTACAGGACAGCACCAGATGAAAAAGTGGTGATTATCAAGTTGTTAAAATAGATTGACTAATAGAGGGATGGGATCAAGAAAAATTATGACTATTTTCAAAAAAATCAGGAGTAACATCAAGCAAAAATTACTGGCGGGCGTTCTGCTTTTTCTCCCATTTGGTGTTGCCCTTCTGGTAATGCGCTGGCTTTTCGGCTGGCTGAAAAGCATTCTTCAACCTATCATAAAAGGATTCTTAACAGGCATTGACAAGATAGCCTTATTCAATGTAATCCCTGATACATATATTAATATCGCGGTTGTGATAGCATCTGTTTTTATACTTATTTTTTCCTTTTACCTGATCGGGTCATTGGGCCAGTTTCTGATAGGCCGAAGACTTATTGCCCTTGGCGAGACTATTCTGATGCAAATCCCGTTGATTTCAACGATCTATTCGGCAACAAAACAGGTCATACAGAGTTTTTCCAACGATAAAGCGGCATTCAAATCAGTCGTCGTTATAGAATTTCCCCGTCCCGGTTTTTATGCGTTTGCATTTTTAACCGGCTATATCAATGACAGAGAAGGTAATAAATATTGCAAGGTCTTTATCCCGACAACGCCTAATCCGACAACCGGTTTTTTTGAAATAATCCCGGTACAGGAGGTAAGGCAAACTGACATGACCATTGAGGAAGGCTTTAAGACAATAATATCAGGTGGTATTCTCTCTGCTGATATTTTTTAATGGTCATTATCCCGACAGTTTAATTTCGTCTGCCTTGCCTCCAACCGCCTTAAAGTAAATCCTGCAAATCATTCTTTGAGATACCACAGTCTTTCAGAATTTGTGATTAAAGACCGCGGCCTATTATTTCGCCGCGATGAACTGGAATAACAGTGGATCGTCCATCAGGGTGTTGAAGGAAATGGTGACTATCTTTTATTCGGATTACTTCAAACCCCGACTTACTTTAATGCTCGAATGAGTTGTGTACCTGTTATTGATTACATCAAAATTTTTACTTGAATTATTTTCAGATTAATCCATAATGTACTGCAAATGTATTTACAATATTTAAAGAGGTTTTATATGTCTAAAAAAGCAATTATTCAAACACGAATAGACTCGGGGCTTAAAGAAGAAGCTATGGAAATTTTAAGCCAGCTTAATATAACTATGTCCGAGGCTATTTCTCTTTATCTGGCACAAATTTCGCTTCACAAAGGAATTCCTTTTGAAATAAAAATACCAAATGATATTACTACTCAAACGCTTAAGGACTCTGAAGATGGGAAAGGGATGAATAAAGCTGAAAATGTAGATGACCTGTTTGAGAGGCTTGAGAGTTGAATATTCTTTATACAACCCAATTTAAAAAAGATTATAAGCGGATTAAGAAACAAAATAAAAATCTAATCAAATTAAAAGAGGTTATTGCGAACCTCGCTACCGGAAAAAAACTGAACACAAAATTTAGAGATCATCAACTCTCAGGTAGATGGTCCTGTCATAGGGACTGCCATCTTGAGCCGGACTGGTTGTTAATATATATGATAAAAGATAATGTGCTGCACCTTGAAAGAACTGGTTCACATTCTGAACTGTTTAAAATTTAAACTGAGCAACTAAAAATATAATATAGGGCGCTACTCTGATATTTATTGAGACTCGCCGTTTTTTTTAAGCCGTTGGGCAATAGGGAAAGTATGCCTAAAAAATAGGCCCTTCCCAACTAACTGGTTTCACTTGTATTATTTTTTGTCTTGACAGGAGATTATAGGGTTGTCCCCTATTTCACTCATAACATCTGTTATCCCGCTATTTTTGCTCTAATACATCCAAAGCATCAAGAGCTTCGTTCTGAATTGCCTGCGATTTTTGACCGGAAATACCATCATCAATTTTTAATGGATAAGCAATTTCTCTTAATTTCTCTCTAATCTTTGTATCACCTTTAAGAAATTTAGAGCATTGAATCGCATATTTTTTCCCACCATAAGTAGGATCTTCTAATCCTTTTAATACCATTTCTTTAATTATCCTTTTCTTCTTTACGGGAACTTTTGTCTTTTGATTAAGATATTTATTCATTACTATTAAAAATGAACCCCTTTTGCCTTTATAGAATATATCATCAGACATATATCTTTTTTTTATAACATCAAACGATTTCATATTTTCTTCATCTTCTTGTATAAGTATATTCACAACTGCATCTGGTACTGTGCCTCCCAAATCTATAGAATCAAGTAATATTTCTATTGAATCAACAAAATTATAATTAATCACTAATGCGGCAAGCGAAATGTAATACTCACCTTCTCCCTCCTCAGGAGGCGGTGTATAATTATTTTTAATGAGATCTTTGTATCTATTTTGCTCATCAATAAGTAATTTCAATATAGTAGGTTTGAATGAAGGGCTGTTTTCGTATTCCTCAATATTTTCTAAAATAACACCCAAGGCTTTATCCCTATCTCGCCAATATTCACTTTTTAATAATATATTGATATCCTCAGCAGCATTTAAGTTTGTCGTAAAAAAAACAATTGTTGTAATAATTAAATAAATCATCTTCATGATCGGCCTACCTCCACTAATAAAAAAATAATTGATTTAATATTTATACAAATTAAATTCATGACAGATTAATGTATAGATGGGGATGTCTATGCTTTTATGCTATTCAGTTATCAAACAGCTCAAATTGATTTTCTCTAGC
>CAZCMD010000200.1:0-7897 GCA_964499695.1 uncultured Desulfatiglans sp.
GGCATGGCGCAAATTCCCTTGTAAGGATACGGGTTTCATGGTCATTTTTACCTGTGGGCTTGATATAGAGGCCATCTGTCCTGGCATTTATCATGGCAACGGCGTCGTTTATAAGGGACTTTCTGGTGTAAAAGACAGCAGGGACACCGGGGTATTCACTCCTTACCCGGCCTATATTAGAGATACCATATTTATTGTTCTGCCCCGCCCTCTCGCATGCAAGCATAAACAGGGAACGCCACCCGTCTACTATCGAGAATAGCCGCTTCAGGTATTCATTTGTCTTGTCACCTTTAAAGGTATCAATCCCTTCATATACATTGTCAAGGGTGTTAATGCCGGATGCAATGGACTCAAGCTCTTCCTTTGGAGTGATGCAGGGGAGCGTACAATCTTTATCAAGGCCCCACAGGTCTAAGAGAAAGATGCCGGGGATACGGCCGTTAAGGGCCTTTACCGCCTCATCAAAGCTGTAGGCCTGAACAAATGATATCCCCTTAGCAGAAGGGGCTATCTCGTTTTTCACAAGGTCATGTTCAAAGGTAGAGTCATCAATAAAGCATATGACAAGTTCAGTCTGCATCTAATCCAGCCCTTTCCCTGTAAGCCTTTCAAGCGCCTCCATGTATTTTTCACGGGTCTTTTCAATAATCTCAGATGGAAGCCTGGGCGGAGGCGGTGACTTGGGCCAGTCAAGACTGTTCAGGTAGTCCCTCAGGTACTGCTTGTCAAAACTCTTCTGCGCCCCTCCCGGTTTATAGGAGTCCATTGGCCAGAAGCGGGATGAATCCGGTGTAAGCACCTCATCAATAAGGATAAGCTTATCACCAATAAAACCGAACTCAAACTTTGTATCGGCAATTATTATCCCCTTTTCCCTGGCGAATTTTCTGCCGGTTTCATAAATAGTTAAACTATAGTCCCTGATCTTTTCCGCGGTGTTTTTCCCAAGTATATCAACCACCTTTGCAAAGGAGATGTTCTCATCATGATCCCCCAGCTCTGCCTTTGTTGATGGGGTGAAGATAGGTTCAGGGAGTATCTCCGATTCAGTAAGCCCCTTTGGCAGCGGGATGCCGCATATGGTGCCGCTCTTTTTATAGTCATTCCAGCCCGAACCTGAGATATAACCCCTTACAATACACTCAACGGTCAGGGGCCTTGCCTTTTTTACCAGCATGCTCCGCCCGATAAGATCCTTTTTATATTTTCTTAATGGCTCAGGGTATTCATCAGGGTTAGTGGATATTATATGGTTCTCAACAACATTTTTAAGTTTTTCAAACCAGAAGACCGATATTGCTGTCAGTATCTTACCCTTGTCAGGTATGGGGTCATCCATTACCACATCAAATGCGGACATACGGTCACTTGCCACGATAAGGAGTTTATCACCCATGTCATATACATCCCTTACCTTTCCGCGCTTAACAGGGCCTATATCCTTAAAGTCAGTTCTGGCTATTACATTGCTGGCCATTGTTACCTCCCTGGATTATATTTTTAGTTTTAAAGAGGAGGTATAATTTCCTATTTGGGTTTTATTGTCAAGACAGGTGAATGGGTCTTCAAGGTTTTTATGCTTTGCCTGTTTTCATGAATTGACATAATTTATACAGAATTTTATAATCTTTTCCAAATCTTGGTTAAGCAATAATTTCAGCTTATAATTAACAAGCTATTGTTTATCCATATTGTTCCAGGCCTGTATAAGTTTTACTATCTTTGTCAGAGGTTTTCATGCTTGTCAGGGTTGCCTTACGTTCAAGGGGGTTAGGGGCATATGGTATAGGGGAACAGTGCTTATGCATTGTTTTTCTTGAATGCCTTTTCCTTCTCATCTCATTAACAGCATATGCAACAAAAGCTCCTGACACAGTCAATAAAAATAACCGCCTCGTCATCTGCATCCAGGAGGATGTTGAGTCAATGGACCCTGTAAACCATCGTAGCAGGACCACCCAGATTGTCTTGAAAAATATTTATGACAGCCTCACTGCAAGGGACGCAAATAACAGGGTAGTCCCGCAGCTTGCAAGCGGTTGGAAAACCTTGAGTGAAACTGAATGGAAGTTCACACTGCGTAAGGGTGTAAGGTTCCATAATGGTGATAACCTTACGGCTTCTGATGTTGTCTTTACATTAAACCGTGTCATCAACCCATCCCTAACTGGCTTTTCTCCCTCTCCGAGAAAAGGGCTCTTTTTACCCGTAAAAGAGGTGCGTGCCCGTGATGATTACACTGTATTGATAAAAACAGCCTATCCCTGGCCAAACCTCCCGCTTATGCTTTCGCTTCAGGAGATCGTCCCTGAAAGGTATATGAAAGAGGTTGGGCCTGAAGGTTTCAATGAAAAACCCATAGGCACAGGGCCGTATAAGTTTGTCGGCAGGGAAAAGGGGATTGAAATTATTCTTGAATCATTTGATGATTATTACGGAGGCCCACCTGAACTACCTCCTGTGCAGACCGCCCCAATAAAACATCTTTTTTTCAGGGTTGTGCCTTCATATATTGAACAGATTTCAATGCTGAAAAGAATGGATTGCAACATAATATTCAACTTCCCCTCAGACCTGATTCCAGTACTCAGTATGTCAAAAGATGTTGTTATCCAAAGTATCCCGGCTACAAGGTCTGTTTTCGCGGAGTTAAACCTCTCCCGTCCTTACTTCAAAGATAAAAGGGTACGGTGCGCACTGAACCACGCGGTTGATGTGGAGACTATACTAAAACAGAAATTCATGGGAAAAGGTCAAAGGCTCTCCACTCTCTTTCTGCCGAATACAACCGGTTTCGATCCGGAGCTTAAGGCATACCCCTATGATCCTAAGATTGCGAAGAGGCTCCTTGCTGAGGCAAACTTCCCATACGGGAAAACCATATTGATATACACGAATCAAAGTGAACTCCTGTTTGCCGATGGCATATCTGTATATCTCACAAAACTGGGCATAAAAAACAGGGTTAAGGTTGTCAAGAATGCCAGGCCTGACAATATTGGTGCAGATGCCCCCTGGGATATTTATTTGGGATCATGGGGCAACTCAACACTTGACCCGGTTGATATAATAGACCCCAAATTAACAGCCCACGGGTCAGCAAATTATTCCGGGTTTAATTCAGTCGAACTGGACATGATTATGGAGAAGGTGCAGAAAACCATGTCTCCATCTCTCAGAAAAAAATATTTTTACAGGATACAGAGGATAATTTTTGATGAGGTTCCCATGATATTCGGATATGGTCCTGATGAATTCTATGCGGTCACATCAAATGTGAAAAATTTTCATCCATCCCTCTCCGGCATGCTTGAAATGCATGATGTCATACTTGAGGAAAAAGAGAGATGAAAATACTCAGGATAATATTTAAAGACCGCGGCCTCTGGTACAAGCTTATGCTCCCCTCTGTGCTCCCTGTCATGCTTGTAATTATAATCATATTCATCATATTGATAGGGTCATTTGAAAGAGTAATGAAAAAGGAAGAAGAAAGCAGGGCTGATGCCCTGGTTAACCTGACCCGCCTTTCAATGTCCCATAGCTTTGTTATCTACAACAAGGAGTTGCTGGACAACTTTGTGGATGGCCTTAAAAAGATTGATGAGGTGAGCTTTGCCCTGATTGTTGATAAAGCAGACAACCGGGTTCTTGCGCATTCCGACCATGCCTTTGATGGAAATCTGCTCTCTGAACTGCCTGAAAAGATGCGGTCAGCACTTGATCAAAGCGACAACAACCTTTTGGTATCAGGCTCAGGGCAAAATGAATCTTTGCACATAAAATCCGCACCTGTCATTATCGATGGCAAACAATATGCAACTCTCAATATAGCCTTTTCCTTTGATGAAGCACACAGGAAATTATTATCCTTTAAACAAAAAATCATTACCATAAGTATTATTGCTGTTATTGCAGGCATTTCTCTGGCCCTGATTGCTGCAAAAAAGATCAGCGCCCCGATACATAATCTGGCCTCGCATGCGGAACTCGCTGGAAAGGGAAATTTTGATTACTCACTTCAATATGACGGCAAGGATGCTATAGGACAGCTTGCTGATTCGTTTAACCAGATGTTTGGTAAGATAAAAATCAAACAGACCCAGTTGACCGCCATTAACAGGATAGCTGATATTGTCTACAGCACACTCGATATTAACACTGTGGCTCAGAGGGCTGTAAAGGCGATGATGGACTACAGTAAATCCACAGCAGTGGCCTTTTTCCTGCTCAACAATGAAAAAAAAGAGCTCAACCTGCTTTTCTCTGAAGGTTTCAGTGAAAACACCCTTAAAAAGGCTAAAGTCCTGCCTCTTGATAACTCTCTCACAGGCAGAACTGTTAAGGAGAAACAGGTGCTCTTTTCAACAGATATTGACTCGGATCAAAGGGTAGAAAATGGTGTGCGCGATGCCCTCATGCTGGAAAAAATGGTCAGTGTTTATTCGGTTCCCATACTTGCAAGGGATGAGGTGCTGGGTGCAATGAACCTGATCCACAAAACAAGATTGACAATAGACGAGCTTGAAAAGGAAACGCTTATGTCTATCGGTAAGACCATTGGCCTTGCCATGTCAAACGCCATTCAGGTTGCACAGATACAGAAAGAGATTGAAGAGCGCATGGAGGCTGAAACCGCCTTGAGGGAAAGCGAGCTTAAGTACCGCAATGTAGTTGAAAGGGCAAATGACGGTATTATCATCCTGCAGGAAGGGATCATCAGATATGCGAATCCAAGTATTGTTGAGTTATCAGGGCAGGATGAGAAGGATTTTGTAGGTCAGCCTTTTTCCTCATACCTTCACCCGGATGCAAAAGAAAATATAATAGACTTTTACAATCGTCGTTTATCCGGCACCCTGCTGGATAGCATATATGAAACAACCCTCGTAAGGAAGGATGAGCAGGAGATACATGCGGAGGTAAACGCAGGCAGGATAACCTATGAAGATAAACCGGCAGACCTGGTTATTATTAGGGATATTACCGAACGCAAGCGGGCACAGGAGGAGTTGAAAAGGGCCTATGACCTGCTTGAAATAAAGGTGGAGGAGCGAACAAGAGAACTGGCTATTGCAAAGGATCGGGCAGAAGAGGCGGACAGGCTTAAATCCGCTTTCCTGGCCTCGATGTCCCATGAGCTGCGCACGCCCCTTAATTCTATAATCGGTTTCACAGGTATCATCCTCCAGAAACTTGTTGGCCCCCTGAACGATGAACAGGCAAAACAGCTTAATATGGTACATGAAAGCGCACAGCACCTCTTAAGCCTTATCAATGATGTGCTTGATCTTTCAAAGATAGAGGCAGGCCAACTTAATGTGGCCTCTGAACAGGTGGATATGGCTGGTGTAATCAATCAGGTAATAAAAACCGTATCTCCAATGGCCTTAAAAAAAGGCATCCTGCTGGAAGGCATAATATCCGAATCTATCCCTGTTGTAATGTGCGATAAGCGTCGTGTTGAGCAGATATTACTTAATCTTGTAAACAACGCCATTAAATTTACAGAGAGAGGCGAGGTGAAGATACTATGCAGGGTTGACGACAGGAATATAGTAACGGAGGTCATTGATACAGGTATCGGAATTGCTGCTGAAGATATGGATAAGCTTTTCAGGGCATTCCAGCAGATCGAAACAGGCCTTTCTCGGAAATATGAAGGTACCGGGCTTGGTCTGTCGATCTGTAAAAAACTGATCGGGCTGCTTGGTGGCGAGATCAGAGCCAGCAGTGACGGCCCTGGCAAGGGTGCCAAATTTTCATATATACTACCTTTAAGGGAGAAATAATCATGTCAGAAACCGTGCTTGTTATTGAGGATAATGAACAGAACATGTATCTGATGAATTTCATCCTGGAAAAAAACGGCTTCAGGGTAATAAAGGCAATGGATGGGCAGGAGGGGATAGAGCTTGCATGCCGGGAAATTCCGGATCTTATTCTCCTTGATATCCAGTTACCGCGCATGGATGGGTATGAGGTGGCAAAAAATCTCAGAAAAGTAGAAGGATTAAAAGCTGTACCTGTAATAGCCGTAACCTCCTATGCAATGGTGGGGGACAGGGAAAAGGCAATAGCAGCCGGATGCACCGGCTATATAGAAAAACCTATCAACCCGGGAACCTTTATTGATGAAATAAAAAAATTTCTGTAATAAAATGCGATTTTGAAAGGTCTTTATCATGGAAAGAATACTGGTTGTAGATGACAATAAGCAGAACATTTATATGGCCGAGATACTTTTTGCAGGAAACGGTTATGAGGTCGAGACTGCATCAAATGGAAAAGAGGCCCTGGAAAAGGCGCACACAAACCCGCCTGACCTGCTTATTTCAGATGTCCTCATGCCCGTTATGGATGGTTTTGCACTGTGCCGTGAGTGGCGAAAGGATGAAAATCTCAAAAACATCCCCTTTGTCTTTTATACAGCCACCTATACAGAGCCGGAGGACGAACAGTTTGCACTCAGCCTCGGGGCTGACCGGTTTATTAAAAAACCAATCAATACCATTGAACTGATCAGGATCACGAAAGAGCTGACGAATAAGAAAGAAACCGGCTCATACCCTGATAAAGAGCTGGAATCCCCTCAGGAAGAGGTCTATCTGAGGCTGTATAATCAGGCGCTTGTACACAAACTTGAGGATAAACTCCTTCAGCTTGAAGATGCAAACAAAAGGCTTGAGTATGAAATTAAGGAGCGTCAATATGCTGAACAGAGGCTTTACAGTTACGAAAAACAGATAGCCCAATCGCAAAAGATGGAGGCGCTCGGAAGCCTTGCCGGAGGCATAGCACACGACTTTAATAATATTCTTTTGGCAATAATGGCCCATGCGGAACTGGCGCTTTTAGACAGCAATGAACACCTGCCAAATGACCAAAATATTAATCAGATACTTGTTGCATGCAACAGGGCAAAGGAGCTTGTAAATCAGATACTCACATTCAGCAGACAGACCAGCATGGAAAAAAGGCCGCTTAAGATAAGCGTTATTACAGAGGAGGTGCTTAAACTTATCAAATCCTCCCTGCCTGCCGGCATCGAGATAAAGCAGCATATTAAGAGTGAATCGCAGGTTTTGGCAAACCCGACCCAGATTTATCAGGTGCTTATCAATCTATGCACTAATGCAAGCCATGCAATAAAAGATAAAAACGGGTTTATTGAGGTGCGGTTATCTGATGTCATCATCGACAATCCGGAAGAACCGGCTCTGCAGGGCCTTGTTCCTGGAAGATATCAGAAACTGGAGGTAATTGATAATGGGACCGGCATAAAGGAGAATGATCTTGATGAAATATTCACCCCCTACTTTACAACCAGAAAGGAAGAGGGCGGGACAGGTCTGGGTCTCTCTGTAGTGCAAAATATAGTAAAGAACTCCGGAGGTCGCGTCACAGTTAAAAGCACATATGGGAATGGGGCGGCATTCAGTCTGTTTTTCCCGATCTGTCAGGATGATGAGAAGGCATTATACGATAGGGCAGTTATTACATCTGACAATGAACACATCATGTTCGTTGATGATGAGGCCACTTTCATGGAAATGGCTGTTGAGATGTTGAAAAAACTTGGGTACAGGGTTACCTCATTCAGCGAAAGCATGACAGCGCTTAAGGCATTCAAGGCAAGACCTGTGGAATTTGACCTCGTAATCACAGACATAAAAATGCCACAGATGTCAGGGCTTGAACTGGTGAATGAACTACATACAATCCGTAATGATATTCCGGTAGTTATTTGCACAGGTTTCAGCGACCGTGTTACTGATAAAAGGGCACAGGAATTGAAAATAAAAGGTTTTCTCATGAAGCCATTTGTCATGTCTGACCTTTCAAAAACAATACGAAAGGCCCTTGGTAAAACTGATGGGGTCATAAAATGATA
>CAZCMD010000201.1:0-7780 GCA_964499695.1 uncultured Desulfatiglans sp.
CGCTGAAGTATTTGACATTGAACCTGATGAGGTATATTTCAGAGGGCGGCAAAAGAGGAAAGTAACAGCAAGAAGCTTATTATGTTTCTGGGCATCCAGAGAATTGGGCATCTCTCATACCGAACTGGCAAAGAGGTTTGAGCTGAGCCTGGCTGCTATTGGATTTTCTGTTGAAAGAGGAGAGGTTATAGCAAAAGAAAATAAATATTTCCTTGAAAATTGAGTAGTAAAATATCTAAAGAGCGCTTCGCTCTAGAGTTTTGCGTGTTTCGCAGTAAATCATTTTTGTTAACCCATTATAACTATTTGGGTTAATTATTGTCCTGAAATCTGTTAATTACAAGGAGGATAAAATGGCAAACATCGATTATGAAAAGTTAATAACCCGTTTCCCGGATGGAGAGGTAATCCCGGCTATTATGAACCGGCAGATCCCGAGTATGACAATGATCAGCGACAATCTTGTGCCGGGATCAAACAACTACATGGAAGGCGGATGGATCTATGACATACCGGAGCCCAACCCTGGTGTATTTGAGATGAACCACCGGAAATTTGATGAACTGGTAATGCTGATAGGCAGTGACCCTGATGACCCGGAATACCTTGGGGCTGAGATTGACTTTTATGTAGCAGGGCAGCCTGTAACAATCAACAGGACAGCCGCAATGTTTATCCCCAAAGGCATACCACACGGCCCGCTGCATTATAAAAGGGTATATGGCAAAAGACCCAACATCAAACCCCATTTTATGACCGGCATCATGATAGGGGTCGGGAACCTGAAGGAGGCATGGGGAGACAGTGGTGTTGCTGAGGCAAAGAAAGAATTTCCGGTAAAGGCCGCTAATGACAAGAGGGATTATTCTCTGTTTGGCCCAAAGAAGAATCTATTTGAGGTAGGGCAGGGCCTTAAAAACCGAAAAAGCATGACGCTTATGAGCAGTGCCCTTGTACCTGAGGCATACTCATATATTAACCTCAGCTGGATAACAGGTATACCTGAAACAGACCCAAGAGAACACGCCCATGACTATGATGAACTCCTGGTGCATCTTGGAGGGAACCCTTTTCGCCCTAATGATCTTGGTGCAGAGATAGAATTTGAACTCGGGGGCAAACAGTATACAATCAACTCGACCTCTTCAGTATGGCTGCCAAAGGGTGTAAAGATGGGGCCAATGAAATGGAAAAATTTCAGGCACCCCCATATTGAACTCTCTATTATCTTTAACTGCGGTGACAGGAAAAAGATATATGGTGATATGAAATAGACCTTGTTATTGAAAGTTCAGTATTTGACTGGTCTTATAACGCACCTCAAATTGTCAATTGGAGCTCTATTATGAGGATTTGAGGTGCGGCTCAGGTCACCTGTATTTGGCCATAATGGATTACGCCTTAGGGTTATTACACTCATCACCATATTTGGAAAACCGGGGAAGCACAGGGCATCGTGTATAAATTTCCGCCGCTTCGTATTAACGAATTGCGTCCCAGCTTAATGTCTGCTTATCTAAAGCTTTTTTAAAAAAATACGCTGATCCGCCGATTTATGAGGCCATATGCGCCGTCAGGAATGACAAGTAGGTTAATCAACTCGACACAACAATACAAGCAATATATATAAATGAAGATGTAAATGGGGGCGCTTTTAACCTGACAGGGCCCCCATTTATACTTGACTGACTCTTGTTCTCCAATTGCTGAAAGCCCCATCCGGAAATTACCTGAAACTGGATGGTAACTTTCTATCAATTATTTTTGATACTTGAATGAGAGATTTACCCTTGCCCTGTAGGTCTTTACCTTTCCATTCTCGACTGTCATATCAAGTTTTGTAGTTTCGGCAATTCTCAATTCTTTTAAAGTCTCTCCCGCTGCTTCAATCGCTGTTTTAGCTGCATCTTCCCATGATTTTTCGCTTGTCCCTACCAATTCTATAATCTTGTAAGTACTTCCAGCCGTGATGTGTCTCCTTTGTTTAAGGTTTATAGGATGTACAACCTGATCTAAAAAAAAAGATTCATATGAAATAAAACTGATCCCGGTTAAAAAAAATAGTTTTCACAATCAGGAACTATAGAGCAATAAAAAAGGTTGAGAATTTAGTTATTTCTTAAATAGGAATAAGGTTTAATATACCTGCATAACCCTGCAAATGGTTCAATTATAAGATGATATTTTTTAAGTCAATGTTTTAGATAAGTTATGAGAAAATAAAAGGAAAAAACTTATCCAATATATATAATTGGTTATGAACAGTCTATCTGTGATACATTAAGAAAATTATTTTCTGAAAGAGCAGGGTCAGCCTGTTGAAACAGGAGATAGAGTATAACGTCCATAAGACTAAAAAACTCTGTAAGAGAATAATACCATAACGGTTAAAGTTTATTCTCTATGACAGCCTTGATTTTTTGGGTTGCTTGTAGAAAAATATCAAATATCATTTTCTTAACAATAATAATCATTTTGGGTAATGTGACTTGGGGCATCAAATCAAGACATTCCCACGGAAACCGTGGGAGTAAATAAATGATATTCAATCCGGTAATGATATGAGATCATCAAAAACATTCAGGCTGTTTTGTCATATCCTTGTTTTGGGCTTTTCCAGTTTTTTGTTTTCATCATGCGGTTTTATTGCTACTTCTTATCTCATAGTGACAGCGCCGTACAAGGTGACAAAAGTAGCAATGAAAACCATATACGGCACAGGCAAGGTCATTTATAAAATTGGGGAATTCACCTTTAATGTGGTAACGGCTCCTGTTGACTGGCCTTTTACCACGGATGGGCTTGAGTCTATCGATGGCCTGTCTCCGAAAGAGGCAATAGCGCAGGGTCGTGTAAAAATGGCTCCTTATGTTGTTAATGGCAAGGAATATCTCCCCATGTCTTTAAAAGAGGCAGGCGAATATAAGGAGGTGGGGATTGCCTCATGGTATGGCAAAGAAACCATGAAAAAGAAGGGAGGGCACATGACCGCAAATGGTGAGGCATTTGACCCTGACGGTCTTAATGCTGCACACAAGTACCTTCCCCTCCCCTCTTATGTCAGGGTCACAAATCTTGAAAACAAAAAGTCAATCATAGTAAGGGTAAATGATCGCGGCCCTTTTGTGGATAACAGGATAATTGACCTCAGCGCCGGTGCAGCAAAAAGACTTGGATATTTTAAAAATGGAACGGCCAGGGTGCTGGTTGAGGCCCTGGAGGTAGATGGTTAAAGAAGGGATAAAATTACAGACAAGGAGATGAGCAAAACTGAAACAGGGAAGCATATAAAAAAAGGGTTTAATATTTTGCATGATATCTGTTATACTTTTCCCACTTTTTAAAGAATCTTCATTTTCAAATAACTCACTCCAGATACGGAGAAAAGATATGCCATCAAACGCCCTTGAGGCAAATATAAAGAGCAGCCGGGTTGATGTGATCATCAGGGAGGAATACCATATCCTTATGGAGGTTATGGAGAGATACACCGGGATTGCGGACAACCTCAGGGTATTTATCACAGAACTGTGCCACCCTTATAAAAACTGGAGCTTCATTATAAAAGAGGCAAGGGGTTATTCCCTTGATTATTTTCACCTCTTAAAGGCGCATGAAAAGGGACCGATAGCGGCAAATCTGTTTGTCGATATCTTTCTTGGCACCATTACCGAATCACAGGATACAACAGTTTATCAGGATGGGGCTGATAACCTCCTGGTTTACATTCAGAAGATTATCAATGAGGCAAAAGAAAATCTGGCAGGCTTTTTACCGGTAATTGAGCATGGCCTTACAGAGATATGCAGCCTTGATGATGACCGTTTTCTCCTGTTTGTTAAAAGCTTTTACCAGATAAACAGGATCATCTCGCCTCTGGCTGAATTGACTCATGATAATGGTGTTTTAACCGCTGCAAATAATCTTTTAATAAGGTATCTCAAGAGATCATATGATTTCTGGGCAGGGCATAAGGACCCTCTGGAATGGTTTATAAATGAGGCAGGCATTCCTGTTGAGGCAAAAAATGATCTGAATGAGATCTTTGCCAACGTATCACATGAGGAGCTGAAAAAACTCAATGAAACACTGGAAAGAAATACACACGAGCTTAAAGATGATAAAAAGGGGCTGTTTAATTTACTGATAAACCTCCCCGGATACAGACAGATCTCAGACCATTACAGGAAGATCCCGAGGCTGCTCTTTAAAAAGGGTGAAGAGACAGGGCGCGGGCAATACTGGAAACTCATCTTTCTCTTCCATATCATGAATACAGACGGGCTTAATGTAATACATGAAGAGACACTCAGGGAGGTAAACAGGACCTTAACCCTGCTTATAAACACTGAAAAGCCCAAAAATCTCCAGCCTCTGATCCTGAAGACCTTTGGAATACTGAAGCAGAGCGTGAACCTCTACCCCGGAACTGCGCTTAACTGTGTCGGGAATATGGGGAATGCCATTTACAGGACAGACGAAAGCGAACTGGTCGACTTTTTTCTTGAGAGCGTAATGGAGCTGGGTTTTCAGACCCCTGATTTTAAAGGGGTTGGCAATGACTGGCAGGCAAAGGTCAACATGGCCCATATCCTCAATATCAGGACATGGCTTGAAATCATTGAAATAAACCCTGCCTGGTCAAAAAAGCTGCTCTCATCAATGATAATCTATCTCTCTATCGGGGGGGTATATATAAAGGATACTGATCTCTTTCCAAGGGATATCACAAACCTGCTGAACAGTGATATTGCAGGTGTATACAACCTTATTAAACAGCTTACCCGGCTCTTCCCCGCATATTTTAACGAGATAGGCGCAGAGGGACAGCTCAGGGATATCTCAACAAGGCTCGATGAAATAACCTTCAGGAAGGATGCACTCGTACACTTCCTGCGCAAGCAGAGCCATGTCGAAAGCAGCAACAGGATCATAGGCCTGATGGAATCCATGCTCCATTTCTGGCTCACAAAAGAAAGAGGAGGCCTTGAGGAGTATCTGCCTCCTGACATATACATGCAGGTCGAACAGGAAGGGCCCTATTTTGACGGTGTTCACATGCTGATTAACGAACTCTTTCAAAAGAAAGGGCTCCATAGCATAAAGGATCTCCTTGATCTTGATATAAATGTCATAAAGGAGATACCCGGCGTTAAACCAGTTGATAAAGAGAGGCTTGAGCTTTCTGTTATCCTCTACAGGCTCCTTGTGCAGAAATATTCCATTGATTCACTTGAACTGGAAGGCTATGTAAACCAGCTGCCAGCAGGCTCATTCCCTGAAATAAACCTCCTTAAGGAGGCATTGAAACAGGAATACCCCTATGCAAAGATAAATAATCTCCTTGCCTATCTTGAAAGGTTAAAAGGGATAATACTTTCACAGGAGAGGTATGAAATAAGGGAAGACATCTATCATAAACGCCACTTTACAGTGGATATACCATCCATGTACGGCAGTTATCATGAAAAAAAATTTGATGCCCTGGGCCTGACATTCAGGCTCGAATCATGTGTCAACACGCTTTTTGACGGCCTTGTGCAGGAGACTGACCTGGGCCTGATAACACGTGAGACTTTTTTCAGGATCAATGATTACCTCATACTCTTTTACAGGGCACTTAAGCTTGATGGGATCATATCATCAGAGATAGAAAAACAGCTTGATCTCCTGGGCCATTCGCTCAGGGTAAGGGGTTTTACGTTCACCCAGTTTATCGATATCTTCAGGGGATTTTCACAGGCAGTAAGCAACCTGGTAAATGATTACTTTAACTCCATCCATGAAGAGAACCTGACAAAAATAATAACAATGCTTCCCAGAGAATCACTCCTGCCCAAGTATCACCCTGAGGGCGGGTTATTTGACAGGGACAGGCTCACTCACCGGGTCTCAGAGGTCTTTTTAAGGGAAAGGATAGCCTTTGCACTGGGCCTTCAGCAGCTTGATCTGTTTTTAACCAGGATTATGGGCACACTCTTCAGGCAGGCTGACGAACTGCCCAATGAAAAACTGCACCTGCTGCTTAATTATGACCCCCAGAAGGCCATTTCACCAATATCACCCCCGAACCCTTCTGTCTCAGGGGTAATACACATGGGCAACAAGGGGTATAACCTTGTAAGCCTGCATGAGAATGGTTTCAGGGTCCCTCCCGGATTTATTATCACAACAGAGGTCTACAGGTACTGGGAGATAATAGAGGCGTACCAGCCTGCAGAGATAAATTTTAGGAAACAGGTGGAAAAAGAGTTGTCAGGGATTGAAAGAGAGACAGGGAGACTTTTTGGCGACCCGAAAAACCCCCTGCTCCTCTCTGTAAGAAGCGGGGCGCCTATCTCACAGCCCGGCATGATGGATACATTCTTAAATGTCGGGATCAACGAAGAGATAGTGCACGGTATAATTGATATTACAGGAAATGCATGGTTTGCCTGGGACTGCTACAGGAGGTTTTTACAGTCATACGGCATGGCCTGGGGCCTGAACAGGAATGATTTTGATGATATTATAGGAAGGGCAAAGGAGGAGCGCAATGTGCTCCATAAAATAGACCTTACCGGTGAAAAGATGAGAGAGACCTCATTTAAGTACAGGGATTTTATTATAGGGCAGGGCATCATGCTTGAAGAATCACCTGTCAAGCAGCTCTATATCATAATAGACAAGGTAATGAAATCGTGGAACACAGGCAAGGCAAAGGCGTACCGGAAAATCATGAAGCTCTCTGATGACTGGGGAACAGCAGTGATCATCCAGTCAATGGTATTTGGGAACAGGGCCAAGGATTCAGGATCAGGTGTTCTCTTTACACATAACCCCAGGCTTTCAGGCGGCCTTGTGACCCTGTGGGGAGATTATACACTAGGCAACCAGGGGGAGGATGTTGTGTCAGGGCTTGTGAATACGCTCCCTATATCAGAAAGACAGGCTGAGATTGAAAACAGGGATGTAGAGAGTTCATTGCAGAATTCATTTCCTGAAATATACAACGCCATGAAAAATTGTGCCAGCGAGCTTATATATGAGAAAAACTGGAGCCCTCAGGAGATGGAGTTTACATTTGAATCGGGTAAAGAAAAGGACCTCTATTTTCTCCAGACACGGGATATGGCAATCAGGCATGGTAAGAAGGTATTATCATTTGTCGGTAAACCTGAGACAAACGCAAGGTTTATAGGGCACGGTATAGGGGTGAGCGGCGGGGCGTTGAGCGGCAGGGTGGTATTCAATCTTGAGGAGATCAGGGCATACAGAAAAACCGAGCCTGAGACATTCCTAATACTGGTGAGGGGAGACACGGTCCCTGACGATATCCAGGAGATATTTGAGAGTGACGGGCTGCTTACTGCAAGAGGAGGGTCAACCTCCCATGCGGCAATAGTGGCGCACAGGCTGCATAAGACCTGTGTGGTAGGGAGCCCGAATCTGGTCTGCATGGAGCGTGACAGCAGCTGCTCCATAGAACAGATTCACCTTAAAACCGGTGACTGGCTGAGCATTGATGGCAGAGAAGGTTCAATATATCTTGGTAAACTTGAAATAGAAGAAATGTCAAGGAGGTAAAAAATGGAACAAAGAGAGATGTATGGGAAAAAAAGTGATCTTGTACTTGGCATCAACGGTCTGGGCCGGATAGGTAAGCTTACCCTCTGGCACCATGTAGGAAGGAAATATTTCAGGGAGATAGTTGTAAACATGGGCAGATCTGTTGGTAACTCCATTGAAGACCTTGCCCATTATGTAGAAAGGGATTCCACATATGGGTGGCTGCATAAAC
>CAZCMD010000202.1:0-5897 GCA_964499695.1 uncultured Desulfatiglans sp.
TTCCAGAAAAATATCCTCAAAGGTATTCTTATAACCCTTTCAAATCTTCCGCTCAGCGTTATCGGGTCATTCTCGGATATTGTATCCTATATCCGCCTGTTTGCTGTTGGATTTGCCGGATTCATTGTTGCAACCAGTTTCAACAGCATGGCGATTGGTAATGGAATAGACGGTATTGTGAGCGGGATTATTGCAGCTTTTATTTTGTTTGCAGCCCATGCGTTAAATCTTACACTCTGCTGTATGTCGGTGCTGGTGCACGGTGTTCGTTTAAATATGCTGGAATTTTCAAGTCATGTCGGTGTTCAGTGGGCGGGTAAGCCATATGAACCGTTCAGGGAATAACGATATTATAAATTTTAAAGGGATATAATTTATTCATCATTTCTTTTTTTGAAAGGAGATTCAATATGATAGAAGGTTTAGGTGATTTAAGTATTTCATTGGCGGTTTCTGCTATTGGTTCTGCTTTTGGTATTGGTATCGCCGGTATGGCAGCAGTAGGTGCATGGAAACGCGCCTACATGAATAATAAAGCGGCCCCGTTTATCCTTGTAGCATTTGTTGGTGCCCCATTATCTCAGACGATTTATGGTATGATTTTGCGTAATGCAATAAGAAATGCCAACTTGCCTGTTGAAAACATTTACTACATAATAGCACTGGGGTTGTTTGCCGGTATCGTAATGGGGTTATCAGCCTTTTTTCAGGGTAAGATCGGTGCAAAAGCTGCTGATGCCCTTGCAGAAACAGGCAAGGGATTTGCAAACTACATTATGGTAGTTGGTGTTATTGAGACAGTAGCACTGTTTATGATGGTATTCACCATGACGGCATTACCAAAGGTGGTATAAAACCCGATTCAAGAGACAGGTTTTATTGCTTTTATTATCCTCTTTTTACCCTTTCCATGGGTGAATTAGTCATCAATCCATGGGTATTAAGGGGATTTAAGAAGGCCAATCTAACCGTATAATTTTACTCATTGACAGGTCCCTCTTTATGGTGGGCCTGTCTTTTTTTCTAGTGGGTATAACCAGAACTATATAAGACACATCCTGCTTTTATCCCTTTTATTCGTTTTTACATTTATACTTATGACGTTTCAATTCAAAGGACATGATATCTATGGATTATTTAACTGAAATGCGAAAGGCCGGAATGAGGTGGCATCCCGGCCTTTCAATTAAAGGTTATTGTTTAAGCTTTGGTAACATCAAATTTAATCAAGAAGTATCAGTGTGTCAATAGCTCTTTGGTAAAAAAAAGTAAAAAAATTGTTAAAGAATTGTAAATGAAGGCCAATAAAGGCTGAAAAATAAAAAAATCAGCCATATAGAGCGCTATTATTATATTAATGAAAAAATAATGCAATAAATATTGAAGATATTCATTAATTAATTTGTTCTCTAAATTATATCTGATTCTATACATACAAAGTTGTTTTTTTGTCAGGTATATTGTCTTTTAATAAAGAAAAGTATATGTTGCCTGCGCAACTTAGGGTTTAAAATTTTCATTTTTAATTTGTGTCCATCCGGTTAAAAAATGTCCGTAGGGAGCTGGCTCTTATTAATACTATTTTACTAAAAGGGATAATTATGACAGTCATTAGAGAAAAAAATAGGTATATATGGATAGTTACCACTGTTCTTCTGTTATCATTTTACTATTTAGCGGGAATTGCCTTTGCACAGGCTGGAGGCGGGATAACAATAGATGGAAATCTTAAACCCGGTATGCCATTAAAGGATGCTGTTGAATTGCTGGGGTCTCCCGAAAAGGTAAAGATCAGTGATATTGGAACAGTAATCATGTCTTACGACAGCGCAGGGCTTTCCATAGAGGTATTGAGTGACGGCTCTGTAGTTGAGGCTATACATCTTCAGCCAGGGTTTAAAGGCAGGTTTGCATCAGGCATTGCTATAGGTGATGATACCCGGAAGATTATCACCAGTTACAATAAGCCTGATACCGAGACTAAAGAGGTTATTGAATATTCCATGCCAGCAAGGAGATTTCTGATCATCCAGGATAAACTGGCGGGGGCAGATCTGTATAAAGATAAGAGTGCCCTGTATCATCAGGTCCCTGTAAAGGTAGTAAAAAGATTTGAAGAAAAGATAACTGAGAATAATGAAAAAAAGGTTGTCGAAAGTAGTGCGGAAAAGGTAGCAGAACAGAAGGTAAAAAATGAAGATGATTATTACAATGAAGAGGCAGCGGATGAACGGGACGAGCCGGAGATCAATGTATTTGAACTCTACGGTTTTAAAGTAAAACAGGCAGGCAACAAAGTAATAATCACTGAAGTAACCCCTGGTTCTTTCGCAGAAGAAGGAGGCCTTAAGGTTGGGGAGCCAATCAGGAAAGTTTTTTATGAAAGATCCAGTGAACGTAATATCTATGCTGTATCAGGGCTAAAATCTATACTTAAAAGAGCGATTGAAAAACGAAGGAAGTTCGTGAATATTCTACAGAGTCAAAACTATTATTTCAAAATGAAGGTGCCAAGATTGTAAAAGCGGAGTTGAGTTTTTTTTGGATAAAAAAAATAACTTTTGGTCCCGCCTCTGGCGGGATCAGCTAATCGGATATATCTCTGTATCAACAAAAGGATTATTATATGAAAGCGCTCCTGGTAATAGATGTTCAGAATGACTACTTTGCCGGCGGCAAGTTACCCCTTTGGAATACAGAGACTACCTTGAATAATATTAAGTCTGCTGTCAGGGAAGCAGTTGCAAAGCAGATACCTGTTATCTTCATACAGCGGAGAAATACGAGGTCTTTATCCTGTCTGACTGCTGTACAACTGTCAGTGAATTGATCCACAATATCGCACTCAGGGCAGTGGCTATTCGACTGCCAGTCGTGAAATCGGGCGAGGTGCTGTGACTCCGGGTTTTACTACTTTGTATTTATGGTAAGGTCACTCTCCACATAGCCGAATAGTTTAAGGATCTCATTACACAGGGCCATAGCAATAGCCTCCGATAAATCCGTATTGATATATATACCAGTACCGTTTATTTCTTTATTCACGATAAACTGATATGGGTCGTTTGAAAAATAATCTCTTCCTTTAACACTGATATATAATACATTTTCAAAAGATTCCCTGTGGTTTTTTACGATAGAATTGCACAGTTCCAATGGTAATTCCTGCCATGACTTAACACTATATTCAATACCTTTTAGTTTGAATGATTTAATGGTCTTACCCTTATACCCTGCTTTTGATTTATCAGATTTATCACTGGCGATTTTTGTGAGGTCAGTGAGGTCATAATATTCGGGTTTTTTACTACTTATTTTCCCTTCAGCCTTTACATACTCCAAAACCTTTTCCCGTTTGGGTTTATACCCGCAAAGTTCCATCGTCACTTCTGATACAATATCAACCAGGTATTTTTCCGGTTCAGTGATCACCTTTTCCCATGCCTTGGGGAGATATGTATTAATCAGTACTGCTTCTTTTCTTTTATTACAGATTTCTCCGGCAAGTTTTACTGCATTGCCTCTGATAACACTCTCCTTTGAAAGAAAATTAAATAATTTACTGGCAATCAGGTCAGGTTCTTCTTTTCCGGTATCAATGGACCAGAACCTTTTATCATCAATATTCCCTTCGACTGAAGGCAGAAAGAACCACCATGAAAGACCATTTGTGAATATCGCAATTTTTGCATCAGCTTTTTTAGCGGATTCAAGTAGTGATTCAATGTCGGCCTTAAAATTATCGAGGGTTTTTTTAACAATTAGAAATGCTTCGACTGAATCATTTTGTCTAATTGCATAGTCAATTTTTTGCATTTTTGTTACATATTCTGGCTGGATTTCATTAACATCAAAAGGGTCCCATCCCAGAAGTAACAGGATTTTCAGGATTATTGCCTGTTTAATGGATGCTTCCTGAAGATCTTTATATTTTCTATCTGTTTGAAGTTCCTTCAAAAATTGGATTAATTTATCCACAATCTTCTCCTGCAGGATATAGAATTTTTAATGCCGACATCTGTTTTAACTTTAAAAACTGCACACTCTGTATAATTTTTTGCAAATTATATGCCAGACTACTATCTGATGCTGCGAAAAACCCAGAAGGATATGAGAAAATTTAAGGCGTGAATTGTGGATTCCTTCATAGAGGACAGAATTCAGTAACGATGATTGTTTATTAATGGTTGAGAAAATTGCTTATGCTGGGAAAGAATGTTATCGTTTTGTGGAAATCAGAGATTGGGAAAATGGGACAAGATATATAAATTGTTACGGATAGCCCTGCTGCCATTTGCGGATGACTAATAAGGAACATATAATGTCCATCAACCAAATCATCATTATTGCTGCAATTTTTATCGTCACGAGTGCGGGCCTGAGCAAAATTTCTGAATGGTTAGGGGTGCCCGTCCTTTTATTATTCCTGGGGATTGGAATGCTGGCCGGTTCCGATGGTCCGGGCGGGCTTTATTTCGATAATACATGGATGAGTCAGATGCTGGGAACAATAGCTCTGGCCTACATCTTGTTCGCCGGCGGTTTGGACACAAATATTCATTCAGTCAAGACGGTTTTAAAACCTGCTCTTGTTTTGTCTACTATCGGTGTGTTGATAACCGCTCTTGTCACCGGAGCATGCGTAAAATATGCTCTGGGTACTACCTGGTTGAAAGCTCTTTTGATCGGGTCAATCGTCTCTTCAACGGATGCTGCTGCGGTCTTCGCCATTCTTCGATCAAAAAATGTAGGGCTAAAGGAGCCGTTAAGGCCACTGCTGGAGCTGGAATCGGGCAGCAATGATCCCATGGCGGTCTTCCTCACTATCGGGTTTATGGAGTTGCTCAAGTATCCCGGGCAGTCGATGTGGTTGTTGGTCCCTCTCTTTTTTCAGCAAATGATTATCGGACTATTTTTCGGTTATGCTATGAGCAGGCTGTTCATCCTGATTGTGAACCGGATAAAGCTGGATTATGAAGGTTTGTATCCTGTCCTTAGCCTGGGCTGGGTGTTACTTACCTATGGAGTGACTGCGGCACTTGGGGGCAGTGGATTTCTGGCGGTTTACATTGCCGGCATTATGCAGGGAGAGCTTGAGTTTGCTCATAAAAAAAGTTCCATCCGCTTTCACGACGGGGTGTCATGGCTTATGCAGATTATCCTGTTTCTGACTTTGGGGCTCCTCGTTTTTCCAAAGCAGCTTATTCCTGTTGCGGGTGCGGGTCTGCTGATCTCTTTTCTCTTAATATTTGTTGCCCGTCCGATCAGCGTATTCATCGGGCTTAGTTTTTCCCGATTTGGTATAAAAGAAAAAATATTGATCTCATGGGTCGGCCTTCGTGGATCAGTTCCCATTGTTCTGGCTACATTCCCGCTTCAGGCCGGGTTTGATCATGATCATTTTATCTTTAATTTAGTTTTTTTTATTGTCATAACCTCAGTATTATTACAGGGAACAACCATCCCGTATTTCGCACACCTGTTGAAAGTTGACGCTCCCTTGGTTCGTAAACGTTCCCATCCGATTGATTTTGAAGGTTCCAGCAAGCTGGATATGCAGCTTGAAGAAATAATTGTCCCTTTTGGATCAAAGGCGATTAATAAACCGATATTTGAACTCGGGTTTCCAAAAGACAGCCTTATTACATTGATCGCCAGGGATGATACCTATATTACACCGCGTGGAGATACGACACTCGAAGAGGGGGACGTGTTGCTGACGCTTGTCAGCCGTGAAAGTTTCCCAAAGGTTCACAGCATATTATATAAAGGAAACGTAAAAGAATAACCTGGGTACAGACATCACGAATAACCTCGATAACAGGTTTTATTGACAATGAGTGTCTCTTAATAGTCGATGAAAACGGTTATATCCTGCACATCCAATAATAGCTATT
>CAZCMD010000202.1:5997-7566 GCA_964499695.1 uncultured Desulfatiglans sp.
CTTTTTCTTTTCAGGTATACCATATTCTACCCTATCGATATTGTTCATTGACACTTTATAATACGATAATATATCCTTTCAATATATAAAGTTAACATCTCATACTTTCTAATCAAAAACATCTTAACAAGGAGGGCCTATGGATCTTTTAAACATGCTTTTAAATGCAGGTAATGGAGGGGCTGTAAAACAAATGGCCAGTAATTTTGGGCTGGATGAGAGTCAGGCTACATCAGCCATATCCAATCTTCTGCCCGCGCTTGGGCAGGGACTGGCGCGTAATGCCTCAAAGCCAAACGGTCTTGACAGTATTATGAAAGCCCTGTCATCAGGTAAACACACTCAATATATAGAGAACCTTGATTCCCTGAGCGACGAGAACACAGTAACAGATGGCAACGGTATCCTGGGGCATATTTTGGGCAGCAAGGATGTTAGCAGGCAGGTCGCTGGGGCAGCTTCAGCCAAAACCGGGATAGGGCAGGATGTCCTGAAAAAAATGTTGCCGGTCGTTGCGGCTATGGCAATGGGAGCTTTGAGTAAACAGCGTTCCGGTTCTGCTATAAATTCACTCGGTTCAGGCGGTCAATCACAGGACGGATTGATGGGCATGCTGGGGCAGTTTCTTGACAGAGATAATGACGGTTCAGTGCTTGATGACGTCCTGGGCATGGCATCAAAACTGTTTAAAAAATAACATTGGGGTGTCATACGATCTGATAAACGGCCGTGAAATGCCGGATTAGGCAAAAAATTTTTTGAAAGGAGATTAGCTATGGGATTAATTGATTTTGTGAAAAACGCGGGAGCCAAGGTTATGGGTGTTGAAACCAAAGCAGCATTACAGGAGCGGGAAAAAACAGCAGAAAATGCCCTGGCAAAGGCACTGGAAAGGCATGTTCAAAAGATCGGAGTAGCTATTGAAAATCTCAAAATTGAATTTGACAATGAGGTCGCTACTGTCTACGGAACAACAAAAAGCCAGCCGGACAGGGAGAAGATTGTACTTGCTGTCGGCAATGTAAACGGGGTTTCAAAGGTGGATGACCGAATTCAGGTTGATACAAGCAAAGCAGCATCTGAACAAAAACCGGAGCCGGAACCTGAGACCAAGTATTACACAGTTGTTAAGGGTGATACTCTGTCCAAAATCGCCAAGGAATTTTATGGAAACCCAATGAAATATACCGTAATTTTTGAGGCTAACAAACCAATGCTGACGAATCCTGATCTGATCTATCCTGGTCAGGTTCTTCGTATACCTCTTCAATAAGTGGTAATTATCAATGGCGGAAGTGCATGGGAATCGAACCCACCTACCGAGGTTTTAGCCCGGTACACCGGATTTGAAGTCCGGGAGCCCCACCAGTGAGCTTTCCACTTCCGTGAATTAAGGCTTTCAGCGTTTCAAGTTGAAAGCTGAAAAATACTCTGTGAGACAAGTTTTGTATTCAATACCATAAGGTTTTTGGATTGGCAAGCGCTCTGAAAAGATAAAAATAGATACCGGTTTTCCAGGCTGTGTTTGGATAATCAGTGAGATGGAAGAGCTATTGTAGAGACAAGGCA
>CAZCMD010000203.1:0-7439 GCA_964499695.1 uncultured Desulfatiglans sp.
TCCATATATTTCCTGGTTTTATAAATGTCCTGATCACACCCTTAAAAATGTCACGCATTAACGGGCAGACCCCGTTGGTTTTCTCCTGATCGCATGTCAGGGCGTCTTGTCCCGGCGTAGCCTTGGCAAAGTCGGAAGCTTTATGCGAAGACTGACCTGTCCATCCGAAACTTGACTCCTTTTGTGAAGGTGGAATCTGGAAATCCAACACCCCGTCATTCCCGTGAAAACGGGAATCCATTTTTTCCCCTCACTTTTTCAAGCCTTTTTAGGGAGAATATCTACCACCTTATTTCTTTCGTAGTTTTCCAGTAACTCATATAAATATACTCGAGCTACCAACACAAACAAGAGCTAATCGGGGATATGACCTTTTCCCTATAGAAACTGCATAAATGTTTACATTTCACGATTAAAACGGATTGCTAATACCCGCCCTCCTCCCAGGTCAGCACCGGTAATTACATTCTTTTCATCACGGATAAACTTCACCTCTGGAGCAAACCACTGAGTCGTTCTGAACATATCTTTCATCACAGGTGCCATAGGGAACTCCCCATGATGAGCATGAAGCCCCGTAAGCTTGCCATCCTTTAGAAAGAAGGTGTATTGCGTTTCAACTTCTTCACTCCAGTATTTACCGCAATATTCCCTGAGAGCTGTTTCATCTATATTTACTTCAGTTTTTTTACCAGTTCGTACTCCTTCTGTAACTCCGCCTGGTTGTGTAACCTTTATTTTCATGCCATTTTCGGGCATAGATATAAACTCAACATCCGCCGATATCTGGGCAATATAGAAAGTATTTTCCCCTGTTGCTTTCAATTCAATTGCCGGCTGGGCCGGCCCGCCTGCACAAAGCTTTCCATCTTCAATAATAATTTCTGCAGTCTGCCCAACTGAAGGCAACGGATAGACACCAACATATTTTTTTAGCGTATCCGGTTTAAGTGTAATAAATGTCCGCTTTACAGGTTCTGTGGTTGCAATCGGAATCGTATCTTTTCTGAGAAATACAGATGCTGCCTGCAATGCAACCATGTTCGGGCTGAATGTTCCCAGGTTACTCACCACTGCGATACCCAGTTCATAGTCAGGAAACCATGCGACAAAACTCCGGTATCCTGCATCTCCTCCGGCATGAGATATCATCCTGACACCATTAATCTCATCAATACTTATCCCCATTCCGTAATTTATCTTCTTACCATCTGAGAGTATGCATTTTTCCTGCATCCTCGCTATTGAAGCAGGTTTACAAATAACAGGCGATCTGAAGTTATCCAGCCATTTCACCAGGTCACCTGCTGTGGTAAAGAGACTGGTTGCACCCACATTTGCATAGTTAAGAGGCGATATCGCATAACCTTTAGCTGTGTTGCTATAAGAATAGGAACGGTTGGGCACTATCTGCGTCAGGTCCTGATGAAAATGGGTGTTTTTCATACCTAGCGGTTTAAATATTCTATCCATACAAAATTCCGGGAATGCTTTTCCGGAAGCACGGGTGACTATTTCAGCCAGAAGCGTGAATCCGCCATTGGAATAAAGGTGCTTTGTCCCTGGCGGGAAATTAAGTTCTTTTTGCCGAAAAAGTATTCGCAGAATCTGATCCTGCGTGATAACATCTGTTAAACTCCACCCTGCGATACCAAGGGTTTGCCACTGATCCCTGATCCCGCTGGTATGCTGGAGAAGGTTACGTATGGTTATCTTTTGCCCGTAATCCGGCAATTCGGGCAGGTATTTTCTGATATCATCATCTATTGAAAGAATCCCGTCTTCTTCAAGAAGAACAATCGCCATTGCAGTGAATTGTTTGGATACACTTGCCACATGAAATACAGTGCTGGGCGTAACAGGAATATCATATTCAAGGTTGGCTAACCCATACCCCTTCTCAAGAATGAGTTTGCCTTTTTCAATGATTGCAATAGCTGCTCCCGGCGAACCCGGCTTATTCAATGTTGAAAAGATCTCATCAATCTTCTTTACCTTTTCGGCCTGAGATACATCAGTTGAAGGGTCAGTCTTGTTTTCTGCAGGAGCATTAAAACACAAAAGCACGATTGTCAGAAAAAACACGAGAATTGAAATATTCTTTTTCATTTTTCTCCTTTCATCATTACTCTTGAACAGCCAGTTATTAATAAAGGCACTATGGATTATGGAAGATTAGTTGGTAAAAATTTTTTTTCAATATACCTTTTTGCCTGCAATCCAAGTTTCCACAGACTCTGCCACAATTATCAGATACTCATTTTTTGTCATTTCGACTCCCGCGTTACTACATAGCGGGATAAACTCCGAGGGAAATCCTGCATTTAAAAGTATTTCAACACCAAAATCATTCCCTGTGGAAAAGGGTCATCGATCCCGATCTATCGGGAAATTCATTTTAAATTTACCCTCCCTATTCAAACCCTTTAAAGGATAACATCTACCACCATTTTTTTAGTAATTCTTACAGTAAAGTATAAAAGCATAGTCGTCCCCATCCTTACCCTTTTTTTTACGATTAACTAACGAGCAAGCGGTGCCCGCCAACAAAGGCCTATTAAATTATACAAATGCCGCGAACCTATTAAGCTTGATTCGGCGATATAGTAGTTTGTCACGTTGATTGCCATGCTATAAATATTTATACATCAAAGTTCGTATCATCATCAAAAAATGCTTCACATCTGTCTTTTGTCATTTTATAGCTTTTACTACCGAATAGATAATATTTGAGATTTGAAATAAGAAGTTTACATCCAAGTTTGTCATATGGAGCTATTTTTCTCGGGATACTCATATCAATATTTTCTGTCCGAAATGTTGGCGTAGATCCCACATGATTAGGACGTGAACAGGGTAATATTTCCATATGTCCAAATTTTTTAGTTGGTGGGTGAATAGCATACTCTGCAACTAATTTTTCTGCACCTTTCTGTGGAATTAGAACCATTTTAGCTTTTCTGTTTATCTCTTTTGCCTCTTTATATATTTTTCCTTTGTCTTTAAATATATTGTCTTCGATTGCCCAAAAAAACCAGTCTGGATCAGAAAAAACTACCTGTGGAAGGCTTTTACCTTTATGTTTCCCAAACCATAATGTAGACCAAGTCATGACGTTAATCTCCTATTCGAACATTTATAACCACTTAACATAACGGGCGGCGTTTTATCGCCCGGTCATAGTTGAAGGGCGGGTTAGTTCTCTAAAAGAACTGGTTTAAATATGGCTCAACTTTTTGCCATGCACTAACTACACTAGATGTGGTTGTTGCAGTATTTTTTATTGCTGAAAGTGCTGCTTTAATAATCCCCTTTTTTCTATTTTTCGACGGTAAAGATGCTTGCTCAGATAGAAGACTAATTTGTTCAAGAATTTCATTTTTATTTTCAATGGAGATGTCTTTTGCTTCCAAGAAAGCTTTAGTTAAGTCATGTATATTTTGTGCTATTTCAGGGGCACCACCTGAATGAATTTTCTTTAGTGATACAGTGATATTGCCGACTTCTTCGGTTGATATATTGCCAACTACACTATTATTTACATTGATATTATTAAGCTTAACATTTCTTGAAGGTTTAAAAACACTTAAATCAAAGGAGGGTGCTTGGTTATAAATACCTAGAGTTTCGTTCAGGTCCCTCTCTGCAGCGTTTGCCATTTGCATATTATAAATCATTTCACGATGTCGTTGCTCATTTTCTTTATGATGTATATTTGAAAGTCGTTCAAGGCAGTCAAGGCAAAGATAGGTATCGCCATATTTTTGAATAGCATTCTTTTCACATTGTGAACATTTTTCCATAATGTCCTCCTTGTTTAACTAACGATAACGTTTAGCAGACGCGGTTTTTTCCGGCCTGCTGGAACTTTTTATTGTGTTGTGCGTTTACTTTCCTACATCTTTTTCTGCTTTCTCTATCCAATCGCCCATATTGTGATATCGGTGAGCAACCGGGGACTAACCTTGACATTGGACAGTTACCAATCCACCAGAGGTGGACAAGTAATTACAAATCAAAAACAACTGGATTTCATGGCCTGTCCCGCCATAGCCTTGGGCGTCCGTCCTCCGCAGTAGCAACTGCTACGGAGGATGGAACGGCGGATCAGCCGTGGATTGAAAAAATACTATCAGTAAAAATCTTGATTCAATATTCAAGATTCAAAATTCAATACTTTAGGTAAAGCGTTAAGACTTCTAAGACAGTGGGTTAGAATTAGGACTTTTTTGTAATAAATGCAAGAAAGAAAAGATAGAAGTCCGAAGATAGAATTCAGAAGTCGGAAATCAGAAAAACAGACTGCCGTCGTTGCTATAAACTATGACGTGACAAGACTCCATGACAAGCCAGGGAATCCATGTTTTACTTTTTAAATTCCCCTCACTTTTTTAAGTCTTTCATGATTAAATATCTACCACCATTTCTTTCGTAGTTTTCCTAACGTAAATAAATATAGTCGAGCTACCAACACAAATAAAAGCTAATCAGTGACCTGACCCCTTTCTGTCCCCTTTCTAGAGAGGCGACTGAACATTACACCATCAGTAGTAAATTATCCGATTTTAAGAGGAGATAAGAGGGCAAAGAAAGAGGGGCACCAACTGGAATAGTTGAATGTTTATATTGTCCCCTAGACCCACAGTAATTATTAATGCTTGTCTATACTGTGAGTAGTTACAATGAACCAAGTATAAATAGAGCTTCGATCATGGTGTAGAAGCCTACGCGTTGATGATCATAATGTCATCACTTTCAATGTAGATGGAGTTTTGACAAGGTACAGCCATGACTCACGCTATGTTTAGCTAATCTTCTCCGTACATTTTTGCGATATATGGTTGGATTGCTACCAAGGCTGCAGAAACACCTAGGGCCAGTACGACATCAAATGTCTTTTGCATAAAGTAGGATAAAAAAAGGAGCGCAATGATCAGAAGAGATGCAAGTGCCCACGAAACATTCCGGTATGCGCGACGATAGTTTTGCTTCTTCTGTTCCCGGATGCCAATCATCTCATTGATTCGGTACGATTCGTACTCTGCGTTAGCCTTGTTCTTAATTAACCACTCACCACGAAGTTCCGATACTCGCTTAAGTTCATCATTATTTGCAATTATATGACCTTGTTGTGTATAAAGGACAAGTGGTATATTTCGATATCCCTTGGCGTCAATAAGTGTACGAGTCCTTTCCAGTATTTTTATTCCATACGGGTCCCATGCATCCAAAATAGGCCCTCGTGCGGATTGGATTGCGTCGTCTAATGCCTGAATTGCAGCTTCCCCTTTAATGTTTGCCGCTTCTTGTCGTACTTCGTCGTCGGGGTACTTAGGATGATACATATCGATCAGGATGAGATCAGGAGGATGTTTCTCTGCAAGCATTCTTTCCAACTGGACATCATACTCGCGGCCAGTTGCAGCCTGAGTAATGTCATAGTCATTACGATGGTGCTGTTCAAAATTGTCACGCCAAGTTTTCTTGTCATCGAGAAGTAGAATATTATACTTCCTAATTCCACGCGCCATATTGTGCTCCAATCTTTGATAAGAACCTTCTCTTCCTTTTAATAAGTCTGAATATAGGAGAAGAGGTCATGTATGTCAAGGGGATTTCAGTCACAAGGGGTGTATGGGGATGTTGGTAGGTTGTAAGGTTGACACTAACTAACCTAATAGCCCTCTAAAATAAAGGTATCATTATTACCCTGTCTCTCAGCCGCATTTGATTCCATCCTCATTTACTTCAAAGCCGATCTTGTTTTTCTTTTCTCTGATGGGGCCATAAGCTATCGAATAGCTTCAAATATGACTTCGATCTTTTCGTCATGATCTTTGAAGCCCCTTTCAAGTTCTACGAATTTTAACGCCAATTCATGATGGGTTGCCAGTACATCACGAAGTCTAACAAAAGCCCTCATTATTTGGATATTAACCTGTATGGCTCTTTTGCTTCTCAGGGCACTTGATAGCATGGCAACACCCTGTTCAGTAAATGCTCTAAGCAGCTTTCTGGTCTCTCCCCAACTTGATGTTCCAAAATGGAATTTCAAGTTTGAAAGTCCTTATTTTGTAAGTTGAAACATAAAATCCGACGGGAACCGTTCAATATTTCTGGTTACAGCTCAGTGAAAACATAGGGGAGATATCGCCTCCCTCCATGGCTACTTGAGGTCACAAATTGTGACCTCAAGTTAAACCTGTTCAGTGTATGGATTAGCAGGCTCAGGATTACTTTACACATTAGGGAGGGGAGGGAGTACTTTTATTACAACTCATTAGTAAAACCGCCACCACCAGAAGTGAGAATAACGATATTATTTGTTTCATATTTTTACCTCTCTTATATAAACGCTTTAGTAGATGTCCCATGGATTCACATTAACGGCTGCTCAGGGGCGGCACGTCTTTTGCGCCATCCCTTGCAGCAGACAGGTTATATGCCTGGGAAAGCGCGTTCATTTAAGTAGGAGTTTGTGGGATGGCTGGATTGTCTATTTTCCCATTCTCCTTAAATTTCCCATGAAGTTTAAACGTTGCTTCTGTCGCCTTCGCTGAAGCGATGAGAATAATGATTGTAAAAATGATGTATGTAACACGACCACTCGTTAAACCTGTTTTCATGAGAACTATCACAGCGACACAAGTTAAGGACATGACAAGCAAGATTATTGCCGCTGTCCGACTTTTTAGCCACATGAGGAGTAAGGCGCAAATAAGGAATAGCGCTGCATCAATAAACATCTTAGGAACGACAAAAAAGCTGATTACACCTTGAAGTATTGCAATGAAAATAAAGATGTATGAAGATTCTTTAATCGTTTTTAAAGCATCAGCACGATCCTCGATCTTCCCTAATAACCATGATCTTTTTTTCTTAACTTCCATTTTTACCTCCTGGCATATAACATGTTATTGACCGGTTTAGAGCCGGTTGAAAAAGTTTCTCTATATAGACATTTTTCAATTTTGGGGTTATCTGAAATGTTTCTATATTTAGAAACATTTCAAGATGCTAGAAAACCATTTTCCCCATGAAATATTTCAATCCGCTTGAGGCGGACAAGTAAACGTTTTCCAGAAATCAAAAGCGTATAAATCTAAAAGACTTGCAAGGCAGTGATACACTATACATAAAAAGAAATAATGAGTCAGGTTTAAGACTAATGGAATGAAAAAGCAAGAAAAATTAGCTGAAAGCTGAAAGCTCAAAGCACATAATTCAAGATTCAAACTCGGTGAAATCCGCTTTGCTGTCATAGCTATTAATTTCACTGGCTAAAGATTCAAAGTTCAAGATTATAAATGCAGGCTGCCGTCGTCACCTGGGCTTCAGTCTCTGTCATGGCTTCCATCTTCGCTTGAAGCTACGCCGAGACAAGGCGCCCTGATAAAATGGCGGGACAGGTTAGGCTGTTAGGAGTGTAAAAACGAGAT
>CAZCMD010000204.1:0-7415 GCA_964499695.1 uncultured Desulfatiglans sp.
CTGCATGATAACAGCAAGGATAACCCGTGCAGCAAGGGAGTCCCTCGGGCTTAAACCGGGACAGCAGGTTTATGCCCTGATAAAGGGGGTTGCTGTTTCTACAGGGAATTTATCATTGGAAGATGAATAAATTTTTGACTATACCCTACTCATTGGGTTTTTTGGATTTAGCCAGAAAGGCCGGAGGAGCTGCTCCCCCGGCCTTTCCATTTACATTTTACTGCTTCCCAAACCCGCACACAGGATAACGGCATTCTTCACATCTTGCACATAAACCGCCATGTCCAAGTGATAACACATACTCCCTGGTAACTGTTTCACCGGCTATTATCAATGGTAACACAAGATCAAAAATGCTTGCCCTGTGATACATGACGCAACCAGGAAGACCCAGAACAGGTATCTTCCCCAGATATGCAAGCAGGAACATGCCCCCTGGATATATGGGAACCCCGTATGTTACAATATGGGCACCGGTCTTTCTTATGCTCAAGGGAGTCAGATCATCCGGGTCTACTGACATACCTCCAGTAAGTGCGACAAGATCTGCCCCTTCTGAAACAAGTTCATGAATAGAGGCGACGGTCTTTTCAACATCGTCAGGCACAAGTACCTGCCTGATAACTTCACAGTTAAGCCTGGAAAATTTCTCTTTCAATATCGGTCCGAATTTATCCTTTATCCTCCCGCTGTATATTTCACTACCGGTCGTTATAACACCAACCTTCAGGTTTCTGAGTGGCTTTATTTCAATAATAGGAAAAAATTCGCTGCATATCTTTTCCGCCTCTCTGATATCATTTTCACGTGTTTCAAATGTGATAATACTAATTTCACCAACAGGTGTTTCAGCGGCAACAACATGATTACCGTGCAATGTTGCAAAAGAGATGCCTTCAATGGAATTCATTTTAAGGAGTGCCTCTTTGTTTACCTTAAGTACACCTGTCCCGGTTGTGACAAATTCTGTTCGGCCTTCCCCTAAACCGGTCAATCTGATGCCATTCCCTGAAGCAGCCTTTGCGATTATGGCTGAAGTATCATCTAAATTAACAAGGTGAAGGCTTTCACATTTATAATTATTCATGCATTTGCTCCTGTTGCACAGATTATACCTGTGCAGATTATATGGCATCAAGTCTAGAGCCTCAGGAATGTATAGTTTAATTATTTTTTTCTGTCAATAAACGTCATATTTCTATATTATTTTTGAAATATGATGGTTGATCATTTATTATCTGTTTAAATCGAAAGGGTTTTTGATTCAGCCAAAAGGCCGGCAGAGTTGCTCTTCCGGCTTTTCTATTTTGGATGCATCTCTATCATTTTGAAATGGATTTTTTTTCTATTTTAAGTCTCACGAAAATGTTAATATTCACGGCGTGCATAGTCTTTTCTTAATCGTCAACAATACAAAACAGGAGGCAGTTATGACAATAAGCGCAAGAAATAATATCAAAGGCAAGATAAAGGAGATTAAAAAGGGTCAGGTTATGGCAGAGGTGATAATTGAAATAACCAAAGGGGTGGAAATAGTCTCTGCTATCACGTCAAATTCTGCAGAGCGCTTGGGGCTTAAGGTTGGAAAAGAGGTTGGGGTTGTTATAAAGGCAACAAGCGTTATGATTGATGCATAATCATGCATTTATTATGAGGGCTTAATCCCGGTTGATTGAGTAACTATTTGATTTTATTGAAGCAGTAAGAAGTAATCCATTATTTCAAAAATAACATATATTATTCTTGACATAAGTGAAAAATTAAAGTAATTTCTTTTCATATTTCTTTCTATTTCTTCCGTATCCGCCGGAAAAGGCCAGGAGAGTTGCTCTCCCGGCCTTTTCCATTTTAGAAGATGCTTATGGATGGGTTTCAAGCACATTCATCAGGGAATCTTTTCTGGCCTGACCTGCTGTTAAAAATTTTCCTACAAAGAGCATATGAACCGGAAGCTCTTTATATTTTACCTCATCAAGGAATTTTCCCACAGTAGAACGGATTATCTTCTGTTTATCAAGGTCTCCGGCATTACATACAACCGCGACAGGGGTATCCGCAGGATAATGGCGGTTCAGGTCTTTGAATAATCCCTGATAATCAAGAAACATGGTATAAAAGGCCATGCTTGTCTGGTGTGACAATAATGTTTCGTTTTTATCTTTCCTCTCAGGCCAGTCAGCCGCTGTCAGGATCACGGAATTGGTATCCCATCCGTATGGCGGGCTCATCTCCACTGCTGCACTGGCCGCCTGAAACGCGCCTATTCCCGGAATTATCTCTGTGGGAATATCATCTGGCAGCATTTCAAGGTAATAGGTTAAGCCGAACATCATGGGATCACCCGATTGTAGCGCCGAAACAGTTTTTCCCATTCTTACAGCCTGAGTAATCCTGTCAATTATTTCTTTACGAACCTTATCTGTCTCTTTAACCTTGATTTTAAGCTTTTCATCCTTCACCTTATCGGGATCAAGGCCATAGTAACGCCTGGCGGAATTTGGGACCATCCAGATCTCCTTCTGCCCGATATACTCTTTCCAGGTATCCTTATCCTGTTCATCTTCCAGCATGATAATCTGACTCTGTTCAATTGTCTTTGCTCCACGAACGGTTAAAAGGTCTGGTACAGTGCCCATGCCTACAATATAAAATTTTGCAGAACCCGCAAACACTGTCTGGACTGCAAAAGCTACCACTATAAATAAACTAAAACCGATCAAGTATATTTTTGTTTTCATTTCGACCTCATCATCTAAAAGAATATGTGAAACCCCCATACAGGCTCCTTCCTTCTCTGGGGAGCGCATAGCTTTCAAAGTAGTTTTTATCAAAAAGATTGTCAGCACCGATATAGATCTTCATTGATCCTGAAAAGAGCCTCTTTTCAACCCTGAGGTTTACAACTGCATAATCAGGAAGTCTGCCCTTCAGCGTGTAATCGCTGTTATAGTAATACTGCTTTTCTATGCGTTCGAGGCTGGTATAGGCCGAGATATCGAATGCAAAATTGTAAACACATTCCAAAGCAAGCTTGTGCTCAGGATTGTACTGGATTTGATTAACAAGTGAGTCTCTGGATTTATCCTTAGAGTCCATGTATGTATATGCAAGCCTCAGTTCCAGATCTTCGATGGAATTATTTCCGGCTGTTATCTCCACCCCCTGGAATTGGTATTCATCATGGTTCTGGTTTACACCATCATCATCCTTTGATATGAAGTTCTCAACATCTCTTCTAAAACCGGTTATGGAAAAGACTGTATCAATCTTATCCATGATTTGCTCAAAACCAAGTTCATAATTCATTGATTTTTCAAAGTCCAGATTCGGATTCCCCTCATCTACACCGTATAGCTGCGTAACAGATGGGAACCTGATATTATCTGAAATAGAACCCCTGATTCTGTTGTTTTTTGTAAGATCATAGTTAAATCCGACCATAAAATTATCCGTGTCATCATCAGAATTATTTTCTTTTCTTAACCAGGAGTACCCGTATCCTGCTACAAAACCAAGGCTTTCCAGGGGTTGTATTTCATATTCGATTGCCATTGTGTATGTCCTGATTTCATGGATTTCATCAAAGGGGCTTTGGACTGCGGTACTTGAACCTCCACCGCCTCCACCACCTCCACCGCCACCGCTTGAAGCTGATTCCATAGTCCAGCCAAGACTTTCAAAGCTCTCTTTTTTTGTTCCAAGTGAAAGAGAAACCTTTCCGGAATTATCAAACAGGTACTGAGACTGAAGACTTGCACCGCGGATTTCGGTTGTTTCATTCGCCCTGTAGGAGTTTCTTGATCTTTGTGTCGTATAGGTATCGTTGTCATACCCGTTTTTTATTTCTTCAAGATCATTCATATAGGCCCAGCCCCTGAAGCTTAAGTGGCCATTAATATTGTAGCTTCCTGAAAGGCTCATGCTGATGGCCTCATGGTCATCCACTCTTTCGTACTTTGGATTTTTACCAAATGGATCATTTCTATCAAGAGTAATGGCAGGGATACCATACTCTCCTGTAATGTGATTAATGATCAACCCTACCTGGCTTTTATTATTCGGTGTTAAAGTCACATTACCAAAAAGGCTTCTTAGTTCTCTGTCACTGTTATTTCTTGTTCCGCCATCTTCATAATCAGTTTGGATAAAATCATCGGAAAGCCTGTAACCATCGCTGCTAAAGTCACTGGCGCTTACAAAATAATTTATCTTGTCTGTCCCGCCGGAAATATTAGCTTTGGCAAGCATGTTATCCTTTTGCTGGTATTTTCCATCAATATCAAACTCTGCCTTTTTCGTTCCCTTTTTTGTGATAACGTTGATGACACCTCCAAGCCCTCCGGCGCCATAAAGGACTGAATCATTTCCATAGGATATTTTTATTTTTGCTATATTCACTGTAGTAATCAGGCTGGGGTCGAACTGGCCGTCGCCTGCTGAATTGAATGGAATGCCATCAATAAGAAGTGTTACATGTCTAGGTCTCATTCCTCTCAGGTTCAGCCTTGGGACACCCTGGCCGCCTGTCACAATATTAATACCAGGTAAAAGCTTTAATGCCTCATCAAGTGTTTCAGCTCCTGATGCCTCTATTTGATCAGAAGTGATTTCTCTTACTGTTCCAATTGACTCTACCCCTTCTCCTTCCGCTGTAACAACTATTTCACCAAGTGTGTACACCTTCTGCTCAGTAGCATTTTCAAATGCAACTGCCTGCATTGATACAAGCCCTGCTGCCAATAAAATACTTATAAGATAATTCTGTTTTTTCAATCTGCTTTTCCTTTTTAAACTATTTTTTTCTAATATTGCTTTCTTCCAAAGCCCTGTTTCTTAGAGGATAAAAAATGGGTATGCCGCCGAATTCATCTGTCTTGAATTTGCCCAGAAAATCCTGAACCTCTTTAGAAAGTAAAAAATCCTGTAATTTTTTTGCCCCTTCATAGTTTACATGAGGGAAGGCCTTTGGGTTGGCAAGCATAACTATATATGGCCTCATCATATCAGGGTCATCCTCAACCATTATTTCCAGGCCGCTGAATTCTCTTTTTTCAAACAGAACCGGTATCCTTCCAAAAAAGCTGTATGCCTTTTGTTCACTGAGGCAAATAAGTATTTCTTCGGTACTTCTTCTCTTCTCTTTTATAACCCAGTCACCTTCCGGAGGGAATATTCCGGCCTTTTTCCACATTTTCTGGCTTATCTCACGCTTGCCGATCCCCCACATGTCTAAATATTTTGATCTTGTTGCTGCAATTTTTTTTAAGGCCTCTGCCCCGTTCTTCATGCCTTTTATTCCTGCTGGGTCTTCAGTCGGGCCTATGATGACAGTATTGTTATGGGTCCATGGAACCATATTAATGCCATACCCATCTGCAACCAGGTCTGTTGTAATGTCTCCCGAGTGCATTGTCAGCAGATCTGCCTCCCCCTGTTTGAATGGTGTTTCTATGACAGCCCTTGGACCGGTTGCCACAACCTCAACCTTTATTCCGGTTTTTGCCTCGAACATTTCAGAAACCTTCTGCCACATGCCTGTCATGGTCATACCGCCTATTACAGCAGCCTTTACCACCTCTTTGGGATTCTTATTTTTTGATAAATTGTCATTTGCCTGTGTCCACGCAGGAACAATGACAGAGGCCAGAAAGATAAATGCTGTAACTACAAATTGTTTTCTTTTCATTTAAAACTCCTTTTTAATGTAAAGTCCCTGAACAAAGGGTTTTTCAAGGATAGTTGCTGCTAATTACTTTTCCTCTATTTCATTGTCAAGCATTTTTAGGTTTTTTACTTTATAAACTACATATACTGGGTTTTAGACAGGATTATCGGAATTATAATATGTTTTAACAGTCTTTTGTACTTTAAATAATTTAATTATTTTGCCAAAACTATCGGGAAAAAATAAATAGAACACTGTTAATCTTAATTAGTGTCCATCCAGAAAGAGGTTATTTCTCGATTAAGCTTTCAGCTAACGCTTTTCATTATATGCCTTTTGCTGAAAGCTGATGGCTGACTGCTTACATACAAAAACCATAGTTTTTGGATGAACACTATTTATATTTAATAGCATCCACAGGGCATTTGTTCAGACATCTTGCACAGCTAAAACAATCCTCGGGCATTTTATTCCCAAGTACAATGCCCCTGGCAGCGTCCAGAGGACAAGCAGTAATACATACCCCGCACTTTGTGCATTTTCCTTTGTCAATACGTACTTTGAAAATGCTGATTGTTTCAGCAACCCATGAGAAAAGTCCGAAGGGACATATAATGCGGCAAAAGGGCCTGTAAAAAAAGAATGACCCTGCAAGGGTTATAACTATTGTAAGCATTATCCATATGGATTCGAATTTAAGATCAAAGAGGTTAAAGGGATTCACATTATGGTAGAGAACAAACCCCTGCTTGTTTCCAACTATTCCGAACAGGATCAGCAGCATGATCAGGCAGAGTATTGATCTTATCAGGTTTGTAAGGAGAAAGGGGAGTCTGAGTTTTGTTTTTGCCTTTTTAAACACCGGTATGCTGTAGATCACCTCCTGGAGTGCCCCATAGGGACATGCCCATCCGCAGATGATCTTATTACCAGTTATAGCCAGCGCCATGAAAAAAATAAATGCAGCTAATTTTATCCATGGATCAGGGTACAGCCCTGCCAGGGATTTGAAGACCTTGATCACCCCTTCCATTGGGTTGGGTGATTTGCCCAGATAAAAACCTGCAAAAACCAGCGAGATCATCAAGAAAACCAGAAAAGGAACCCGTGGATAAGAGTTCTTTTCGGACCTTGATCCTGACAGCTCAGGCCTGCCGAGTTTCACCATGAATACCAGCCCTCCCAGAGACAGGGCTGCAAATATGAAATATTTAAGCATAGCACCCCTGTGGGAAAGGAGATGCTCCACCACCTCGTTGAGTTTATCCTGGCTGACACCGAGTTCCTTCAGTGGCCTTTCTCCTGCCCCTTTTAATGGTACTTGAAGACCAAGCTCATTGGCCAGCGCCTTTCCGGTTACATCGAGATCGGGGGCTATCGCCTTTATTGTCATGTCAATGGTATAACTTTTACCCTGAACAGGTCTGTTGCTTCTGTCGATTTGGATCCCGATAATGACAATCAGGATCATAATAAGTATTGTACCGTACAGCCAGAAAAACTGCTTCCGGGAGAGTGATGAATACCAGTTGTTAATCATCATGATAAAACCTTTACATTAAAAAGTTGCCTGCATTATCCCAACCCAATTATTATCCTGGACTAATAATTGGCTTGCCGCTGAATAAAAAAGCAGGCTACAGGCTTTAGACCACTGGTTTTTAGCCTACAGTCTTGAACCTAAAAAGCTTCAGTCTGTTTTTAAATTTCCGGCACAGCCTTATCAATCAGCACTGTCTGGCCCTTTTCT
>CAZCMD010000205.1:0-7389 GCA_964499695.1 uncultured Desulfatiglans sp.
CAGCCCGATACGGGGCATTTCTGGCTTGGTATAAAAGAGACTGTCAGGGGAACCGTGCCCAAGGTCATGGTAACTTATGTACCCATGCTCTGCATGCACTGTGCTGATGCCCCCTGTATGAAGGCATGTAAACCGGAGGCAATATACAGGCGGGAAGATGGCCTTGTAATCATTGACCCAGAAAAATGCACCGGCTGCAAGCTCTGTATGGATGTCTGCCCTTATGACGCCATATATATGAACAGCGGGCTTAATATTGCCCAGAAGTGTACCGGGTGCGCCCATCTCCTTGATGACGGTTGGGAGGTCCCGAGGTGCGTTGATAACTGCCCCACAGAGGCCCTGAGATTCGGTGAGGAAAAGGATCTTAAAAAATACATAACAAAGGCCGAGCCGATAAAACCTGATGTCAAACTCAAGACAAGGGTGTATTATCTTAATACGCCAAAAAAATGGGTGGCAGGTACGCTCTATGATCCAAAGGAAAAGGAGGTTATTGCAGGTGCAAAGTGTACCCTTACAGATTGTGAAACTAAGGAGGCAATAACCGCTGAAACCAATGCATGGGGTGATTTCTGGTTCAGGGGTTTAAAGGATAACTGCACCTTTAAACTCAAGATAGAAAAGGGCAAAAAATCAGTCACCATCGATTCCATATGTACGGATGATGACAGGAATCTGGGGGATATCCCGTTTAAATAATAAACTTCAGGGGGCAGATTTTACTATTTTAGTTCCCCCTGTAGAAAAATGTTGAGTATTTTTGCTTTCAATATTACTTTCAGTAATATTTTTAAAGTAGTAGTCAAACTTTAAAAGGAGTTTGGAATTAATAATAAAAACGGAGGATCTATGTCGGAAGGAAAAGTAAAAGAAAAGAAAAAAAAGACAACAGCAAAAGAGCCGTTAGCAAGTATGGCTGATAAAACAGTATACAAGGCTCTTGGATTGAGTGGAGGTATTTTTGGCGCGGCCCCATGTGCGATTGATGTCAAGAATGACAGGATAGTTAGAATAAGGCCTCTTCATTTTGATGCCAAATATGATCCCAAGACTTTTAATCCTTGGAAAATCACCAAAAACGGGAAGACCCTTGAACCCATGTACAAGGCGCTTCCGTCACCTTTCAGCCTTGCCTATAAAAAACGCGTATATTCCCCAAACAGGATCAAATACCCGTTAAAGAGGGTTGACTGGGACCCGGATGGAGAACGCAACACCCAGAACAGGGGAAAGAGCAAGTTTGTAAGGGTATCATGGGATGAGGCAACAGATCTCATAGCAAAAGAGATCAGAAGGCTTCACAAACAGTACGGCCCGTGTTCCATCCTGATACAGGGTGACGGTCACGGCGAGTGTATGTTTGTAAATGCCACACACGGCTCATCATCACTGTTGCTTGACAAGATGGGCGGTTTCACCCAGCAGATCAGAAACCCTGACTCATGGGAAGGCTGGTACTGGGGTTCAAAACATGTCTGGGGCTCTGGCCTTATAGGCATGATGAATCCGGCCAATAACATAATAAAAGACATATCTGAACATACCCAGCTTCTACTGGTATGGGGCGGTGACCCTGAAACAACACCATGGGGTTTCAGGGGTCAGTATGCGAGCAACATCGTCAGGTTCTGGTCAGAGATCGGCATCAAGCAGGTATATATCTGCCCTGATCTGAACTATGCGGCAGCCATCCATGCAAACAAGTGGATACCTGTACTGCCCAACACGGACGCAGCACTTCAGCTTGCCATCATCTATATGTGGGTCAAGGAAGGCACCTATGACAAGGAGTATATCAAGACACATACAATAGGTTTTGACAAGATTGAGGCATATGTTTTGGGAAAAGAGGACGGCGAACCCAAGACACCCGAATGGGCGTCAAAGAAGTGCGGCGTACCGGAATGGACCATTAAGGCACTCGCAAGGGACTGGGCAAAGAAGGTTTGTACCATAGGCCACTATTTTGGCGGCGGTATGATTAGAGGCCCGCTGGCACATGAACCTGCAAGGCTTGAGTGTGTTCTTTTAGGAATGAGGGGCCTTGGGAAACCGGGTGTTCATCAGGCACAGATCTCATATCAGGGCATGCCAAGGAATATTGTCTCCAAGAAGACAGGCAGCCATATGGGTATGTTTGAGAGGTTGAAAGGCACCAAGTACGGTGACAGGCTCTTAAAGCCGCACAGCATAACACCTACCGCATGGGGCAAGCAGATGATCCCCAAGACAATGATCGAGAAGGCCATCAATGAGGGCAAGATTGATTTCTACGGCACAGGCGGTCATGAGGTTCCGACCTCTGATCAGTTTGTAAAATACTCATATCCGATACCAAAAGAGAAGGGCGGCACAGAGATCCATATGATCTGGACAGATACACCGTGCCGTATCACATGCTGGAACTGCGGTAACGATGTTATTGATACCGTAAGAAATCCAAAGATAGAATTTGTATTGGCACAGCATCCCTGGCTCGAAAATGACTGTCTGTATGCGGATATAATCCTGCCTGTAAAGACCATTGTTGAGACAGACGACATCTCCCCATGCGTAAGGGACGGCGAAAGCTTCCAGAGCCTTGTACGCATGAAACCGGCTATCCCACCGATTGGTGAGGCATTGTCCAATTATGAGGCGGTATGTGAGATTGCCAAAAAACTCAATATGTATGATGAGGTTACAGAGAAAAGATCAGTCCCTGACCTGATCAAGGACGTATTCTATGGTCTGGGTTTTGGTGACTATATCAGCTATGATGAGTTTGAGGAAAAGGGGTACTATGTGCTGCCAGTTGCCGAGGACTGGGAAGATGACGTTGCAGGTCTGTATGATTTCTACAAGGATCCTGTGAAGAGCCCGTTACCGACACCATCAGGGAAGCTTGAATTCTATGCGGAGCGTATAGCCAAGCACTTCCCGGATGATAAAGAGCGCGGACCTTATCCCAAATGGATAGAACGCAGCGAGACCCATGATGAGAGGATATCAAGCGAAAGGGCAAAACTCTATCCGCTGCTTCTGATGTCTAACCACGGCAGGTGGAGGGTTCATGCCCAGTGCGATGATATAACCTGGACAAGAGAGGCATATACAGGAAAGGTTCTTGGTTTTGATGGTTATAAATATGAACCATGCTGGATTAACCCCAATGATGCCAAGGCAAGGGGGATCAAGGACGGGGATATAGTCAAGATCTTTAACGAAAGAGGCGCTGTACTTTGCGGCGCCAGGGTCTTTGAAAGGGTTATGCCAGGGGTTGTTTCTGTAGACCACGGCGCAAGGGCTGATGCAATCATCCCGGGTAAACTTGACAGAGGAGGCGCCATCAATTGTGTTACACCTGCAGGGCTTACTTCAAAGAACTGTGCAGGCCAGGCCACAAGCGGTTTCCTGGTGAATATTGAAAAGGTTACTCCTGAGCAGATGGGTAAATGGATGAGTGAATATCCTGATGCCTTCAACAGAGAATATGATCCGGATTCAGGTCTTAGGTTTGACGCCTGGGTTGAAGGGAGGAAATAATTATGTCAAAGAAAGTATTTGTAATAGATATCAAAAAATGTAATGGATGCCATGCCTGCCAGATAGTTTGTAAGGATGAGCATGTTGGAAATGACTGGTCACCCATAGCCAAACCCCAGCCCGATGCAGGTCAGTTCTGGATGGAACTTACCGAGAGGGTAAGGGGTACAGTGCCAAAGGTAAAGGTTGCATACCGTCCTCACTTCTGCATGCATTGTGACAATGCACCCTGTATAGAGGCCTGTCCGGTTGAAGGCGCCCTGTATAAGAGGGAAGACGGCCTTGTGATCATTGATTCAGTAAAGTGTTCCGGTTGCAGAAACTGCCTGGATGTCTGCCCATATGATGTCATCTTCTATAATGATGACCTCAACCTTGCACAGAAATGTACAGGCTGCGCCCATCTCCTGGATGACGGCTGGGTGGAGCCAAGGTGCGCTGATGCATGTCCTACAGGGGCGCTGAAGTTCATGGATGAAGATGAGGCCAAAAAGCTCATATCCAAGGCAGAGGTATGGAAGCCTGAACTGAAGAAACAGGTAAAACCAAGGGTGTACTATCTTAACCTGCCCGGCAGATTTATCGCCGGAACAGTGTATGACCCGAAGGCGAAGGAAATCATAGAGGATGCAGAGTGTGTTCTTACCAATGCAGCAACCGGAAAGACATACAGCATCAAGACAGACAACTATGGTGACTTCTGGTTTGAAGGCCTGGGTGAAGGCGAATACAGCCTCCAGATAACAAAGGGCAAGAAGAAGGAGACATTCAAGAAGATTGATACAACAACAGCAGATATCAATCTTGGCGATATCGCCCTTTAGTCAGATTATACAGGCAGGGTTTTTAAAAGGCCCGGCTTATGATCAATGAAACAGCAGCCCCGTCCGGTGTAACAACCGTTCGGGGCTGCTTGTTTTCAAATTCAGTAACAATGACTTGAGCCTTGAGCTTTCAGCCTTCAGTCTTCGGCCCCAATCTATTCTATGTAATCTATTCCCACTGTTCAGAAATAAATTACATAACTTTTCGGTAAAGTTTTACATATTTTTTGTATTTAGATAAATTTCATATTTCAAAGTGAATATGATTTATTTATAACATATTGAAATAATGAGCTAAAAAAGAATTATATTTTATTTACACCTTTTCCAGACCTTGGCACACCGGTTGCTTATACAGAATAACATGAAAATGATTAACGCTTGTATTTAAGCGTTTTAGATTTAAACGGTTTTGAATTTGGATTTATATATTTTGGTCTTTTAACTTTTTTAAAGGAGGAATGAAAATGAAGTGCATAAGAATTTTAATTTTAGCAGTTTTAGTCAATTTCTTAACTATTGGTAGCTCATGGGCTGGGCCAATTCTTATTTTATCTGATGGAATCAGCGAAGTGTCCATTATTGATGGTGGAATAGGTGATTCTAATACCTTTGCTGGAGCAATAACCTATATGGGGGGTATTGGTAATTGGAACCTGAATGTTACTACTGGGCTAAGTTACCCATTATTAGGATCTTCATCTTACCCAATTTTAGATCTTAACAGTGTTGATCTTTCCTCAGCAGGAGGGGGAGTTCTGACTATTACTTTTTCTGATACAGGTTTTAATATTGACAATACTGACATCACAGGTTTCTACACTAGTATAGGCGGGACAACTTCTGGAAAAGTAACGGCTGTTTCATATATTAACGATGCATTATTAGTTGATCTTGGATCATTCACCGATAGAGCTTTCTCTGATAGCATTGGCACATCAGTGGATCCTGATGGCGATTTTTCTCTTAAGTCAGTAGTTACGATTACTCATAAAGGTGCAGGAAATACAAGCTTTGATATGGAAATTAGACCTGTTCCCGAACCAGCCACAATGCTTCTTCTTGGCTCAGGCTTAGTAGGTCTGGCAGGTTTTGGTCGTAAGAAATTTTTCAAAAAAGGTTAATGAATGAATAATTGTAGAAGAGGCATTGCCTCTTCTACATATTACCTAAACACCTAAAACGCTATAGACTATAAGGCTAAAGAAATGACCCAAGTTATCCAACACTACCTGAATCCCCTCCATATCTACTGCCGTCTCAGAAATATTGGTCTGGGCAAAAACAAAGCGGTTTTTTTATGCAGAATTTATGAGCAGATAGTATTCAGGTCTTTTATTTTGAGGCCCAGGGTTGGTTAACAATCAAACCACAATGTATGGTAAAGGTTTTCCAAGCGTGGATTTTATTGGAGAGATAGCGGGAATCATGGATAATGGCGGCAGAAGAACAGGTGTAGACAGAAGGAGGTATTCCTATTCAGGTCATATACCGGAACGTAGAATCGGAGCTGACCGGCGCACTCAACAGGACAGAAGAGAGATTGACAATGCTGTTGTATCATCCATGTCTGATCAAAACAGCTTTGAACGAAGAAAGGTTTGGATGCACTAAAGCAGGCTACAGGCTTTAGACTTTAGGTAAAAGCCAATAAACCAAGCACCCCAAACCCTGAACCTGGAATCCTAAAACCAAATCTTGAATCTTAAATCTTGAACCTTGAATCTTAAACTCTCCCTCTGCCCCATGCGCTATACTCTATGCCTTTTGCCCTCTGCCAACTGATCTCCGACTTCTGTCTTTCCCTTTGAGCTTCCAGCTTTCAGCTTTGAGCCCTCTTCCCTGATAGCCTAAAGCCCAAAAAGCTACAGACTGCCTTTCCTCCTGACTCCTGACTTCTGTCTCCTCACTTCTGCCCCCCCTCTCTTAACCCCTAATATCTATTGACAAAAAAGACCAGCTATGTAATTCTTTGCCGCACTATGGAATACCCTTTTATCGGCAATCATCATTCAATTAAAAAGATCAGGGAACTCGTTTCCATGGTCTCCGGCATGGCCTTAAATGTCCTCCTGCTTGGTGAAACAGGCACCGGTAAGGACGTTGTTGCCCGTTATCTCCATCAATCTTCACCTCGTAAAAATAACAAATTTATCAAGGTTAACTGTACTGCGCTTCCTCTATCTCTCCTTGAAAGCGAACTTTTTGGTTATGAAAAGGGGGCTTTTACAGGGGCAGATAAACTTAAACCAGGCAGGTTTGAGCAGGCATCTGATGGGATTATGTTTCTAGATGAGATAGGTGACATGCCGCTCTCCCCCTTCAGGCAAAGCTCCTCAATGTCCTTCAGAGCGGTGAATACAGCAAGCTGGGTGGCTCTCAAATGGTAAAGGTAAATGCATGGGTAATAAGCTCCACCAATCATGACTTGAGTAAGGATATAGAGGAAGGGCGTTTCAGGGAAGACCTGTTTTACAGGTTAAATGTAATTAAGATAGAGGTGCCCCCTTTAAGAGAAAGAAAAGAGAATATCCCCCTGCTTGTTGATTATCTTATAAAGAAAAACCAGCAGGAGCTTAATATGGGCAACTTCAGCATCTCCACGGAACTTCAGGCTGTTTTTTTGCAGTATAACTGGCCTGGCAATATAAGAGAGCTGTCGGCATTTTGTCTTACGGCTCATGATGGGGGATAACCCTGATAACATTAGAGCTGAAATCGAGCAGAAAACGAGTGTATCAGAGATAAATGGAAAAGTAATTTCACTGGTTGATTCTACTTCCGCTATCATCAGTGATAAGGAAAAGGTATCCCTTAAAGAGGTTAAGCAGTGGCTGCTAATTATATAGAAAAAAAGGCAATTGATCATGTCTTTAATATGACAAATGGTAATAAGGTTAAAACTGCAAAAATACTGAAAATTAGTTATAAAACCCTGTTTAATAAGATGGGGGTGAACTGAAAGCTCAAAGGAGGGAACTCGAAGCTGAAGGCTCAAAGGGAGGGGAGCTGAAAGGTGAAAGATAGGTGCTCGAAG
>CAZCMD010000206.1:0-7315 GCA_964499695.1 uncultured Desulfatiglans sp.
GCCTTCACCCAGGCCTTCAAACCAGAAGTCACCATAGTTGTCTGTCTTGATGCTGCATGTCTTTCCGGTTGCTGCATCGGTGAGAACACAATCGGCATCCTCTATGATTTCCTTCGCCTTCGGGTCATACACTGTTCCTGCTATGAATCTGCTTGGCAGGTTCAGATAGTATACCCTTGGTTTTACCTGTTTCTTCAGTTCAGGTTTCCAGACCTTGGCCTTGGATATAAGCTTCTTGGCCTCATCTTCATCCATGAACTTCAGCGCCCCTGTAGGACATGCATCAGCACACCTTGGTTCCACCCAGCCGTCATCTAATAGATGAGCGCAACCTGTACATTTCTGCGCCAGGTTAAGTCCATCATTATAGAATATGGCATCATAGGGGCAGACATCCAGGCAGTTTCTGCATCCTGAGCACTTTACGGAATCAATGATAACAAGCCCGTCTTCCCTCTTGTACATGGCGCCTTCAACAGGACAGGCCTCCATACAGGGTGCATTGTCACAATGCATACAGAGGTGAGGACGATATGCCACCTTTACCTTTGGTACTGTACCCCTTACGCGCTCGGTGAGTTCCATCCAGAATTGCCCGGCGTCCGGCTGGGGCTTGGCTATTGGTGACCAGTCATTACCTACATGCTCATCCTTGCAGACTATCTGGCAGGCATGGCATCCGTTACATTTTTTAATATCTATTACAAATACTTTTTTTGTCATAACTATTTCCTCCTTTCAACCCAGGCGTCAAACCTGAGACCTGAAGCAGGATCATATTCTCTGTTGAAGGCATCAGGGTATTCACTCATCCATTTACCCATCTGCTCAGGAGTAACCTTTTCGAAGTTTACAAGAAAACCGCTCGTTGCCTGGCCGGCACAGTGCTTTGAAGTCAACCCTGCCGGTGAAATCGCATTAATGGCGCCTCCCCTGTCCAGTTTCCCGGGTATGATTGCATCATGTCTTGCCCCGTGGTCTACAGAAACAGCCCCCGGCATTATCCTCTCAAAGACCCTGGCCCCAGCAAGAACAGCACCTCTTTCATTGAATATTTTTACTATGTCTCCGTCCTTTATGCCCCTTGCTTCAGCGTCTTTGGGGTTGATCCAGCATGGCTCATAATTATACCCGTCAAAACCCAGAACCTTTCCTGTATATGCCTCTCTTGTCCAGGTTACATCATCACACTGGGCATGGACCCTCCACCTTCCATGATTGGACATCAAAAGAATGGGATACCGCTTGGCCCTCTTGCTTGATATCCTTTCATCATGGGTCTCACTCTTTTCTATCCACATAGGAATTGGCCCGCGTTCCCTGTCATCCGGGAAATTCTTGGCAATTCTCTCCGAATAGAATTCCAGTTTTCCTGATGGTGTAGAGAGGGGATTGGCATCTGGATCCTTGTAAAAATTATAGAGGCCAGCGGTGTCTTCCTCCCAGTCTTTCGCTACGGGAAGGACATAATACCCCTTCTCTATAAATTCTTCCCAGCTTATGTGTTTACCAAAACCCATGTCATCAAAAACGTCCTTTATCAGTTCTGATGAAGATCTTCCTTCGGTAACTTTTTCATACATACCCAGTTTCTTTGCAACCTCCAGAACAGCCTCATAGTTGGTTTTGGCTTCTCCAATCGCAGGAATGGCCTCCTCCATGCGCACCAGGCTCTGAAAGCTTTCGCCGTCTCTCAGGCAGGGTGAAATGTCGTCTGTCTCTATGGTGGTTTTTATTGGCAGGATAATGTCCGCAAAAAGGGAGTCATTCTCCAGCCAGGGGGCCTGGGCAAGAATAAATTCAATCTTGGAGCTCCTTGCTGTCTCAGCAATATTGTTACCGTGGCCCCAGCATGTGATACGGCAGGGAGTATCAGTCCATATCATCTTGATCTCAGTACCACCTTCCTTTTTAGAAATAGGGAATGTGTACTTGACAAACTGATCGGCAGTCGGGACTTCAATACCCCCGGTACCCCAGAAATTAATCGGAGGATTGTTGATAGCCTCTTCTATAAGTGTCTTTGGAATCATCTGCTTGCCCCATGCCTTCGGTGTTAAACTGTGGGGTTTTAAAAGCCTGTCACCGTATTTGCTGCCTTTCAGCCTCTCAAACATCGCCATATGACCTCCGGTTTTCGGGGTGACAATGTTCCTGGGCATCCCCTGATAGACAATCTGGGTCTGGTGAACACCCGGTTTTCCCAATCCCTGCATTCCAAGGAGGATAACCTCAAACCTTGCCGGTTCATGGGACAGTGGCCCTCTTATCATACCGCCACCGAAGTAGTGGCCTATGGTGGTGGCCTTACTGGCAAAATCTCTCGCAAGTGCCTTTATGGTCCATTCGGGAACTCCACACTTGGGTGATGCCCATTCCGGTGTTTTTGGAACGCCATCCACCTTTCCCATGACATATGCCTTTACCTTATCAAAACCGACAACATGAGTATCAACATACGCCTTGTCATAGGTATCTTCCTTGATCCAGGTGTAAATAATGGCGAGCTGAAGTGCGGCATCCGTATTAGGGAGTACCGGAATCCATTTATCCGCGTGAATGGCTGCCGCATAATTCAGGTCAGGGCAGATATAGACCTGTCTGATCCCGATCTCTTTCCAGAACCGGACTACATTACTTGCATACTGTCCCCTGAAACCCCAGGGTGTTGTTTCCGGGTCACCTCCCCATACCAGAAGCAGTTCTGTATTCTCACTGATATCTTTAACCAGATTGTTGGCCGGGCTCATCATCCCTATCAGGCCGGAGCCCCAGATATGCTTTGAACCCCAGTACCAGCCCTCCCATGAATCAGGGTTCCTGACCTGCTGCGTAAATCCGCCCATCTTGTCCAGCAACAGAGAGGATGAACCGTGTGTGGCATTAACAAACATACACTCGCCGTGGCCATCTCCCTGGATCAGGATGGCCAGTGGTCCGTATTTCTTGTGTATCCTTTTTATCTCTCTGGCGATGATTTCTGCGGCTTCATCCCATGAGATTCTGACATACTTGCTCTTTCCCCTGTTATGGGTATTGCGGTCACCATCCGGATCCCAGTCAACCCTCTTTAAAGGATATTTAATCCTGTTCGGTGAATATACCCGTTTTTTATAAGCCAGGCTCCAGGGAGACGGAAGTGCCTTCATCATGGGTTCCAGCGTCTTCCCATTCTTGGTTATCTTCCAGGGATTGAATGTTTTTGAATCATACTTGGAATCATAATGGAGGGGTCTTATTCTTAGTATCTTTCCATCTTTAACATCAACAGCGCAAGGAACTGCCCCATAAATCCCTCCACTCAGTCCAAGAGCCTTGTACACTGTTTTGTCGGCCTTACTCGCAAGTGGATCTTTTACCCTTTTTCCTTTTGATAATTTTTTACGCATAAAACCTCCTTGAGAATTAATATTTTAAAATCTGAAGTCTTGATCAAACCTTTAAGGGATATTTTTTTTAACTTACACTCTGTATCCCTGCAAAGCCTGCACTCCTGACCACTAAACATCTTCTCGGCGGTTTTATCACCTTTCAATTGTCATTTTAGCCATGCTGCTGCGCTGCTGCGATTTTTCCGAGTTCTCCGCCATTTAGCTGAGGATAGGTGCCCCTCCATGACCTACCTATGGATTAGCCATGTTAAACTGTTAGAAAGCCCCGATTCACTGTTCTGCAACTATTAATGGAAAACCTCCTAAAGCAAATTATTGATATGATCAGTAAAAGATATTTTAAAAAGGAGGATTCATAGATTACCCCGATCCGGGATTTAGATTCCGGCAAACTGTTCTTACTAAAATCACCATTAATGTATATAGGTATACAAAAGACTTTATTGTGTCAATAGAATTTTCAGAGTGGGTTAAAGGTAGTTTTTCTTGAAGAATGTAGAAGGGGACGCTGTACGGTTATTAAGTTTAAAAGACTCAACCTTATAACATAACAACGTCCCACTAAAGACACAGGCTAAAAAGCAACATGGACCGCGAACCACGCGAAAGGCACGAAAAAAAACGATATAAAGATTCCGACTTCACTCTGCTCTATGCGCCTAGCACAATGCGTTTTTACCTAATAGACTATCATGTCCTGCCATAGATTCAACGACGGCTGAAGTCTAAAATGCTTAGACCTACTTTCAGCTTTGAGCCTTGAGCTTTCAGACAACATAAACCGCGAAATACATCCGCCTTCGTAATAGATTTTCATACTATGGCGGGACAGGCAACGAAAGGCACGAAAAAATACAAGGTAAATATTCTCACCTTTCTTGCCGACGACGGCAGTCTGTTTTCTCAATCTTGAATTTTGAATCTTGAATCAAGATTTTTGTGATTGCTTCCTCATATATAAGATTTACGTATAGTCTATTTATCGTCATTCATGTGCCCTGGGCCATGAAATAATTCACACATTTTTCACATCATTTTTCCAAAAATTATACATGCCAGGTGATTAATTATCGATAAAAGGTCGGAAATGAGACTCGGTATTGTGAATTAGTCTCATGAGATACTGCCTTAAAAAAACCACTGGACTCCCCGATCAAGCCGGGGAATGAGGTAGTTGGTTGTTAAGCGTGTTTTTCATAATTTGAAAAAATGAGCGGGAGAAAAATGGAGAATAAGTCACATATGGATGTTATAAAAAAATTTGGTAGTTATATCCACAACCTTGAAATCAGCCATTTATGGCTTATCACCCTTACCGCAATTTTTTTGGTAGCATTCGACAATCTTGCCTTTTATAAAAATGTTACGGAGGTCTACCCTGTTTCTATCAGCAACACAGGTTTCTTATGCTCAATATCTATTGTATTAGTTTCTGTAATGGCAATATTGTTTTCCATCTTCTGCTTTAAGTACACAACAAAACCCATATTGATAACCATCCTGCTCATCTCCTCAATTGCCAGTTATTTTATGAATAACTACAACATACTCATCGATGAGACAATGATTCAGAATATAATACAGACAGACAGCAGTGAGGTCTTTGACCTTCTAAATGTAAAACTTTTTATCTATCTGCTCTTTGCCGGGGTTCTCCCATCAGTATTTATCTTTAAGATTAAGATCAGATATAAATCATTCAGAAGAGAGCTTCTATCACGGCTTATTACTATTCCCGCCTCATTGTTCATAATAGTTTTAACCGCCTTACCGGTAAGTGATTATTACACCTCATTTTTAAGAGAGCACAAGCCCTTAAGATATTATACAAACCCGACCTATTTTCTCTTTTCTACAGGGAGATATATTGCACAAAACTTAAAGGGTGGTGAAAAGGCCATTACACCCATAGGAGAGGATGCAAAAATATCTGAAACAGATGTGGAAAGGGAGTTGATAATCCTGGTAGTGGGCGAAGCTGTCAGGGCTAACAGGCTGCATATGAATGGCTATGAGAGAGAGACAACCCCTCTTATAGAAAAAGAGGAGATAATCAATTTCCCTGAGATGTATTCCTGTGGTACCACAACATCAATCTCTATCCCCTGTATGTTTTCAAATTTAACAAGGAGTGGTTATTCTGACAATAAGGCCCAGTCAACCTACAATATCCTGGATGTATTGAGCACTGCCGGGGTGAATATCCTCTGGCGTGAAAACAACTCAAGCTCAAAGGGGGTGGCCGAAAGGGTGACATATGAAGATTATAAAACCCCGGATAAGAACACAATATGCAACCCTGAGTGCAGGGATGAAGGGATGCTGATCGGGTTACAGGAATATATAAACAGCAAAAAAACAGGGGACATATTAATAGTCCTGCACCAGATGGGTAACCACGGCCCTGCCTATTACAAGAGATACCCTGATGCCTTTGAAAAATTTACTCCTGTATGCAGGACATCACAGCTTGAAGAGTGTTCCGCTGAAGAGATCAACAATGCATATGATAATGCGGTACTTTATACGGATTACTTCCTGTCAAAAGTAATCAGCCTTTTAAAAGAGAACAGCCAGTTCGAGACGGCCATGTTCTATATCAGTGATCATGGTGAATCGCTTGGAGAAAACGGCGTATATCTGCACGGGCTGCCATATTTTATGGCGCCGGAAAACCAGAAACACATCCCTGCAATCATGTGGTTTGGAGATCGTTTCATGATTGACAGGGAAAGGCAGAGAAAGATTGCTGGCGAACAATATTCACAGGATAATCTGTTCCACACATTGCTCGGGCTCATGGAGGTGGAAACCTCTTTGTATGATGAAAATATGGATATCATACATTATGCTAGAGTTAATGTAGAAGGGGTAGAAGGGGACGCTATAGTAGAAAGGGATGCAGTGAGGTTATTAGGTTTAAAAGACTCAACCTTATAACATAAAAATGTACCAATAAAGAGACAGGCTAAAAAGCAACATGAACCGCGAAACACGTCCGCCTTCGTAATAGACTTTCATACTATGGCGGGACAGGCGAAAGGCACGAAAAATACAAGATAAATATATTCAAACTGTGGGTCAATGGGGACAATCCGCGGTGTGCGGAACCATTGGTTTTTGACCGCACCAGATTTTCAATATTCAGTTTTAAAAGGACAAATCAATTAATATCGTTTATTTAAAATAGTACTCTTTAAAATTACTTATTCTGTCAAGAGTCAAGGGCAGACCCCGTTTCTTCACAGGCAGGTTGGGTTAATAGCTCAACATCCTTTTAGTGTCTATGTATAGACAATGATCTTTTGATTTTCTGGTTTCTATGCTAAGGTAAATATCTATCTATGACAATAATGGAGGTCCAGTATGAGAATTACTGTTCTATTACCTGTTATTTTTATGGTGATTTACTCTTTTGTACCGATTGTATTTTGCCAGACTGAAATAAAAAAAAGTAATAGTGCTGTAATGATGCTTCTGCTTGAAGAGAATAAAATTGAAACATTATGTTCGGATGGTGAGGATAACGATAACGATAGCCTGGTTGACTGTGCTGATCCAGATTGTACAGATAATGTTGCGTGTATGTTTGAAAACACAGGAGAAACATGTAACGATGGAGTCGACAACGACCGGGATACCTTTGTAGATTGTGACGATTCTGGCTGCGGTACCTTTTGTATGGAATCAGAAAACACGGAAGCAGTTTGCTCTGATGAGGTAGACAATGACCGGGATACCTTTGTTGATTGTGATGATTCTGACTGCGGTACCTTCTGTATGGAATCAGAAAACACGGAGGCAGTTTGTGCTGATGGAATCGATAACGACCGGGATACCTCTGTAGATTGTGATGATTCTGACTGCACTTCCTTCTGCAACGAAGATACAACTGCCACCTGTCACGATGGTAAGGATAACGA
>CAZCMD010000207.1:0-7292 GCA_964499695.1 uncultured Desulfatiglans sp.
ATCTATCTGCCCTGGCAAATTCCTTTTTCTGCTGCGGATTCATGGAGTGCACAAGGTAATAGGCAACCTGGCAGCCATTAATAGCTTCCTTTAATGATGAAGAATCAAGCAGGTCAGCTTCAACAAGTTCAATATTAGGATCGTCAGACCATGTGCGGTCTTTGAGTTTTTCCATGGAGCGTGCCGTGGCCCTTACCCTGTACCCGGCAGCAAGAAGCGCCTCCACAAGCCTGCCACCCACATATCCGGTAGCACCTGTTACCAGTATGGTCCCGGTTTTATGGGTCTCAGTCATTGCTTCTCCTCTCTATAGATCGGTCATCTCAGCCGAGAAAGACAGGCTCTTTTAGTATCAGCCCCATGGCTTCCCTGGCAGTCGCAGCAAGTACCGGATGGGTCTCCTCAAGGTTAAGTATCTGCCTCAGGTGATCCGCTGTCCTGACAATCAAGGATGCCATGTCTCCCTCGCCAACAGGAATGTATCTTAAGAGTGTTTCCCATGGCGTCTCGTTTGCCCAGAGAAAAAGGGCTGCCCCTGGCCAGAACATGATCTGCGGGTATGAGAACCCCCTTTTATCCATATGGCCCATTATCTTATCCATGCTCCCCATCAGCCTGTCATAACCATCAAGCATTACATCAAGCACATCCATACCGCCAAGCCTGGTTTCGACCTCCTGCTCCCTGTCCCATACAAAAAGGGCGGTGAGGCCCGCCAGGACAGCAGGGGAGGTATCATTAAAACCCCCGTTTCTAATCGCCTCGGCAATTAGTAGCGGCTGATCAAGCCTGAGCTTGGATGCCCATATACCGTCAGAGGTCAGCTTCCCGTTATCATCCACAAAGCCGGTATCCCTTAAAAACCGCAGGTGTCTTTTAAAATTTATCCACAGGGTTTCACCCATACGGGTAATCATGAATAATGATGACCGGAAGTTTGCAAGCGCCTTTCTTAAGGGTTTGTTACCTTTTATATTGCATGAAGGAAGAGACCTGCACCCGATGCAGGGTAGATCATCTTTGAAGTAATTTGGTCCAGCGGGATGCCCGTCCTGTTCCTTCTTATTAGCCCTTTTATCGATGCGTTTCAGCTCCTCTCTTTCATTGATAAGCTCTATCACCTCAAATGGGTCCTGGTTATCGCATCTGCTGCCTGGAAGAAGCGCTGCAAGGGTGTTCAGGATATCCTCCAGGTATCCCCTGATCCATGTCCCTTTGTTTCTATCCTGATATCTGGCAAAAGAGAGTTCAAGCAGAGTTTTTATGTCGTCAGGCGTGTGGGACAGAAGCAGGTTCAAAACCATTGAAAAATTGATATGTATCTGGCTTACAAGGGGTTCAGGTTCCGAATTGATCAGTTCATGGATGAGCCTCACATCCTGGTGAATGCCGGGGATTAACACCACAAACCCGATATTATCCATGCCGCGTCTTCCGGCCCGGCCTGTCATCTGATGCAGTTCAGTGGCAGTAAGGTCATTAAATGCATGGCCGTTAAACTTGTCGCTCTGTACAAGCACCACGGTGCGGGCAGGGAAATTTACACCGGCAGCCACAGTTGAGGTGGAAAATATGGCATCCAGATAACCTTTGTTCATCATCCTTTCTATGAGCACCTTCCAGTAGGGGAGGTGACCGGCGTGGTGGGATGCAGTAAGGGTCTGTGTCATGAGTTTCAGATGCCTGTGGTTTTCAAGGTGGGGATACTCTTTGATAAAGGCATCCACCTCCTCCTTAAGCTGTGCCCTTCGACTGTCATTGAAATTTAAGTGGTGACACATGGAAAGAGCATCATCGCAGTCCATACGGGATTTTAAAAAGAAGATGGCGGGTAGCAGATTCTGTTTCCTGAGACAGTTGATAATGCTGTCATACCCCGGCCTTGCCGCTCCCCTGTTTCTCCCGCGGGATGAATCTGAAAATACAAATTTTTTCACCTTTGGCGAAAGCCCCTTTTTCCCGGACAGGGGTACGATAAGACCATCAGGGAATAAAAACAGGGTTTCAAGGGGCACAGGCCTTTTAATGGCCTTAACTACATATGCCTTTTTCTTCCTGTTTTTCATGAGCCAGCCGCACACCTCACGGGCATTTGATACAGTGGCGGATAAAAGCAGGAGCCTCACCCTTGACGGAAGATAGATAAGCACCTCTTCCCATACAACACCGCGATCAGGGTCACTCAGGTAATGGGCCTCATCCAGTATCACGAGGTCGCTTGAGAGGTTTGTCCCCTCGTGCATGTTGTCATAGAGCTGGTTTCTTAATATCTCTGTTGTGCCCACTATTACGGGCGCATCGGTGTTTTCCTTCCTCTCGCCCGTTAGTATGCCGCATGATTCAGGCCCGAATACGGTCTTGAACTCCTCATAAATGGAATTTGAGAGGGCCTTTAACGGTGAGGCATACCATGTGCGTAAATTTTCATTCAGGTTGCGCCTTATGGCCTGTATGGCTATCCAGGTCTTTCCAGCACCTGTTGGTGCACTCACAAGCACATCACCCTCTTTCAGTTTTTCAATTGCATCAAGCTGAAACGGGTCAGGGATAAATTCCCGTGCACCTGGTTTACCTATTTTTCTGAAACTGCTGTTAAGGGCCGGATCAATACGGCAGTTCTCATAAAGGGTAGTCTCTCTTGTTGAAGGGGATCTTTCCGGTCTGTTATTTCTCCTGCGGTGAGGGTGAAAGGGCCTTTTTCCTGTCATTTTTATCATTATCCTGATTAAGATTGTGTAAAATAATCCACTTGCGCTGATTCGTTGTATAAAAAAAGCAGCTTGTACTTTTTTTCTGCATCTGTAAGAATGCCTGAAACCTGATTCTGGCTTATTATTTCATTGAGCATTTTTTTTATCAAGGTAAAGAAGACATCTTTATTAAAAAGCCTTTTTAGGGGGTGAATGGCATGGCCCGGAAACATTCAATGAGCATTACAAGAGGAATTTTATACGGTTTTACCGGGATGATGCTGCTCTTTATCGGTTACGTTACGTTTTCATATCTGACTACAGGATCTTTTCTGAATCTCGCAAGGACGATCTATGATCACCCGCTGGTTGTATCAAATGCCTCTCTTAATGCAAAGATCAATATCCTGAAGATGCATATCAAGCTGAAGGATCTGCTCATACTTAAAGACCCTGAAGCGATCCAGTCCACTATCTATGAGATCAATGCGCTCGAAAGATATGCCTACTCCGAGTTAAAAACTGTACAGAAGAATATACTTGGGCCTGAAGGGAAAAAACTCGCAGCAGAGGCCATAGCCCTAATGGATGAATGGAAACCTGTCAACAAAAGGATTCTGACCCATCTGAAAAACCTCAATTTTGATACTGCGGCTGATCTCTCACTAAAAGAGAGTTCCCTGCATCTGTTGAGACTTGAGGCAATAACAACGGAACTGAACAGCTATGCAAGGAACCGGGCGACCGGATTCATCACGGAAACCAGAAGGCTATATGGAAAGGCAGAGAACCTGACGGTGATCCTCGGTATTTTATGGGCCATCCTGTCCGGCGTAATTATCATGTTCACAGTTAAAAAAGCAGGGTCAACAGAAAGACAGCTTGCTCATGAAAAGAATAAATTTGAAAAGACATTCCACTCGGTCCCGGTCTGGATAGTAATAAGCAGCCTTGATGAGGGGAGGTTTACCGAGGTTAACGAGCACTACCTCAGGGATATGGGTTTTACACGGGAAGAGGTAATCGGTAAGACATCGAAGGTGCTTGAAAGCTTTGTTGACCCGCAGGTGCGTGACAGTATCATAAGGGAATTAAAGGAAACAGGCCATGTCCGTGAAAAAGAGGTCCGGATGAAGACCGGTAAAGGTTTATTAATAGACACGGTTTTTTCAGCGGAGAGGCTTGTTCTTGATGGTAAAGAGATGATGCTTTCTGTAACAAGGGATATTACTGAGCAGAAAAAGGCCGAAAAAGACCGGGATAAACTGCAGAGGCAGCTTATCCAGGCCCAGAAGATGGAATCGGTCGGTCGCTTGGCGGGAGGTGTTGCCCATGACTTTAACAATATGCTCGGTGTAATTATAGGATACACAGAGCTGGCGCTTGAAAAAGAGCCAAATGGAACTCCTCTTCACAACGAGCTCATGGAGATAATGAATGCGGCTAATAGATCTGCCGAGATCACCAGGCAGTTGCTTGCCTTTGCAAGAAAACAGACCATCAACCCAAAGGTTATAGACCTCAACAGCACAGTGGAAAGCATGCTTAAGATGATAAGGAGGCTGATTGGGGAGGATGTCGATCTTCTGTGGCAGCCGTGTAACAGCCAGTCAATGGTGAATATTGATCCCATACAGGTAGACCAGATACTGGCAAACCTGTGCATTAATGCAAGGGATGCCATTCAGGGGGTCGGAAAAATCACAATAGAAACTGGCCATGCGGTACTTGATGAAGAATATTGCCTTGATCATGCTGGATTTTTACCTGGGCGGTATGTAATGCTTTCTGTGAGTGACAGTGGTATGGGCATTGACCCTTCCATTATGGAGAACATATTTGATCCCTTCTTTACCACCAAGGGTATAGGACAGGGAACTGGTCTTGGGCTAGCGACCGTGTATGGCATAGCCAAGCAGAACGAGGGTTTTATTAATGTATACAGTGAAAAGGGGCATGGGGCAACCTTCAAGATATATCTCCCGCAGCATTCAGGAGATGTTATTGAACAAGAGACCGGCATTGTAAAAGATGTCCCATTGAGCAGAGGTGAGACAGTACTGATTGTTGAAGATGATCCTGCTATACTGAAATTGGGTAAAAGGATGCTTGAGCAGCTCGGATATGTGGTGTTATCTGCCTCAATGCCTGCTGAGGCAATCAAGCTGATTGAGGGACAAAGCAGCAAGATCGATCTCCTTGTCACGGATGTGATTATGCCTGAAATGAATGGTCGTGCCCTGGCAGACAGGGTCAAGATGATTCATCCTGATTTGAAGGTGCTCTATATGTCAGGCTATACGGCCAATGTCATTGCACACAGGGGCATACTGGAGAGCGGGCTCAATTTTATACAGAAGCCGTTTACAAAGGCCGAGTTCGGGGCCATGCTCAGGCGGGTAATCGAGGAAGGTAACAGCCATTAAACCCTTTAATGGCTACACAGGCCTGCCTTAATGTAAAAGACAGGCCGACAAGGATTATTCAAAACATATCTCTACTGTAAACTCCCCACCCTTTGTGGAAAATGGCAGGGCGATAATAGGCTGTTTAGTCATATGTGTTATGGTGTGACCCTTTCCCATGACCACAGAGGGGATTGCTGCCTGGAGGTTTGTACCGATACCTTCCAGCTTCTGCCTTGCCTGGCCTGAGATCATGTTGGCTATTTCACCTACCGCATCTCCTATCTCTGCATTCAGCTCTGTTACCTCTTCACCGAACATACCTGTTACTATGTGGAGGATACACTTTTCCGTAAAGGTTACTGATATGATACCGTTCATGTCACCGGCAAGACCTATTACCCCGGACACATCACCTTTTGCGACATTATCCTTTTTTAAATAGGGCTTGCCCTTTTCTGCTGTGATACCTGCAATCGTCTGAAGTACATGTAGTGTTGATTCGAGAAAGGGATTGATAAGTTTTACATCCATCATAGGCTCCTTTTATTTTAAGAAACAGATGAATAAAGCTAGCACAAATGGTATAGATAGCAAAGAAAAAGATACTTTAAATGAATAATTGTCTTTATTTGATCAGCCAAATATAAAACCTTGCTTTTATTGACATAAGAAGCCGCTATTGTTAAATAACTGTAGAGACGGGTTTAATCCGCCGTCGCCAAGGCGGCTATGGCGGGACAAGAACCCGTCTCTACGTAAAAACTCAGGTAATAGACCTGTCCTATTTATAATGAGGAAACATGAAATGACAATAGCATATATTGACTGCTTTTCAGGTATAAGCGGGGATATGTTTCTGGGTGCCCTCCTTGATCTGGGGCTCCCCTTTACCGAGCTGAAAAAGGCCATTGAATCTCTTCCCTTTGAGGGTTATTCAATCGATTATAAAACAGAGATGAAAAACGGTCTTAAAGGAACCAGATTTATTGTGTCTCTTAATGGCCAGCAAGATCATCACGACAACCATCATCAACATGACCACCATAACCATCATGATCATCACAGCGGCCATGCACATGATAATCATCATGAGCATGAAGTACAAACAGTTGAGCATGTACACCATGAGCACAGGGGCCTCCCTGATATAGAAAAGATCATTAATGCCGGTGCGTTAAATGACAAGGTAAAACAGAGGAGCCTTAAGATATTCAGATCTATTGCAGAGGTTGAGGGGGTCATACACAACCATGCGCCGGAAGAGGTGCATTTTCATGAGGTAGGTGCAGTGGATTCCATTATAGATATTGTGGGGGCGGCATTTGGGGTTGATTACCTTGGGATCACCTCATTTTACTCGGGAAGCGTACCCCTTTCCTCAGGTTTCATACATAGTGGGCACGGTATAATCCCCCTGCCTGCTCCTGCTACTATTGCGCTTTTAAAGGGGATACCGGTTTACAGCTCAGGGCTTTCATATGAGCTTGTAACACCTACCGGTGCTGCTATCCTGAAGGAGTTTGTTACAACCTTTTCCGGTATGCCACCGATGATCATAAAAAATATCGGTTATGGCGCAGGGACAAGGGATATGGTTGAAAGACCGAACCTCCTGAGAATCATAACAGGAGAGCTTGCAGAAAATAAAAAATCCGACACAGTAGTAGTTCTGGAGGCAAATATTGATGACACAAACCCTGAGTGGCTTGGCTTTATCATGGAGAAGCTCTTTAACGAGGGTGCATATGATGTGACCTTTACACCCCTCTATATGAAAAAAAACAGACCTGGCATAAAGGTGGAGGTGATTGCAAGTCCCGGGCTAAAGGATCGCCTTGCTAACATCCTCTTCATGGAGAGCACTACCATAGGCGTGAGACAGAGCTTTTGTCAGAGGATGGTGCTGAAAAGAGAAGAGGCCATGATTGAAAGCCCCTGGGGTATGCTCAAGGCTAAAAAGGTTTCCCGTCCTGACGGAACTGTTTATATCCAGCCGGAATATGAGGCATGCAGAAAGGTCGCAGAGGAAAATAATATCCCCCTGAGGGATATCTATGCAAAGATGCTTTCTGTTATTGGCCCTTCATAAATGTCCGGAGAATAGATGGCGTTATGAAAGAGTATGAAAATAAAAGGCCAGTTGATCAGGGGTATCTTAAGGATGCGGATACAAAGGGGAGGATTATCCTATTTT
>CAZCMD010000208.1:0-7279 GCA_964499695.1 uncultured Desulfatiglans sp.
CAGCTTTCTTTCCTACGATTTTAGATTGCAGCTGTATGCTCTTAGGTTTAAGGTTGAGGCTATTAAACCAACCTTACAACGTTCCACTTTACTTTTCACTTTTTACTATTCAAGGAGCGTTGCCGCCCAAGTTCCGTTTACCTCTGGGAAATTGGTGAAGTCATTAGCCTCTGTCTTCCATATACCGTTAGTCATGTTTTTACCATCCCCGGAAAGGTCGGCAGTGAATGAGTTACCGCCAATGGTGTATGCGAAACTTTTCATACCAGGATTGCATTTTAAAGACCCTCCAACTCCGGAGCTGAACTTGGGGCCTTGTATGTTAATATCACATACTGTATCCCCATCTTCGGTCTTTATTTCAATAATGCCTTTCCACGTTTCGCCCGTATTGTCTTTACCAACGAACTCCCATTTTCCCAGCATCGGGCAGTCACCAGGGGCAACGGGCTCTTCTTCAGATGCTGGGGTAGTGCTCAAATCAGCGGTTCCACTTACTGTGGCGCCTACTTCTCCGCTGCCGGAGGCTGAAAAACCGTCCCAGATCCATTTTTCCCCCTCCTTCTTCATGCGAACAGAAGCATAGGAATCGGGGCCACCTTCATGCGAATAAGAGACATCCAGTGTGGCATTATCTCCTTTAAAATATCCGTCGAGGATCTTCTGTCCCCTGGGGTTCCCCAGCCAAAGGGCAATTCCATCTGCGATCTTTTCATTCTTGAGGCATTCCTTCAGGTCGTTTTCATCCTTTGTCATTAGTTCGCATATCTGCTTTGAATCCTTTTTTTCAGCTGCATCGAGGAGCGACATGTAGGCCTTGCCCGGTTCTCCGCCACGATCGGGGAGTTGTTCACCACCTTCATAAGGGTCTTTGAATTCATGATTTGACAAATTTTTTACTGAACCAGTGTCCTCGGCGAGCGCTGCCTTACCGGGGTTGAGACATAGGACTAACAAGGTAACCGTCAGTGCACAAATAAAGTTCCTGAAGACATGCTGTAGAGTGATCATTTCTACACCTCCAATGATCTGATGAAATAGGATTTTAGTAATATGAACGTTATTTTTAAGAAAAATTTATGTCAAAAGTAAAGCAGGTTGTCAATGCAAAACCTGTACAATTGTAAAGCTGCCTGTTTTAAATTCCAGGGCTTGAAATGTGATGCGAGTTGGTGACATAGATAAAAAGCAAATCAAGCAATCTTTTACCTTCGCCCCATACCTTCATACAGACGAGTCATCAATATTTTAAACATCTGGAATCCAAACAAACATCATCATTTCCGATTAGATCAGGAAACCAGACCTGGTACGTCATTCTCCGGCTTGCTTGTCATGGCGTAGCTTTAAGTGAAGACTGAACCGGAGAATACAGTTCTTATTGATTTGATAAAACTGTCCAAAGTCAAGGGCGACCCCTGCCTTTCGCTTGTGCGGCTTTTACTCCGGCAGGATAACACCCTGTTTTTTGAGGGTATTGTGCAGAGTCTGGAACTTTATATTTCTTACACTGACATTATCATTTATCGCTATCGCGGCTGCATTTCCAGCTGCCTGTCCAAAGCACAGACAATGAGGTATGAGGTTAAAATTGTCGTTCACGCAGTCTTCCGAGGAGAAGGCGCGACAGGCGACGAGCAATCCCTCTACATTTCTGGGCACCAGACTCCGATATGGAATATACATCCTCGGATGTTTAAGGGATAATTCGCCACGGTCATTATCGGCAAATATAGCTACAGTGTCTTCAAAAGGTTCATCCCGATTCATGTCTTTTTCGGTGAGCATGTATTCACCGATTATGCGCCGCCCGCCAGTGGTGCCAAGTTGAGGGGCGGTAAGCATGATATAGCTCTTTTCAAAGCCAGGGACATATTTATTAAAAAATTCATATGTAATCAAAGTTCTTTTACGGCTGCTCATGTCCACCCGGGTCATCTCCTCAACATCGGTCTGGCTGGTGCATTTAATGTGAGGGTGAAACCAGATGACGCTTTCCTGATTTTTTAATAATCCTTTAAAATAATTTGGAAATCCCCCTCGGTTTGCGAGTTCCTTCATCAATTCATCGTATTTTTGAGGTTGTGATCTCCTGAACTCGTCGACTTTTCTGAGATCAACGCCGGTTATCCAGAAACAAAACGCCAGATGAGAAATCCTTAAGCCCGGTCTAACTTTATCGATGCATTCGGCTCCGGCTAGCGGTAAAAGATCACCGTCACCTGTAGAGTCGATTACTACCTTTCCCAGGACCGCCTGCCTGCCGGACTTACTCTCAAAAATAACACCCTTAACCCTGTTACCATCCATAACAGGCTCGGACCCCCATGAGTGAAGCAGTACTTTAACATTCGCCTCCTGCACCATGGTGTTTAATTCATCCTTCATCACTTCAGGGTTAACCAATACGGTATACAGTGTAATTTCATTGCCATCCGGTCCGGTTCGAATGTAGAAGTGGCGGAGATTGGCATCAAGGTAACAGTCAACTACCTTGCGGTCAGTTGAACCCCAGGCCTTCTTATCCGGATACCTGGTCGCCTGTCTGGTATCGAGCCTGTCGATCAGCTCCTGGCAGAGTCCGGCGATTTGCTGTCTTCCGTATATATCGCTCAGGTTCGGGAAGATATTAACCAGTCCCCCGGTAGCCATTCCGCCAAGGTGCCCGTACCTTTCTATAAGGACGGTACTGGCGCCGGCCCTGGCTGCGGATACAGCAGCACCAACACCTCCGGGACCGCCACCAACTACTACCACATCAAAATTTCCTAATACCTTGATTTCCCGTGATGGAATAGTGATCGTCTCTACCATGTGTTCGTTTTCCATAATTTAAGTGTCATACCCATATGGGTGAACAACCAGGTTTAGCCCTTGATATAAGACATTTTCCAATCCACCCTAGGTGAATAAGTAATTACAAATCAAAAACAACTGGATTCCCACTTGCGCGAGAATGACGACGAAAAACCTATTAGTAAATTTTAATTGATAATGCGCCTAGGGCGCCTTAAAACTGTAAATCATAATACCCGAAAAGAAACGTTTATTTTTAAAACATATTTATGAATAATTCAAGATTGAAAATTCAAGATTGAAAATACAGGATTCAAGGCTGATAAAACAGTGCTTATGTGGTGACTATAAACCCACTGGATTATCATTTTGCAGAGATTGTTTTAAATCACTCCCTGACGAGATCAAGGATGGACTTAAGGTTGAAATTGATAAAGAAGAATACCGGTTGTCCTGGAACAAGGCATATGAACATTTTAAAACGATTGGAAGGGTAGGTATCGATAAATAAGTTATTTAGATTTTTATGGTCGTTCCGCTCGACGTCCCCAAAAGGAATTAAAACACTAAAATAGGCGAACAATTTGCGGGAATAGCTCAGTGGTAGAGCCTCACGTTGCCAACGTGATTGTCGCGGGTTCAAGTCCCGTTTCCCGCTCCACCAAAAAATAAAAGGTTAATCCCTTTTTGTTTTCATATCTTGATGCTTTCCCGCATTCATGGGACCCGTGCCTGTTATGAGCATTGTCAGAATGTAATTATAAACCCTGTTGAATTGTGTGAAGAAATATCCACCTCTATTATGTGAACTTCAATTTGAGTTTTATCAAGCCATCTCAGTTATTCCGCCTCTGAATTAATTTTTGCATTCTTCAGAGCTGTCCAGGTTACATACCTGACCGCGTTTACACCCAGCAGGAAGAAGATTCCTTTCGGTAACCAGCCCACAAAAGGAATCATTGATAAAAGCTCGATAACAATTATCCCGGTTAATAAAGAAATAAAATAATTATCGAAAAAAGAGACCTTAAATAATCTTAAAAGATTTTTACCTAACCAAAGACATCCATAAACAGGGCCTGAAAAAATAATTACAGTAAGTATACAGATACATATGACTGCAAAAGGAATCCCTACAACAGTGATAATGCTTATGGGGATAATAAATGAGGCAGCAATAAACAGCAACAGCCCTTTAAATATACTTTTAATATAGGGGCTTTCAGAGATAGTAGACAATATTTTTTTATTCTGTATCGGGAATAAAAAATAAATAAATACCGCTAATATTATTATATTGATATCCCAATAAACTGGCCCAAGCAGGTACAGCAGTGTATTTTTCTCTTTATCTTTGTAAGAAAAAGACCAGGGGGCAACATTCGTCTTATTCAATTGTTTTATTTTTCCTATAATTTGGGATCCGTTTTCCCTTTCAAGTTTACCGGAATATATAAATTCTCCCTTGATTACAGCCTCTGGAGCTATTTTTATATGTTTTGCGTCAACCTCAAGGTCTTTTTCAAATGTACCAGATATAACAAGGTTTCCTGCGCTGCCTTTTACTTTATCTGAAAAGTTGCCTGAGAGGGTGACATCGCCGCCCCAAAAATTTACAGTATCCTGGCTTGTACCCGATATAATAACATGACCTCCATATGCCTCCAGTCCGCCCTTTACAGATCCTGCCATCTTTATGTTCAAGCCGGTAGCCAGGAGCCCTCCTCTTATAATCTCGTCATCATTAACTGTTACATTAATACCAGAGCGTCGTTCATGTCCAACAATGGATACCTCTCCTTCTTTTTCGTACTCATCCCCCAGGAGCCTGATTTTAAGTTTTGCCACAACAGCCTTTGCTATTTCATCCTGGATTACAAAAATATCCTTCATTTCACGATCATAGGTCTCAGATAATAGGTGTGCATCATCTGCCACACTTATTAGTTGTACAGTAATGCGTATTTTATTCACATCTTTTCTCACACTGCCCTCAAGGACATGAGTTACAGAGAGATCATTGGCTATAATTGATATCGGGAGGTTTTTTCCTTTATAGGAAAAGGATGTGGTTTGCGAAATTACCCTCAAACCATCTATCCTGGCAAGAGAATGGATCAATTCCTCTGTGATTCCATCACTGAAGGCTTCCTGATCCGGATCACCACTCATATTTTTAAAGGGTAATATGACAATGGAAGGTCCCTGGTCACGGTTTTGATCTGTTTGAGATCCGCCGAACCTGGTTAAAATACCGGAAAAACCGATAATAACCATGATACAAATAACAATTCCAGCAGCAATGACAATGTTTCTTGTCCTTGATGATCGTTTAAGTACCTTGTTGAACCAATTGCCTGAAACCACCCTTGGATCCATTATTACCCTGTATGCGTAAACAGGCTTTGAAATATTTTTGACTGTCTGCTCACCTATAAACTCATATCCAAGCGGAAGTTTGCTCTCAATATGATCAAATGCGGTCTTTGATATACAGATCCCGCCTGGTTCAGCGATTGACTCAAGCCTTGCAGCTATATTAACTCCGTCGCCATATATCCGGTCACCTTCCTCGATAACATCGCCCAGGTTTATACCAATACGGAATTGCATTCTTCTATTTTCGGGAAGTGAATTATTCCGTGATTGAATTTCCTTCTGGATAGCTACTGAACATTGTGCAGCATCAACAACGCTTGCAAACTCGGCAAGCATATTATCCCCAGGTGAATCAACTACGCGTCCCCTGTGTTGCCTTATCAAAGAGTACATCACTTCCCGGTATGCAGTAAGGGTCTCTACAGTAGCAGCCTCATCATCTCCCATCAGGCGGCTGTAACCGGCAACATCAGCGCTGAATATGGCTGTAAGTTTTCTCTTATATTCCTGCATTATTGTGATATCTCCCTGAATAAAAATGATTATTAAATCAAGAAATATAATTCAGACAATGGTCTGCTTAAAAAATGTATATAAGTAAAAGATATATAAATAAGGTGCTTAAAAGAATTAACAGTAAAATATTACTGATAGATATGTCTATCATATGCAACAACATAAGTCTAAGTTATATTTTTTACTTATTGAGCTTATAACCTGTTTGTTTACCTCAATGAACAGGGAAAAAACAGTAATAAAATTCCTTGACAGATACTGCCTGTGTCGTTTACAGGATGTAGATATTACCTGACAGATTTAACCAATAAAAATATCAGTTCGAGGGGGTTATATGCCTTTCTCTTCTGTGAAAAAAAACTCCGCTTTTTTAATATTATTTTCTATATTTTTTTTGCTTTTTTCAGTAAATGGTTTCTGCCGCACACCGGCTGACCTTGATCGTGTCATTGATGAATTCAATAAAAGCCAGAACCCGGATAATCAATTAAAGCTCTCCTATAGTGGCCTGGATTTATATGCACCATTAAGACAGAAATCACAGGTTGATCCTGATGACCGGATTGTATTGAGCCGGATGAAACGGCTTGTCCTGACCAATGCAATGGGCAGGGCAGGAGAAGATGTCATTGTAACAGCTGTTGGCACCACGGCATACTGGGTACTGGAAAGGGAAAACAGGGTTGTTAATGATTACCCGGCAGATGATCAGGAGCGTATTGTCCAGCTGAAACGAACAGGATGCTACATGGAAGGCTTGAGCGATCTCGATTTCGTGATCATGGGACCCAGTGCAGCATTTTACCAGGGGAATATTTATCGCATTTTCGCTGAAGGTATAGGGGATGTACATCTTGTCCCGGAAGAGCTCGAAAACCTTGAAATCAGTTTTCTCACAGATGATCAGGTTAAGGATCTTTCACCAGGATCAGATGGCCGGAACTTCTGGGATCAGCTCATGAACCTTGAAAATAGTTCACCCCATCCTGAAAAATATATCAACAAAGGCGGCAAGGCCTTATATGGCATGGAACACCTTTATGAAGAGGGGGCTGTGGCAATTTCAGATAAAGGCGCTTCACCATTGCTCTTCCGTGATTATGCGAACAGCGCCGGCTATCATATGGGCCCATTTACCCTTGTGTATCTGTTTGGCGGTTCATGCGACATGGACTATTTTCTTGACCATGCCCTTGAAAAGGGTAATCAGGAGATGGTCAAAACCGTCCTTCAGGTTATGAAATATCAAAAAAGGCAGGAGTGGATGCTGAGACAGGCGGCAAAAAACGTAAACAGGCTCCCTGCCGACCTTCCCCAAAGACCTGATATTCTGAAATCCTTTGAAAATTATGCTTCAGAGATTGCCACCTTTACAAATAAAGCAATTGATGAAAAGGTCTGGAGATCTCCAAATGCCTCAGCTGAATTCGGAAAAAAGGCAAGGGAGTTATCCGGTGTTATATCCGGTTTTGCCCATGAAGGTCTTATCAGGATGGGTGATGCGCTCCTCGATCTAAGAAAAAATAAAAAATTGACAGATGAAACAGGAGCTATTCTCTCTACTAAAGCATCAGTGTCAGACCTACAC
>CAZCMD010000209.1:0-7273 GCA_964499695.1 uncultured Desulfatiglans sp.
CATACCCGTAATAGACCTTTGACCCATTAAACTGGTCTATCTGATCAAGCCGCCCTGATTCATCATAGTAAAAGGTGCTTACTGGTGTCCCTACTACCCAGTTGATGGTGACTGTCTCAAGCCGGTTCAGTTCGTCATAGGTATAGGTTACTGTCTTATTACCCGGATAGGTTAATATGGTGAGGTTTCCTGCTGAATCATAACTATATGAAACCTCAAACCCCTGTGCATCTGTAAACCTTTTAAGCCGGTTTGCTACATCATACTCATTGTATGTGGTTGTGCCTATGGAATCCAGCATCCTGTACAGATTATCACGTGAATCATACTGAAAACTCACATTATCTATTTCTTTAAATTTTCAAAGAGCATTAATTATTTAGAGCATGCATCGTTGAAGACTTATTCGTCTTGGTCGTCAAATAATGCAATAGTAGTGATTAATGATTCTTTTGTTAATACTTCATAGTCTTCCAAATGTATATGCCCTATACTAGGTTTTCCTAATAATTTATTAGCAAATTCAATTAATTTTTCTAAACCTTTTTTTGATGCATAAATGTTGACTTCACCATTTCTATACTGTGTTTCAATACTACGTTTTTTAAAATCAGGTTTTAAAAAATCTCCAGACATTATATCTCCTACCATTTCCAAAAGTGAGTATGTCCGCATCCCTTACCATGATGAACAGTATCAATGCTAAATCATCTTGAAGACTCCACGTTATCACATAACATGACTGTTATTTTATGCTTATATAGATTTTAAAATCATTGTACTCGACTTAATTAAACCCAGCAATTTATCTAGAAATGCATGGATTAGTTCGTCTTCGGTATTAAAATCAAGTGCCTCGAATGGCACATTTAGGTTTTCTCCTTTTATATGGGTGCCATCTTCATAAATCCATATTTTAAATTCACCTATGGATGCTTCGAGATAAATCTCTTTTACCGCGTACCATTTTTCTTTCGATTCTTATTCAATATTTTACAGAAGAAAAATAAAATAGTGAATATCTCATAGGTAATGGAATGCGAATAATCCAAGTAAATACGACGATACAAATCAGCCAATAATATGTATGTGACAATGGAATTAATTTGTAAAATAAATTTATAATTACCATGCTAAGAGAAAAACCTGCAATTACAGAAAGAAAAAGTGCTATAGAAATATTTAATGCCCAAGCGGGGCCAAGTAGGCTTGTTAATGTCCACTTAATTTCTCCATAAGAGACCCAACCAGATTCATTAATTTTTTGTACATCTCCCATCCACTTGGCAATTAAATAATCTATTTTGCAGCTTAAAATAAAATGTGCACATGCTAAGATGAGAGTGCATACCATTAATGTTAAAATGATAAAAGACATAGATAATTTCTTATTGTAGGTCATTTATTATTTCCTCTGCATTTCGTAAATTCGGATTTCCACCAAGATACCATTGTATTGCATCTATATAATGTGACAAGCTACTCGTTGGAGTGACAGGAGCAATGATTTGGCCTCGTTCTGGATCATTGTAATATTTTAAATGTAATTCAGGTTCAACTCCAGGTATCTTGCCTGATTCTAAAGCATTACCATGGACTGATTTTGCAGGATTCCATCCATTAGCAAATTTAGGATCATTGACTCCGGCGAAATCATCTAGATAAGGGTAGATATTTGATGGGTCTTGTGGTAGCCCCATAGCTTTTAATGACATTTCGACTGATCTTTCAATAGTTTTGCATAAACCTAAAGGATCAATAAACATAACCGGATTATTATTCACATACACATATAGATTTACATCCCCACCCCCAAACCCCAGAGGGTCTTCGGAGAGGAATCTCCCTAATGTGGGGTCGTAATACCTAGCCCTCATATAGTAAAGTCCATTGGATTCGGACATCACCCCATACTGCCCCACATATTTAAAAGGCTGGGCAAATGCTTCCTGTTCACTGCCTATTTCCCCAAAGGGCGTATAGGCATATTTGTTCACTATATTCTGGCTGCTGTCCGTTATGGCTATGGTGCTTCCTGTCGCATTATAATGGTAGCAGTAAAGCTGGCCTCCTGCTGTTACCATCGCCATTAAGCCATTACCATAGATATAATATCTCTGGATTACATTGTTTACATCGGCCTCAGCAAGCAGGTTACCGCTGGCATCATAGATATACTTAGTTGTAGCACCACTCCTTACTGCCCTTACCCTTTTTCCCATGCCATCATAAAAATACTGTATTGTGCTTCCTATGGTCTTAAGTCTGTGTTCATAATTAAAGGTATATGATGTACTGTTTTTCGCTGACAACTGCCCTTCGTCATCATGGGTAAAGGTGTCTGCTCCTGCGGTCAACAACCTGTTCTTCTGGGTGTTGTATGTATAGTTAATGGTTTGAGCGCCTGGGTCAAAGGTTATCGGCTCATTTTTCGCTAAATGTGTCCTATTGCCATTGTTATCAAGGGTAAAATGATAAGTGGCTATGGGTGTTGTGTCACCCTTTTCATTCTCAAGGTCAGTTAACCTGTCCGCATTGTCATACCCGTAATAGACCTTTGACCCATTAAACTGGTCTATCTGATCAAGCCGCCCTGATTCATCATAGTAAAATGTGCTTATTGGTGTCCCTGTTACCCAGTTGATAGTAACTGTCTCAAGCCGGTTCAGTTCGTCATAGGTATAGGTGACTGTCTTATTACCCGGATAGGTTAATGTAGTAAGGTTTCCCGCTGCATCATAACCATAAGAAACCTCAAATCCCTGTGCATCTGTAAACCTTTTAAGGTGATTGGCTGCATCATATTCATTGTATGTGGTTGTGCCTATGGAATCTAACATCCTGTACAGGTTATCACGTGAATCATACTGAAAGCTCACTGTTGAAGTGTCCTGATAGGTTATTGTATCCATCTTACCGCTTGGTGTGTAGCTGTATGAGATGGTATTGTTTTCCCTGTCTGTTATCGTATGAAGGCTAGCATCATCATAATATGTGTAGCTTGTCGCCTTGCTTAGAGGATCTGTTTTAGTTAAAACTTGCCCCCTGTTATTATAGGTAAAGCCTGTATGTGAACCAGCCTGATCGTTCAGGTCTGTCATTAAGCCCCTTGAGTTGTATCCATAATCAATAATAGGCTCTTTATCCACCTTTGAGGTATCAGGGTTCCCGAATGAATCGTATGTTAATGTGGTAACAACACCTCTCCCATCAGATGTTGTATTTGTAAGTCCGTTTGGATAATAGGCGTTGCTGTTCTCGATCTGTTTTCCTGTAGCAGGGTATACGGTTGCTTTCTCAAGGTGATGTTCAGAATCATAATCTCGATGAGAAAGGCTTCTTTGTATAACATCGTTCATAGAGAGGTAAGTATCTGTAAGCCTGAATTCTGCATCATATGTATATCCGGAGTCATATTCAGTCCCTGATAAAGGCCCAACTGCCTTTACAAGGTTATGATTGCCATCATAGATTAACTCTGCCTCGTTTCCCCTCGGATCAGTCGTCTTTACAACATGATTCTGCCCATCGTATTCTCTATAACTCCTGTTACCCAGGGCATTCTCTGTACTTAATGTTCTCCCCTTGTCATCAAAATAATAGACTGTCTGGTTTCCTTCCGTGTCCTCTTCTATATTCCTGTAACCAGAAAAATACAGGTTGTATGTCCTGTTTACTATGCTGCCATTTATCTTTCTTGGTACTGTCTGGGTCTTAACCCTGTCAAGTTCATCATATGTATTGGTGACAGTTGTTATATTTAAGGGATTTGTAAGGGTTGTTATCCTGTTTTTTGAATCATATCCATACTGCCATAGCTTATTTTCAAGGTCTCTGAAACCAGTAAGGTTACCATTGGTATAGTCATAGGATACTGATCTCCCTGTGGAGTCTGTAACTGTATCCAGTAAATCACCATCATATGTTAAGGTTATAGACCTTTGAAAGGCATCCCTGACAGATTGTAACTTGTTCCCTGAATATGTAAAGTTTAGAGCATTATTATCCTCATCAGTAATTGAGCTTATTTTCCTATCTGTATTAAAGTTTATGGTCGTGTCAAACCGGTCTTCAAGCCTGAAGGTTGTACCTTCTAGCAGCTTCACAGTTGTATCTGGCGGGGAGTTATAAGAGCCATCTGCCAGTTTGACAAAATCAAGGGTTTTACTTCCCATATGGACTGTGACTACATTTTCAATCAACTGATCAATCATCCACTTTTGTATTTGAGTTGCAACCAGCCAGTTAATAAGACTGTCTTGAGTTTCCATCAGGTCATTTGCTATATACAAAGAGACAATCGCCGATGCGGAATCAATTGGTGTTCTTCTGCCCAAACCAGGGTTCCCATCAGAGTGTGTTTCATGAAACACATCGTAGTTATGAGACCATCCTCTTCCCAGGACTCCATCTTTGTAGTTTGAACTGCTGTTATATGAGCGGGTTAATCCCAATCCCATTGTCCCTGATGCACCTAATGTGATATCTGTATTATTGGATAGAAAAGTCCCTGAAAGCATATCAACGGGGTCTATACTTGTAGGGGTATTTAAATGGGCTTGAGTGCTGATATTTGCCACTGAAAGAGAGGTCTGGTAGTAAACTTCATTAACATTTACCGGTTCGGAAATACTGGAATAGCCTCCATTATAATCGCCGGAGATAATCATTCCTGCTGACCCGCTGTTTCCTGAATGGTAATACTGAATATACCCAAGGCCAGTCCATTCGTTTAACGCGATATTGGCATCCTGTGGCAGGATTAATTTAAAGCCGGCATTAACGAGGCCTTGGATTTCTGTAATTTTGGCTGCTTGATAATTCTGCAACTGAGGGGAAATTGTAGAGAAATTACTGCTGTTAGCATAAAAACTTTTTTTATTGCTTGCATTTGATAGCTGTAGAAGTTTTACTGTTGATACGCCAATTCTATCAATCCCCTGTAACTGCTGTAGAATGCCATGTTCAAATGCGCTTGAGAACCCGCCTATCGCAAAAAACCATTGGAAAACAGCACTACTATTGCCATGTTCTGAGGAAGGTGTGACATATCCCATCTTTACGTCAATATAATACCCCTCTTCCTGTGCCATTATCCCTATTTTATGCTGCCTTACAGGTATTACTTCAGCCAATTCTCCCATCATTTTCTCAGCCAGATTACACTCATTAAGCCAGGTCATTGCCATTATATTGAGTGATTCCCCAAGAACAGCCTCAGACTCAGGTGTGCCTGTTTCTTTATTCTCAGTAAGTGTCTTGTTACGCTCCTGCATTAAATTATTTGACACGTTTTCAAAATCACATGCTAGAGCATATGCGCCCCCGCTTTTCAGATGGAATGTTTCAGTCTGGTCACAGTAAGTCCCACCACTTGATGCATAGGGATGGTTTGCTGTGACAATTAAATTATATATTGTTCCAATAGTTGTAGCATTCCCTGTGGCAACCAGTTCGCCTTCCACTTTTAATTGAGGTGCATTACTCGTTCCTGTAAAGAATATTGTTACCCTTTTACCTGCAATCTCAAAACTTGAAAAGGTACGGTCAATCCCCTGATGCTGTACCCTGACCTTGAGCCGGTAGGTATCCGGGATAGTGGAAAAAACTGACTGATTAGCTATATTTGTCTGGTATGGAAGGGTAGTAGGGTATGTTGCAATCTCCTCATATATACCCTTTGGGCCGCCTATTATCTCTCTGATTTCAGAATTCGGTTTATTGTCCCTGATATAATTTACAAGGTTGTTGCTGTAACTTTGGAGAGTTGCGCGAATATTAGTTTCATCCAAATTCAGGATATAATCTGCGCCAATTGTTGCTCCTGTCGAAGCGGCACTCAGGAGGTCAGTTTTATTGTACCCCATTGCGGTGGCCAGGTTAATACCTGTCTCGTAGTTGTTCTTTCTGAAGGCAGGATCAAAGACATAATTGGTTCCATTAATATTTACCCGAACCCAGACTCGCATCAGAGTTACCGAGTTGCTGCCATATGATACTGGAATTCCGCCATTGGCAAATACCTGAGCTATTACAACAGGAGTAGCATCAGTGCCTATCCATGCAGCCAGGTCAGAAGCAGGGTATGTTACATCACCTGAAACATAATCTGCTGTAAACCCTGAAGTTCTCATCAATGCTACTAAAAGAGATGCCTGATCAAAATCATTTCCTCTGCCTGCAAGAAGTGTTGCAGTAGCGCCATTAACAGAGCCAAATGATGGGACATAATCAATATGGTTTTTTACATAATCAAAGATAAGCTTTGGGTCATTCTTTAAAGCCCTGGCAAGTTCTACAATTTGCGGGGTCGCCTGGGTTTCAGATGTTGTTAGTCCTTCACCCATTGACATAAGAAGTATGTTCTCTTTTTTAGATGACAGGTTTGTGTCTTTTACATTTATATTATCCAGAATTGCCCTTGCTTCTACTGGACTAACTAGTTGCGGAGCGGTGACTATCTGCCAACCTGGTTGTGAGGCATATCCTGTTAAACTGATGGATAAGACAATGGAGATAAAAAATATGAAAACTGAATAATTTATTATTTTCCTGATTGATTGTTTCATGGTTGTATCCTTATCGTTCTATAGCTGAGATATTTAGTATCAATTCTAGCGTATTGTCTTCTTCACACGATTTCCTGCAACATCGTATTCATAGTACATCTCATATGTTATCTGGTAATCTGCGATAACTGCGGTACTGGTTAACCGGCCTAGCTTGTCATATTTATTATATTGGCCTGGGACAGGGGTTGAGTTTGAGCTGATCGGATTGGTTTCAGCTATATACTCTAAATAGTTTGCGTAGAGGTCTGAATCAGGGTCACTGTTTCTGTCATTTACTATCGGATTAGTCCCTGAGTTTACCTCCCAGAAATTAGGGAGATCATCATTATCAATATCCCCATATGCGTCATTAACAAGCGGATTAAAGCCATAGAAAACCTCCAAACCATCGGCCATAGTATCATCATCTGTATCTGTGTCATTGGGGTTTAATCCATTCAATACCTCGAAGCCATCGGTCAATCCATCGGTGTCGGTGTCTGAATTATTTGGGTTAGTATGATTGTTATATTCGTTTAGATTGGATAAATTATCAGAATCAGGATCGTCATCTGCTCCATATGCAAGGGTGCCGAAATATCTTATTTCCCAGTCATCATCAAGGTTATCATTGTCATTATCATTTAGAAGGAGCAGCATAAGAATAGGGGTTAAATCAGCCCCTGTAGAGGTTCTGTTTAACCCTGCATCTTCTGTGTTTT